>CAJXBM010000019.1:0-33757 GCA_913051185.1 uncultured Chloroflexota bacterium | reverse complement strand
ATGATCTTGTAATGCTTTCAAATGGGGAACAGAGTTACTTAGAACATTTAGCTAAGAACCGAATTAAACGTGATTTCCATGCTATTTTATCAGCCGAAACAGTTGGACAATTTAAACCTCACCCTGCGGTATATCGTTTTGCTGCTAAAGAATTAAACCTTGAACCCAGACAGATAATGATGGTCGCAGCACATTCTTTTGACACATTAGGAGCAAGAATTAGTGGCTATCGAGGCGCTTATGTTAATAGATATGATTTACCATACGATGAATCAGAATTTTACAAATTATACATGCCTGACTACACGACCAAAAACTTTCCTGAATTATGTGATTTACTAGGCGTCTAAAAAAACTACTGGTGGAATTTTGCAACTAATGCAACTCTGAACGCGTAGTATTTTTTCCATTTAATCCACACTGAACGGGCTTTAACGTATTTAGTTGTTTTTGCTATGTGCCGTCATTCGTGTCATGTGGTCGGGAATATGTCAAATCTGTGGATCAGCTGTGGATTTGTCTCTATGTTTGGTGAGCAGTATTACTAGATGTCCCGTAACTATTGGTTAGAAGGATGCGCGATTGTTACGGATCAATATATCGATATAGAGTAGGTTAGAGGGGCGGTGGCATGAAATATTTATTATTGGTAATTGGACTTCTTTTTCTTATCCCCGCTTGTGCAGTTGAATCTAACACCGAATCTGTAGTAGGTACATCTAATGAAAATAATCCTGCTCCTTCAGCGACACAAGTAGCGACACAAGTAGCGACACAGGTAGCGACACAAGCTGCAACGCAGGTGGCAACACAGGTGACTGGAAGCTCGCAGAGTCCACAAACATTGCCGGATATAAGTTATTTTGCGACAAATAAAAGTGACAGGTTTTTTGTTGATTTTGAAGATATTATCGCGGGCCATCCATTTGTAGGTGCCCGCAGTCCTCGGCCGCACAACGATGCGCAGGTATATTTTTCAAGCAGCGACTCCAGATGGAAAAATGCCCAAGCCCCTAGCGATTTTCCTGCTATTTATGCAGTTGCAGATGGTTACATAAATATGGGTGAATCATGGTTTAATAATGTAGTAGACCATTCAAATTCCGCACCTCCTTGGTGGCATGTTGCATATGGATTTACTTTGAGAGTCGCTACACATAACGGCAAGTCCATAGAGTTTATGTACCAGATGGAGCCATATATGATCCCTGAGCTTGTTGGGAAACCAAAAGACTTTTATAAACAATTTGTAGTTGTTGATAAAGGTCAATTTGTCAAAAAAGGAGATATCTTGGGTTACATGTATGTTCCATCATTTGATGAAATGGTAGGCAGTAAATCCGGTTCTCCGCACATAGCATTTTCGTTCATTAAACAGCCTCGTACTGTATATGCTCCAGCTATTTTTACAGAGGATGTGGTCAGGAAGTTTGGAAATATTTATCGCAACCCCATTGAAGGTTGGGAAAGTAAGAGTTTTGGAAACGATTGGAACCGAGGAAGGGGATTGCCTGATGCCATGGGTTGGATGATCAGCGGCGAAGAAAACCCCTTTAATGATAATGAAGTTGACGTTTTTTTATATGACGGAATTAAAGATCAACAATTAGATTCTGTGGCAATGGTATACCCGGCAGATTTAGGATTTGAAACAGATAAGATTCTATACAGCGAATTTGGATGGGGGGATGCCGTTTTAGATAACATCAATATTGAAGAAGATTGGCAATTGTTGTTTGCTGGTATAGGTGGTCCAATGACCTTTTCAATTCAGATTTTTGAAAATAATAGTGTTAGAGAAACACAGGTGTTCGAATTGAGGCAGGGCCAGAACTTTAGTTTGAACCATACTGACAATTTTTTGGGAGATACGTCTGAATTCTCTATATCCATATCTGATCCAGAAGGCTGGGGTTGGAGTATTGCATTTGCAAACAGGGAGGCCAACTTCGTGGTTCCGGGAACTACCAGAGATGTAAGCCCATTATGTCCACCAGAGTGCCCTCCGAGTCCCAATCCCTACAAACTTAGAGGCAGTGATTGATATTATTTAAGACAAGATCAGGGATCAAGAATTTATTGGGAATAGAGTAACTTAACAAGGACGCGGCAGCGGCCTTTGGGAACTTCTTGAAGGAGTAATCAAGTCCAGTATTTACGGCGCGAGAATCGCGTTTGAGAGCCCCTTTTTCGAGAGGCTTCTTACTGCCTTTAATTGTGTTGAAAGGGGAAAGTGCTTCACTATATTGTGCAGGGAATTTCTCCAGAAATGACTATATTTTTTATAAATATTGCCCCCTATTTGCCCCCTTTTGAGGCTCGCGTGAAACCCTCGCTCAGTCCCCTTAACGTGAATCTGTTGCTATATATGGTGTTTAAGGAAGTATGGTGCCCTCGGCAGGATTCGAACCTGCGGCCTAGGGTTTAGGAAACCCTCGCTCTGTCCCCTGAGCTACGAAGGCATTCGTTCACAATTAATGTGATTATTCCCCACTTTGAAAATCCTGTTCCAGAACAGCGTCCCAAGTGCTCACTTCTGGATGACTTAGTAGTAACGGCGTAGTACTTCCACCACCGCGATGACTTTGCACGAACGCTTCGCTTTTCGTCCACGCATCGAAGTCTTCTCGCGACTTCCACATTGTGTGGGAGGAATAGTTTATTGCGTCTTCCTCAGTATCTCCTCGCAGCAGCGCAAAGTGGAGTATCCCCGGCACTTCATTTAGGTAGGTATCTCTGTCACGCCAGGCTGCTTCAAAGGCGTCGCCTGAATCTTTTTTTACTTTGAACGCATTCATCGCTATGAACATAAATTTAACTCCACCTTGGTATTTTAACTGACTAATAATTTGATTAGCTATTCAATCTCGAACGTAGCTTTGAACTCACGCCATTCCCCTGCTGACATTCCAACATCTTCTCGTTCCACATGCTCACCCTTGAGCATTCGCGTTATGGCTTCTTTTCCTCCAGCAGAAAGTGCGGCACCGCCGACCCGATATTTTTCGAACGAGTTATACACTAATGGGACCCACTGTCTGACTATTTCCAGAAGCACATCCGCATATGCTCGAATTTCGTATTGGGCATGTGAATCGGTTCGCAGTGCGAGGAAGCCGAGGAGGTTGTGGAGATCGATTTTCCAATACCACTGCGTATAGAAATTTAAGGAAAGATTCATTCGTGCAAGTTCCCGAGCGATGCCATCTCTGTTTTCGTCTAATACATTTCCTTCAGCATCATTGTTGAGTAGTACTTCATAATTGTTGTATACGTGCAGGGCATCGTCTCGTAATAAATTTTGAACCCGTGTTGCTTGTTCTTCAGAGAGTGGCTGGTCTGCTCGCCCTTGTTTGAGGTCAGTACTTTGAGCAGCGAGGTGATCTTGTTCTGGGATGTAAAACTCACGGTCGAGTATCGAATACCTAGCTGAAATTTCGTTCACGTTCGCAGTGCGATGTCTGATCCACTGCCGAGCCACGAATATAGGTAGCTTCACATGCATCTTAATTTCACACATTTCAAATGGGGTAGAGTGACGATTTCTGAGTAGATAATTAATAAGACCTTGGTCTGTATTTACAGCTCGTGTGCCTTTACCAGTTGATACTCGAGCTGCTTGCACTACGGCGCCGTCATCTCCCATGTAATCTACTATGCGAATAAAGCCGTGATCCAAAACCGCAAAGGGCGTATGGAGGAGCGACTCGATTCCAGTACTCACTGGTCGGAGCGTAGGCTCGCTTTGATTGCGGAGCTCACTCGCATCAGAAAGAATTTGTGGTGAGAGGTTCGTTTGAGCCTTTTTAAGCGCCTCTTCTATTGATTTCGGATCATTTTTATCTGATGTCAACGTGTAAGTCCTTTATAGATAGACGTAAGCAGGTGGATAGGTTTGTTTCTATTTTTTCTTCCTGAGGGAGAATACTACTAAAGCTACCATAGCAGCCGCTGCACCCATAACAGAGCCTCCCTTAATAATATTGGAGACGAGATTACTTTTTCGTGGTGCCGCGATGATCACGTCGGGAGTGATTCGTTCAACTAAGACTTTTTCATCCGCAGTGGTGGCTGTGACTTTTTCTTCCGACAGGCCTAAGTGTTCCGATGTATCCGTGAAGCTTGGGTGTTTGGGCGCTGTTTTCATAGGTCCAAAGCCGTATTGTTTTTGGTTAATTTTTGTGTTGGGAACCTGCCTATTTCCTAAAATTCCATAACCATTACGGGCGTTGGTTTTGTGGTCATTTTTGAGAGTTAAAAATCGCAGTCTGTGTTTTGAATCAGGTACATCGGTGGCAACGCTAGATTCACTCCAAATTCCATATCCTGTTCGGCGTTTTTTCTTTGAGGAATTCGACAGTCGAATCGACTCCATTTCGCCACTCTTTTGTGGCGTTTGAGTTGCTACGGGAGAGTGTCGGGCATTTTCTGTTAACTGATTCGAAGGAGGCTCTATGGCTATTGATTGTTCGTCGTCCGAGGCGGTTTGTTGGTCAGTGTTCAGCTCTGAGCTGAATCGCTTAAATACAAAACTTGGTTTCAGTATTGCAGTGAGCACCATTGCGACTGCAACACAGATTCCGAGAGTACTGAATAGGAATAATGAGCCCACACGGTCAGCGATAATCCCAAGCGGTAATGACATCACACCAACGGCTGAGAATGAAAGCATGAAGAGGCTCATGACTCGTCCGTAGAACTTTGGATTTGCCGCTGTCAGCATCATTGTGCTGCTTGCAGTCATATAGAATGCGGTGGCACCACCGACCATTGTTACACCGACGACTGCACCCGCAAATCCAAACATTTGAGAACCGACGGTCATGGTTATGAAACCTGCAGCGGTTGCAAGTCCAGATAACCATTGCAAGAGAGGCTTCCTGTCCCATTCTGCTAGCCATGTGATCAATACAGAACCTATCATTGCTCCAACTCCTGCCATCGCGGTGAGTTGCCCAGCTTTTGCTTCCCAGTTTTCTAGTTGGAGGCCCGATTCAGCAAAGCCTGCTACTAAATTTTGAAAAGGTTGTGCGAAGATAGTGAGTACCAACATAAGGAGCATGAGCAGCCTGAGCAGGGGGGTCCGATACACATAGCTGATGCCCGCGCTAATGTCGCCGATGATACTTCTGAACGTCAGGGATTCTTTTTGGCTACCTGAATCGAATTGGGGGGCAGCAATGCTTGAGGGCACTCGTAGTAATGGGATTATTGAGATTATTCCAAGGAACCCGCTCGTCATGTAACCCCATTCATATCCCACATCAAACCGATTACCGAAATGAGGGAAAAACTCAATTATTGCTACTCCAATCATGGGGCCTACTACTCGCGACATATTCATTGACATGTTAGATACTGCGATCGCGCTGCCTATCCGTTCTGGGCTTACAACCGATGCCATTAGTGGAGTTCGGGCCGGCATACCGATTGAAATGATGCTGCCTTGAGCGATACCAAGCCCAAGCAAAGACCAGACACTAATGTCTTCCGTGAAAATCAGAATCCCGCATAGGACATTTAGGGATCCCATACTCACTTGAGTAAAAATCATCAGTGTGCGTTTGTTTACTCTGTCGACAATTGCGCCCCCAGGAAGAGTGAAGAGGAGCATTGGGAGTGCTGAACTGGCCATGAGCATGCCAGAGAGCGTGAATGATTTAGTTAGTTCCCAGGCGACTAGGGCTAACAGGACCATTTGCATGTTCATTCCAAAGAATGAACACGTTGAAGAGATAAATAGTCTGCGGTAGTTCGCAATCCCGAGAACGGAAAGAGTTGTTGATAGTGAAGGTTTGCGGTTTTGTTGCATTGATATCGAGTTTAATTAAGAACATCTCTTAAGTCTGCTAATTAGTGAAGCATTAACACAGTTTATGTACCGCGAAGAGGGAGTATTTAGGTAAACGATAGACTAACCCTTGTATGAACACGCTAAACTGTACGTGCAAGAAAATGGGGGGCATATGGTTGGGACACTGGACGATATTCGTGTACTTGATCTTTCGGAACCTTTGGGTCATTACGCTGGTTATTTGCTAGCTAACTTAGGTGCTGATGTTGTTAAACTTGAGCCTCCAGATGGTGATGATTCGCGATCGTGGGCCCCATTTTTACCTAATTTGGATCAACCGGAGTCCAGTCTACAATTCATGCTTCTAAATGTAGGTAAGCGAGGGATGACGCTGGATATATTCAGCGACACCGGCAGGGAAGTATTTTTGCAGCTACTTGGTGAATTTGATGTACTGCTTCAGTCGTGGAGTCCTCAGCAAATGGAAACCCTCGGTTTGGATCAGGCTACCCTCAGAGGATTATTTCCTAATCTGATCAATGCTTCGGTAACTGGATGGGGATTAGATGGACCGTACGCATCGTTTGCTTATTCAGATATCGTGTCGCTAGCCATGGCCGGTGTTATGAATCTTTCCGGCTTTGAGGAAGGCCCGCCAACACAGCTGCCAGATCAGCAGGGTTTTCATTGCGCATCGATTAACTTAGCGGCGGGAGTGGTTGCCGCGATACTAGAGCGAGATGAATCGGGAATTGCACAAGATGTTGAAGTATCTATGCATGAATCCTTGTTAATGGCCGAAGAAACCGCTATGCAATCGGCTGATATACGAGGCATCGACCGTGAAAGAACTGGCGGTACCTCTGGAGTGATAGCTATAAAGTTACCGGGAATGGGTTTGTATTCCGCACAGGATGGGTGGGTATACGCGATGGCTGCCGGGATTGCAGGCTCTGGATTTAATGGCCTTCTAGCTTTGATGGATCTGTGGGGTGACCCTATAGCCGATAAGTTGCGGGAGGAGCCTTATGCGTCTGTGATGTCAGAGTTTTCAAATAGTGCTGCGGTTTTTAGATTGATGGGCGATCCAGAAAAGATGGACGAAGTAAAAGAAGTATTTGCCCAAGTTGACGAATTAGTGACAGATTTCTTTCAGAAATATCCCAAAGAAAAATTATATGTGGAGGGACAAAAGCTGCGACTCTTGATAGGTACGATCAATGGTCCACAAGAGTTGTCCGAAAGTGAACAGTTAAACGATAGGGATTGGTTTAGGACGATTGACGACAGTGGTCGAGGTCTTGAGTTGAGATATCCAGGCCCCCCTTGGCAGCTCAAAGTAACTCCTGCGGTACTGAGGCATCCGGCTCCATTATTAGGTCAACACAATGAAGAAATTTTCAGCGCCATTGGATTGGGTAAATCAGAAATCATGCAGATGAGTGAAAATGGAGTAATTTGATGGGTACTGAATCGATCAGGTCAAGGCCACTGGATGGCTTGAAGGTGTGTGATGCGACTTGGTATGGGGCGGGACCGATTGCCACCCGAGCACTTGCGAATCTTGGAGCTGATGTCATTCGTATTGAGACAGAGAAGCGTCCAGATGGACTTCGGATTGCCCAACCTAAACCAGACGGGGAAGAGAGTCTTAACCAAAGCGGTTACTACAATAATTTTAACGCTGAGAAAAGGTCTATTACTATCGATCTGACCACGGAGCGAGGGCATGAACTAGGGATTGAATTGGTAAAGTGGGCGGATGTATTTGCTACGAACATGACCGCAAGAGCTATTCGTCAAATTGGTCTGACCTGGGAAAATGTTCAGGAGGCGAATCCAGAAATTATTGGTCTGTACGAACCTATGCAAGGGTTGACTGGGCCTCATTCTGAATTCCAGGGATTTGGGGCACTCCTTTCAGCTATTTGTGGGGTGAATTATTTAGCTGGAAAGGAGGATGAGCCTCCTATTGGGGTTGGCACGAATTATACGGATTATGTGATTAACCCGATTCATGCAGCTGTGGCCGTAATGGCCGCTGTGCGGCACAAACGGCGAACCGGTGAAGGTCAACTGATAGATATGTCACAATTAGAGTCATCTGTTTCAGGGATGGCTGGGGCGTTGTTTGCCTGGGATAACGGTCAAGTCCGCTACGAAAGATTGGGAAACCGAGTGCCTTATGCAGCACCTCATGGTGCATATCTTGCCAACGAAATTGGTGACAGACCAGATCATTGGGTGGCAATCGCTTGCATGACCGACTTTCAATGGGCGGCCCTATCGACAGTCATGGAGCGACCCGAACTTGCGCAAGATATGCGATTTGCCACGTTACAAGAACGTAAGAAAAATGAGATTGAACTTGACGATATTATCGGAGAATGGGTAAGCGGGTTCAGAGCGCCTGACGTGATGAATAAGCTTCAGGCAGCTAGTGTCCCTGCGGGGATGGTACAGAAAGCCTCCGAAGTTCTGCAGGACCCTCATCTTGCAGCAAGAGAATTCTATGCGTATCCCGATCATAGCGAGGCAGGGAAACGTGCATATGATGGTCCAGGCTTTAGATTATCTGAGACTCCTCATGAAATCAGGGGAGCGGCCCCGCTTTTAGGCGAACATACCTGGGAAATATGTTCAGAGGTATTAGGCATGGATAGTGGCGAAATAGGACAGCTTATGGCTGAGCAAGTTCTGTACTAGTTTAGGGCTAGCTTGGTTAAGTGACTTGCCGCCACGATTGCGGGAAGGTAATCTCGCAGTGAGAGTTGAGTGTAAGGAATTCAATTGGCATACAAGATAGTTGAAACCTGCATAGGTTGCACGGCATGTACCAAGAAGTGTCCAGTAGAGGCAATTTCTGGTGTGCGCAATGAACTCCATGTTATAGATGCTGAATTGTGTATCGATTGTGGAGCCTGTGGAGCTGTTTGTCCTCCGGAGGCTATTCTTGACGAACTAGGTGATATAGCGAGAACATTCCCAAGACGAGAGCTGCCATTAGCAAAGGTCGTCGAAGAAAATTGCATTGGGTCTGGCTGTGAGTTATGTATCAATATTTGTCCGTTCGATGCACTGTCTTTGACTGATAGTCCGACTAATCAAGACTATTACGGAATGGCAACTGTAGATGATCGAAAGTGTGTCGGCTGCAGACTTTGCGAACAGGCCTGCGGATGGAGTGCGATCTACATTGATCCTCCACGAGAAATGCTAAAAAGAAAAGTATACCCAATCGAAATCCTCACACCAAAAAAAGGCAAAGCTCTTCAGCGGTAAGTGCAGTGGCTGTTTTAGTTCTCTATCTTTATCCCCGAGTAATATCATTCTTTTAAGGGAGTTATTGTGAGTGACTTGTTAGTAGGTGGGCATGTTTCTTCTTCTGGTGGCATTTATAAAGCCCTAGAACGCGGGAAAGAAATTCAGGCAGAAGCCATACAAATTTTTTGTTCGGCTCCCCAGATGTGGCGCGCAACGAAACACACCGATGAGGCAGTAGAACAATTTGTGACTGACTTTGCCGCCTCTTCGATTAAATCAGTGTGGATTCATAATATTTATCTTGCTAATTTAGCCACTGACAAACCAGAAATGTTGGAAAAATCTATTGCATCAGTGGTTAACGCTTTGACTATTGCAAGCAAAATATCAGCTACGGGTGTCGTACTTCACACTGGATCTCATAAAGGGTTGGGGATTGATGCAGTTTCGGACCAAGTGATTCAGGCCTTGATAAAAATTTTAGACGAAACTCCAACCAATACTAAGCTGGCGCTTGAGAACATGGCTGGTCAGGGTGGCGTGATCGGGGCGACATTTGAAGAACTTGGAATGTTGTTAGACGGAGTCGATTCTGATCGACTTGGCGTTTGCTTTGATACGTGTCATGCATTTGCTGCGGGCTACGATATTAGTAACTCTGAAGGTGTTGAAAACACCATGAACGAATTTGATGCAGCTATCGGATTTGAAAAATTATTGGTAGTACATGCGAATGATTCGCTGATGGAGTTAGGTGGAAACCGGGATCGGCATGAGAATATCGGTCAGGGGTTTATTGGTGATGATGGTTTCAAAGCGATTCTAGGCCACTCTGCTTTTGCGAAGGTGCCCTTCTTATTAGAGGTCCCTGGATACCCAACTGAAGATAGCGAAAAAGGAAACGGGCCTGATTTGCAAAATGTGAATCATCTGAAGAAATTGCGGGATAGTTAAGAGTATCCAGTTTATGAAGGATTGATTTTCCGCGGATAGCCTGCCATTGAGCGGAATTCATCTTCCCAGTACAAGATTTCTCGTATTAAGAATTCAGTGATTGCACCTTCTTGTGTGGGAATGTCTGGATCGGACTCAAACTTTTGGTAGAGCAAGGTCGCCATTGATTGATGGGACATCATGGGGTCGTTTTTTTCTTCTCGAATCACAAGTTCTGTCTCGATTATTAAGTCACAAAGTTCGGACGGAATGAAGCCGTTGAGATCTTCCGACGCCATTTCTGCGATCCAGTCAGCTCCCTCTTCCAGAGTGCTCTTGTCAATTCCTTCATTTGTCATGGACGATAGCCTCCAGAACTTTAATATTATTGTTGTTAGATTAACGCTCTTGATTGATGTATGCGACTATTTTGATTTGGAAGGTAGTATGGAAAATATTCAAGTGTCGAAGTTATATTCATCGGCCATAATTCCCCAGCGTGCTACGGATCAGTCCACTGGCTTTGATCTCTATGCGTGTATTGAGTCGCCTATTGAATTGAAATCAAGTCCACAACTCATATCGGTTGGTGTAGCTATTTCGGTTCCATTTGGAATTGATGCTCAAATTAGACCGAGATCAGGACTTACGCTAAAAGGAGTTATAGCCGGATATGGCACTATAGATGCCGACTATCGAGGCGAACTATTCGTGACGATGTATTTATTGAATGATAATTCTTCGTATGTGGTTGAGTCTGGGGATCGGATTGCTCAACTGGTTTTTAACTCTAGCCCAGCGGTAGAACTTGACGTCGTTCAGTCAACCGAGGATTTAGGATCAACTGGCCGAAGTTCGGGTGGACATGGCAGCACCGGGCGATAAGATTTCGAGTTGTACAATTGGAAAAGGCCTGTAGTGATTCACTACAGGCCTTTTCTTTGCTATACATCTGCCGTGCGGCGGGGGTACGTATTTGCGGCAGATGTTATAACCAATTTATAAAGCGACAGCCTCTAGCTGTCAGCTGATGTTATGTTTCTGATTTCCCTTCTGTGGTCTTTGAAATAAGTACTGAGTGATACAGCAGTGCTGCTGCGAGGCTTCCAATAATTGGTCCTATCCAGTAGACGAGATGGTTAGTCCAAGTTCCACTAATGAGCGCTGGTCCTAACGCGCGAGCGGGATTCATCGCTGCGCCTGTGAGAGGCCCACCAGCCAGAATATCCATAGTTATAGTTAGTCCGATCGCCATACCGCCTAAGGCAGGTCCTCTACTATCGACAGCCGTACCAAATATAACGATGACTAGGAAGAATGTAAGTATCGCCTCGATGGCAATTCCATTTATGAACCCTATTTGACTGTCAAGCACTGGAGTACCAAGGGTGCTGGTAATATCGAGCAGACTTGCCGGCAATAACATGTTCACAAGGAACGCGCCGATCACTGCACCGACGAGTTGGGCCGCAATGTATGCGACCGCAGCCATACTTTCGATTCGTTGGGTAACCCAAAATCCGATGGTTACTGCCGGATTGAAGTGGCCTCCAGAAACGCCTCCTAACGCCGATACCATGAGAGCGATGGCGAGACCGTGTGCGAAGGCGATCGCGATTATATTTCCAGTAATAATTATCGACGACACACCTACAAACACGAGGGTGAATGCACCAATAGCCTCTGCAATTAATCTGGGGAAAAGCAGCGAAGAAGACAAATGAGTTTCCTTATTTGATTGTTATTCTTACCTGCTAGAAGTATCTTTGCCTCTCGTTAAACTGTCAAGTGCCTATACAAGTGAACAGTTATGAGGAGTTCTTTTCGAGGGCAATTTTATTTTTTTGGATATGGTGCCAAAATGTAGCAGGCGGCTCCGATTAAGTACATGCTAACGAAGACGATGAAGACCCCGTTGTAGGAGCCTAACTGGTCATACCAGATACCGATTACGGGTGGACCAAGGGCGTTCATACCCAGTTGAATTGGTTGGAATGAACCTCTTATTTTCCCAACATGGAAGCGACCGAAGTAGTCGGCATGGATAACTTGCATGAAGGTTACATGTGACCCAAACGCGACTCCATTTGTCAGCGCATACAGCATTCCATCTCGTAAGGTGGTCGCTTGGGCAAGTAACGGAATTGTTAACGCCATAAGAATAAGTGTTCCAATCATTGTTCGACGCATAGTTATGCGTTGCGCGAGAATGCCACCAAAAATACTTCCGATGGCGCCCATTATCGACCAGACGGTGATTACGAGAGCAGCTTCGCCCGGCTGTAGGCCATGCTCTATTAGATAGGGAATTTGGTGAAAATTTACTGCTCCGCTCGTCATCATGGTTAGGCTGAGGGCAATGCCGACAAGCCAATAGGCCTTCAGATGAAAAGCCTCGCGTAGAGTGAATGATGATGAGCGATCTAATTCGTGTGCCGTGTTGGAAAGCTGGCTAGCCGAATTATCTTTTGCGGCTTGGACTTCATCATCTGGTAATAATCCAATATCTTCGGGCCGTCGTTTCATAAAGATAAGAGCCGGCAGGAATGCCAGGAAAAGGAGCAGAGAGAGAACCACCCATGCATTACGCCATGAATCAGTGAATTGGATAGTCAGAGCGACCGCGAGCGGTAGTGTAGCCATACCCGATCGTTGGCCAACCCCGACAATACTCGCAACAACTGCTCTTTTCTTTATATACCAATTTGAAACAGTTATATAAGAACTTGCTTGCATACCTCCCATCGAGAGTGCTCTACCAATTCCATAGAACAAGATGAGTTGCCACAAACTGCTGACTGTTGAAAGGCTGAGACAAGCAATGACCATAATCGTACCGCAAATGGCTATGACCCAGCGTCCACCCCAGCGATCGATAATTGCACCTGACCAGGGTGAGGCGATTCCTCCTAACAGCGATCCAACAGAAATCGCGCTTGCTATCGCCGCTCTGCTCCAGCCGAATTCGAATTCTAATGATTGAGTAAATGCACCGAGCACTGGATTAAAAAATGTTACCGATGCAAATGATGTTCCGATGGCACTGCCAACAATTAACCATCCATAGTGAAATGTCGGGAACCGGCTTCTATTATTCTTCATTTCACTGCTTAACTAATACCGAATATCATGCGTGTATAGTGTGTGAGTGTATGTATTGATCTCGGCTAGCGCATGCACGAGTGTGTTGGAGTTCAATTTTCAAGGATCAGTGATCGAATTGAATGGATCTTTGCTTTAGTAGCGAATTAGGTGTGTGGGAGGATATTATTCATGAATCGTCGAGTAAAGAGTGCGTTCGGAATTTTATGTGCAGCCGTTCTCGGAACGGTACTTGGTAGACTCTTGCGGGAGTCTTACATTCAACCGAACGAGGATGGATCTCGAACCTCTACTTCTAATCTGAGTATTCCTGATCTAATACCTGGTCTTGTGGCAGCTGGGCGTACTCGAGATGTTCCATGGGTTTGGCTTAGAATACCTATGTGGTTGACTGCCTTCGTCGTAAATTTTTCATTTTCGCTTGCGGGTGGAGACATGGATAATGTTCGTGAGACTATTACCAGATTGGTGAAGGAAAATAGTGGTATCGATATAGAAGGCATTTTATCTGCTATGGAGACCTTAAACGTTGACAATGATCTTTGGAGTTAGATTGAGGATGATAAGATCTAACCCAGATTACTTGGATCGTGAGATTGGGTGCCTTTGATGACGATCGCTCTTCTTGTGCTAACCGCCTACCTTTTAGGGTCTATTCCGACTTCATACCTGGTCGTCCAATTTTTTCATGGTTTGGATATAAGAAGAGTAGGTACTACTAATCCCGGCATGATGAATGTTTGGGATAATCTCGGATTTGCATCAGCTCTGCTTGTTGCAATTGGTGATATAGGTAAGGGATCTATTGCAGTTGGGCTTGCGTATTGGTTGGGTGCCGATGCCATAGTAGTGGGTGCGGTAGCGCTGACCGTAGTTCTTGGACATGACTTCTCTGTATTTTTAAAATTTCACGGTGGAAATGGGATGGCTCCTGCGGTCGGAGCCGTAATAGCATTGTTACCGATATCAACTATTTACATCTTAATAACTGTTATTGCCCTCTATTTAACTACCCGACGCAAGCGGCTATCTGGAATTGTTGGAATATTACTGATTCCTAGCTTGAGCTATTTGCTTGGGTATGAAGAATCGAAGATTTTGATTGCTGTTCTGGTGTTAACCCTAGCCGTGCTCAAGGTGATCCGGTTTGAGGGATTTTCTGCTGATCGAAAGCGCCAACCCGAGGATTTAGTTAGACAGCGAGAAGACGAGTAATCATGAACATAGTTATTGATTTGATGAGCTTTTGACAATTCTGTCTAGGGGAAATTTGTAGAGTAATGAGAAACAGCGAACCCCACGATCGGTTGGTTAGTGAGTTTGCTGATTTGGTCAATAGCGATGACTCACAGTTTAATTTGTCAAGTGCGGCACTTCTGATCGCAAAGGAAAATAATCCGGGACTTCAGACGGATTTATATGAACGTGAACTTTCGAGACTTGGAAGTGGCTTAGTTGAAGCTATCCGTTTAGACACACTTCGCTACAACGCTCGTCGAATAATAAGAAGCATGTCAGTTTTCTTATTTAGAGAATGCGGATTTGTTCCTGATCTGGAATCCCCCGATGATCCTCTTAATATTTATTTAGACACCATGCTCGATCGAAAGCGTGGTGTGGCGATTTCATTAACACTTCTCTATTGTGATTTGGGCCAACGAGCCGGATTAGATATTCGGCCAGTAGGACTACCTGGAAATATGATTTGCCGATTCTATCCAAGCGTTCCAGAGAACGATCTTGAGCCTGAAGCTTCAGAAATTTTGATAGATCCCTATGCTGCGGGTAAGAACATTCGCAGACAGGACGCTCATATTCTGATTCGCAACCGTTTTGGCGGTAGAATTCAAGTGGAAGATCATTATTTTGATCCTCTAGAGCCTCGGCAATTTATGCAACGCTTGCTCAGGCTACTTAAGACCATATATTTGCAAAGAGGCGACGAGGAGCATGCTGCACTAATAATTGACTTTCTCGTAGCAATGTATCCTTGGGATCTTGATGAAATGCGTGATCGTGGGATGTTGCGAGCGAAGACAGATGATGCCAACGAAGCGATAGGTGATCTTGAACCGTACCTGCGATACCGGCCGCAAGCACGTGATATTGGAACAATTCGGGAAATCGTTCTATCGTTAAAAGAGCATGTTCAACTAGAGAATGATTCTGCTATGTTAGATTGAGAATAAATGATGAACGGGGGAATGATGGAACAAAAGATTACTCATCTCCATCAAGTGGAGTCGACTGCGTCAGATTTTGTTGTATTCGCTGAAACTCTAACTTATGACACAAATCATGCACTTGAGTTCATCGATATTACAGAGGATGTAAAAAGCTTCGTTCGCAGGTCACAGGTGAATTTTGGTCAAGTATCAATCACGTCTGATCACACGACAGCTGCAGTTATCGTGAACGAGAATGAACCGCTTTTATTGAACGATATGGCCCGAGTTCTTGCTAGATTTGCTCCGACTGGTGATTACTACGAGCATAATGATTTTTCTATACGTACGGTTAATATGACGTCAGCTGAAAGTGCCAATGCACACTCACATTGTCAGCATTTACTTCTGGGTGGTAGCGAGTCTCTTCCGGTGCATAATGGTTCGATACGTTTAGGTCCATGGAAAAGTATTTTTTTTGTTGAGTTAGATCATGCTCGACCTAGAAGTATTTATCTTCAGGCAATTGGCATGAAAAAATCTGATATTGGCCAGGGGTAGTCGAGACGGTTCTTCGGATAAATAGAAAATGAGCCGAGTTGTTCGCACGTTATTAATTTCTGATAAATTTTCAGCCGATGGCGTAGGGCTTGTGCGACATCCAGCGATTGATCGTAGGGCCGCGGAAATGTCATTGCGAGGCAATAGTTTATTACTAAGAATTCTTAGTTGGATGAGAATCTCACGGGCTAATGCTATTGAGTTGGATCAACTTCGAGCTCTTCCATCTATAGAAAAGGGAAAGTGTTCAGTTACCGATAGGACACCTATTACGGTACGCTTTGTTTCGCCTTTTTTTATTTCCAAGACCCGGCTACTTTACGATATAAAATTAGCAGCTGACTCCCTAGGTCTTACCCGAATCTGCATTGACAACTTAGGACAATCAGTTTTTCTAGCCGCAGCATTACCAGAACTTGAAATTGTTTGGGTGGTGAGATCTAAGAAAGAGATTGAGAATCTTGCAGGTATGTCTGAGAGATCTGAAAAATTCGAGATTCTCGTGGAGGTGGATGAGAGTCTATTAGATTCAAAAGATATTGTGAGTAATCTTTTGGATTGTTTTATATATGTCATCGCCAGTAAAGTGCGGACTCCAGAGCGTGCGCTTGAACTCCGCAGGTGGTCAATTTCAGAGATTACGTCACCGCATATAACAGTACTAAACATTTTATGAGGATCGAATGATCGAAGATCAGTTTTCACAGGAACTAGAATTTTTGGATGATTTAGTTGCCGCCGATGAGTTAGGTCAGGAAATTAAGGCCCCGCTCCTGGAGGTTATTAAGGAAGTGATTCTGGCACATGGGGGGGCAATTTCGTTTAGGGAGTTCATGGCGTTAGCGTTGAATCATCCGAATCTTGGCTACTACGCCAAGCCAGATCTCAAGTTAGGAATTGAGGGTGATTTTGAAACCAGCCCGGAAGTTCATCCTATATTTGGAGGACTTTGGGCTAGACAGCTTCTAGAGTGCTGGAATCTGTTAGGTTGCCCTTCAGACTTGACTTTTATTGAGTTGGGTGGCGGATCGGGATCGTTTTTGGTTGGAATGCTTGCATCTTTGCGGAGGCGTTCACCTGATTGTATGAGTTCGTTGAGGGTGATTGTGGTGGATGGATCCGAGCATCGCTTGGATCAACAAAGAGAAAAACTGAAGTTGGGCCACCCTGATTTGGATGGGCGCATCGAATTTTGGCTACTTGACGATTGGATGAGTGAGCAAGTTCTTCTTGAAAACAGCGTATTGTTCGCGAACGAATTTTTTGATGCGTTGCCGGTACATTTAGTCGAGGCTAGCGACGAACCTGAGTCACTGGTGTCTGAGCTTCACATAGTAGTAAATGAGCAGGATCAGCTGGCATTTCAGCCCAGTCCTTTAACGGATCAGATGGTGATTCAACATCTAGATAAGATGTTTTTGGCGGGCGATGTTCCTCGACGGGTTCCAATTCCAAGTACGCGAATAGAGGTGAACCTTGCTGCGTCTGAACTTATGACAAAACTGTCAAAAAAGATCGCTAATGGTTATATGTTCATAAGTGATTACGGATACGAGGCGGTTGATTTATATGCCAGTTGGAGAAAATCAGGCACACTTATGGCCTTTCGTGGGCATAATGTGCAGCAAAATGTGTTGGATTTACCAGGGATTGCAGATCTCACAGCCCACGTTGATTTTACTGCTCTTGCTCGGGCGGTTGATGAATCCTGGACGAGTAATGCACTGGTGTCACAGGCCGAAGTTTTAGTATCACTTGGGGCTTACGGATTACTAGACGCGCAATCGGGATGGGCGCAAAGGCGACCTGATCGATTTCTGGTGGCGCGAAAGGCAATTGAGACATTGACAGACCCTAATGGTTTAGGTCGAATTAGAGTGCGAGTGATGCGGCGAGGTGTTCCGTTGGAAAGTCTGTTGTGCCAATCTCAGGTACTCCTATAAGCTACTTTTTTCGGAGGCGTCTTAATTATGGATATAGGTGATCTGGCACCAGACTTTTGTTTGCAAAGTACAAGTGGGGAAGTGTGCTTGGCTGATCTGCATGCTGAAGGTCCGGCAGTACTAATTTTTTATACTAGTGACTTTACTCCCTTGTGTACGGATTCCCTGAATATACTTACCCAGGAATTCGCGGTTTTGGTGCAACTGAATACAACGGTGATTGGTATTTCATCAGACTCGATGGAATCACATCTTAAGTTTATCGCAAGGAATAAATTCCCCTTTAGTCTTGCGTCAGATTCAGATTGTCAAACTATTCGTGCATATGGTGTTTTGAATGAGGATGGAGTGACTTCCAATCGTGCCATTGTATGCATCAATCAAGAGGGCTTAATAATCCACTTAAATAAGTTCTTTCAGCCGGCTGATTTTCAGCAAGTGGTGAATCTGTTTTCAGTTTTGGGATATTGATAAAAAAATAGTTCGAATGCTCCTGCAAATTGTGCAACTAGAGCTACTCAATATTTGGAGTCAAGAATATTTTGGAACTGGCCACGTTTGTTATCATCAGTGCAAAGCTTTAGAGGATTTGATGACTGACCATAATTTATCTTCTCAATATTATTCAGCTATTGCCATAGAACACTTTGAGAATCCACGTAATGTGGGTGAGCTTGTGGACTCTGATGTAGAGGGGCAAGTAGTTAATCCAGTCTGTGGCGATGAAGTTAAGTTTTTTTTCAGATTCGAAAAAAATCGGGCTGGACAAGACTACGTCATAGAGTCAGTCTCGTTTCAAGCATCGGGTTGTCCAGCGACGATAGCGACTTCGTCTATAGCCACCGAAATGCTTGTAGGACTGAGCTTGAGCGAGGCAAGTCAGCTCACTCGACTGGATTATGCGGAGGCGGTGGGTGGACTTCCCAAATCTAAGCAGCACTGTTCGGTACTTGCTGAGGCAGTTGTGCAGCAAGCTGTCACAAATCTCCGACTCAAAGATGAGTCAAATCTCAAAGAGGTCACGTGATGATCGGGGGGATTTTACTTGCAGCTGGTGCGTCAACGCGAATGGGAGTGCCAAAGCAGTTACTCAGATGGGGCGAGACCACTCTCATTGAATGGGAAATTAAGGAATTGATTCTCGCGGGCGTTACTTGCCCAGTGGTTGTGTTGGGCAACAATTCATCTGAAATCATGAAGGCTATGACTGGCTTGGACTGTATAGTCGTTGAAAATGCACAATGGCAAGAAGGCCGGTCTACTTCGCTGAGAGCTGGCGCACGCGCTTTGCTTGAGGTTGCCGGTACTGATTCTTGTTATGAATCTGTGGTGATACAAAATGTAGATCAGCCAACTACGGCTTCCATTATACGAGCGCTCGTAGCTGAATTAGCTTCAACCGGTGCCGCGTTGGTTCAACCAGAATATTCTGACGAGCGTGGATTACCCCATGGTGGTCACCCTGTAATTCTAAAAGGTCAATTGATAAATGAGCTTCAGGAGGTTACTGAAGAAGGTGAAGGTTTACGCCAGATCGTTAAGTCGTACGGTTCTAAAAGGTTAAATATGTCCGACGAACCGATAGTCAAAATTAATCTTAATACTCCGGATTTAGTTGACGATGCACGCTCATTATTTAGATTTAACAATGATTCTGATATATAGGTCCGTGCATAGAAGTAAGTGCTCGAGTATCCTCAGTAGACGTAATTTTATTTGAAGGGTCTAGCACAAAAATGATTTATGGCATGGGTGTTGTAAAGGGGATGCTTTTGACGTTAAAGCACGTCTTTCGCCCAGCGATCACTGTCAACTATCCGGAACAGGAGCGTGAAGTTCCTGCTCGAGCCAGAACGAACTTGTTATGGTTCGAGGAGCGGTGCACTGGTTGTTCTACTTGTGCACAGGCGTGCCCGGACGGATGTATTTTAGTTGAAACGTCTCCTCGATCTGACGGTACGTTGGAAATTGAGCGGTATGAAATCGATTTCAGGATTTGTATGTATTGCGGTCTTTGTACGGAAGCTTGTCCTTATCAGGCGATTCAGGCTGGTGGTCGGTATAACGACGCCGTTTATCTTTTCGAGAATATGTATCGCGATCGGGACAGTCTAACTGGAGAGGCACAAAAATACCTTACTGAAACTGGTGGTCGGTATCCGAACGGGCAATCGCAAGATAGCATCCCTCTGATCACTTCAATGCCCACAGCTAGGTCTCGAGTCGATGTGTCAGGTCTAGAAGAGGCGCCTGGTCCTCAACGTTTGCAAGGTCGGCATAATTCTCCCATACGTATAGCTCCAAAAGAAGAAATAGATTAGTTAACGCTGAGGTTGGTATTGTGGTTGAAATCTCAATAAATGGAAAAACAGTGGATGCTGAGCCAGGTCGCCGCCTTGTCGAGGTGATCAAGGAGCAGGGAATCACCATCACAAATCTTTGTTACATAGATGGTTTAGAACCATATGCTGGCTGTAGAACTTGTATTGTCGATATAGAGGGCGGGCGTCCCTCATCGCTGCAACTTTCATGTACGGCACAGATTACGGAAGGCCAAGTTGTTCAGACTGATACTCCTGAAGTAAAGCAGGCTAGGCAGTCTGTGATGTCGGTTATTTTGGCTAATCATCCTGATCGTTGTCTCACTTGCCACAGGCGCGTTCACTGCATGCCAGGCGATATTTGTCTACGTGATGATGTTGTGACCCACCGTTGCCTTACGTGCAGTAAGAACTACAGATGCGAACTTCAGACTTCATGTGAAAATGTGGATCAGGGTGATTTCGCTGAACCATGGGTAGGCGAAAAGCGTTCATATTATGAGACTCCTCCTCCTGAACCAGATAGAGCAAATCCGTTTTTAGAATTTGATCCACAGATGTGTATTATCTGTACTCGATGCGTTAGAGCATGTGATGAACTACGTCACACAGGTGCGCTTGCTTTATCAGGTAAGGGTCATACTACGATGATTGCTTTCGGAGCAGGTGGCCAAATTCATGAGAGCGACTGTGATTTCTGTGGAGCTTGTATTGATGTTTGCCCAACCGCAACGCTTATGGAAAAGCCCAACAAATGGACTGGTAGAGCTGACGATTGGACGAGTGCGGTGTGCAATTCATGTTCGGTAGGTTGCACTATTACCTACGGGACAAGCGATCAAGTCGGCTCAGAAAATATACCAGTCATTGTTCGACCAGAACGAATAAATCCTGTATCTCAGGATCAGATATGTGTTCGCGGTAGATTTGGATATGACGCGATCGGTCCGGAGGATAAGCTGACAACTTCACTTGAAAGACAGAATGATCGGTTAGTACCTAGAACACTTTCTGACGCAACGAACGTTGCCGTGGATCAATTAAAGTCAGTGATTGATTCGCATGGACCACAAGCAATAGGCTTGTTGGGTTCTCCTCTAGGTACCACAGAGGAGGCTATGGCCCTCTCAGCGTTAGCTGATTCGATAGGGACCCCAAATATTGATTTTTCTCATGGTGTGATTCATAGATCAGTGCTTTCTAGCCTAGAGAAAGCGCTGGGTACTACGAAATTGTCGGCAGATCTCACAGACATCGAGAATTCGTCGAGGCTAGTAATAATAGCTACAGACTTAGAAGAATCACATCCAGGTGTCTCCCTCAGAATTAAAGGAGCCGCGAGAAAGAATCAAGCGAAGGTGATTTTGATCTCGCCACGTTGGAGCGAACTGGACAGGTTTGCGGCTAGCGTTTTACGTTGTTTTCCTGGGTCTGAGGCAAATGTTGCCGACTCATTAAGGAAGCTAGAGACTGATCCACCTCCAGGAATCGCAGCCGAGCAGTGGGATGCGGCATTAGCAATTGTTAGCGCTGATGAGGAATTTGCTGACGATATAACCTCTGTTGTTTTTGCACCTAATGCTATTGACGGTGAGATGGCTAGTAGACTAGCCGCAGCAGCTTGTAATTTAACTATTCGTATGGTGGGTAACACGAGTGCTCAGCATCTCTTTTATCTACCGCTAGACGGTAATACGCATGGAGTGCATGACGCAGGCCTCGTCCCCAGAGCAGATGGCAAGGCGTTCAGTGAAATAGTTCTAGGGGCGATTTCTGGTTCAATAAAAGGGCTGGTTATTCACGGTGATAATCCAATTTTAAATTCTCCTGATACTGACACAATTCTCTCAGCCCTCTCAAATTTAGATTCCTTGGTGGTCATTGATTCGGTCAAATCGACTCTTTCTGAATATGCTACCGTGATGCTTTCAGAGGCCGCTTTTTATCACAGATCTGGTTCGATCACGACGGCTGATCGTCGAGTATTGCTCCATAATTCGATTGATAGTGGTGTAGAGAAAGAAAAATCTGGGATCCAAATTATCAGACGAATAGCAAGCGGTATGGGCTTTGATTTTGACAGAGTCTTTTCATATTCTGCACTCGCTGAATATCCTTCAGAGGAGGCTGTGATAAAGCGACAAGGTTATTCGCGGGCGGTACCGGATCAATCTGAATTAGAGGATGAGGTGCATGAGATACAGCTGACACCCATGGACAAGAGAGTAGAAAACCTAGCTGTGTTTACGTCTAGGTCGCTCTACACCTCTTGGGACGGCGCATCCAGTGCGTCGGAAGAGGCAGATAAATTGGATAGAGAAGGAGCTGCTTGGGTTAATCCAACTGATGCACAGGAGGCTGGCGTGACTTCAGGCGCCTTGGTAACTCTTCAGAATGGCTCGCATTCCATCACTATGAAAGTCAAGCTAGATGATGGCGTAGCAGCGGGCACTGTTTACGTACCGTCTTACTATCGTGGTGGTGCAGTTATGTCTTTGTTTGATTTTGATGGTTTGGCCGGAGGGCTTCCCTCGGTTAAATTGATCGCGGCTAACGCGTAGCCGCACACTCTAGCGACACGAGGGTATTTATTATCATAGTAGTTGTTACGGTCGCATAAATGGCAGATATTACCAATGATATTTTTGATTCGATTGCACCACTGGATCAAGAGTTGAATGGTGTGCGCCTTGATACCAGAGACTTAACGCTTGATAACGGACTTCGAGTTCTCCTTACTCCAATGGATCGTGCTACGTCTGTAGGGATTTCGCTATATGTGAAAGCTGGTTCCAGATATGAGTTAACAGAATCCGATAGTGGTCTTTCGCATTTTCTGGAACATCTTTGTTTCAAGGGTACTTTGCAACGACCAGATCCCGTAGAGATTTCCAAAGAACTTGATCAGTTGGGTGGTGGAGTTAATGCGATAACAGATCGTGAGTTGACTGTTTATTACGGCAAGATGACGCCAGATGCCGCCTCACACGGGTTGGCTCTTTTATCTGATCTCATACAAAATTCTATTCTCTTGGATGATGAGATTGAACGAGAGCGCGGAGTTATTTTGGAGGAATTGGCTGCTGTTGAGGATTCACCTCCGGAACTAGTTTCTGTTGCCCTCGACGGCTTGATATGGCCCAATCAACCCCATGGTCGAGAAATTGCTGGAACAGTTAGCTCTGTTACTAATATGCCACGTGAGAAGATTGTTAGTTATTACAAGCAACAATATGTACCAAATGCAGCAACGTTATCAATTGCGGGTGCTTTCGATCCAGCCAGTGCAGAGCGTGCCGTGAACGAACTATATGGTGGATGGCAATCAGGCTCTCCCGGTCAGTTCATTCCAGATATGCCAGTATCTAGAGCGGAGACTGATGGAGATCTAAACTTGGCTAATAGATTAGCCCTGATTCAACGAGATACAGAACAGGTACATTTGATGCTAGGAATGCCAGGCCTGGCATTGCATGACGAAAGACGTTACGCACTTGAATTATTCTCGGTCATTCTAGGAGAGGGTATGTCCTCTCGATTATTTGTTCGGCTGCGCGAAAAGTTGGGATTGTGTTACGACATTCATTCTTATCCAAGCTTTTTGACTGATACAGGAATGTTTGGCATATATTCTGGAGTTGATCCGAAGAATGTTGACGCCACGATTGAAGAACTATTCAACGAGCTTGAGCGAGCAGTTGAGATGCCTACTGAATCTGAAGTGAGGCTAGCGAAGCAAATTATTCGTTCGAGACTAACTTTGCGTTTGGAAGACTCTCGAGCCGTCTCATCGTATGTTGGAGCACAAGTTACTCTGGGGCTTCCAGCTTTGCAACCCGACGAGTTGTTATCAAAAATTGATTCAATCGATCGTGCCTCGATCGGAGAAGTTGCCGAGCTGATATTGAAGCCGAGTCGATACCATTTATCTGCTATCGGCCCCGTGGAGCGAGATAGATTAGCTAATCATTTGGCGCTCGGCTGAGGCTTCCAGTCGTAAAGCTATTTGCAAGAACCCGTTAACAACGAAAGAGTCTGAAATTAATATGTACCGATATCTATCGGTTGCTGGATCGAGATTATTTAGATCGCTAATTTTCTTTCAGACAGTTCATTGTTTTCAAGTACCCAACGATTTGAACTTGGAAGATCGCCAGCTCTAGGCCTTTCAGGATCTGGAGTTGCGATGAAGGTTTGGTCGGATTCTTGCACTAGGTGGGTGACACGTTCCCGATGTGCTTCGTCAAGCTCTGACAGGACATCATCTAACAAGAGAATGGGTTGTTCGCCGGTGCTCGTACGCGAGAGATCTACTTCAGCAAGTCGTAGGCTGAGAGCGAGCGAGCGAAGCTGACCACGTGATGCAGATACACCAGCATCTGATCTATTTAGTTGAAAGATTAAATCATCCCTGTGTGGTCCAACTGTTGTTGCACCACGGGAAATATCAGCCGCACGAGCCTGAGCAAGGGAATCAACGAGTGAAGATTCAATATCTGCAATTGAACCGGTCAAATCCACGCTTGCGCTTGGGGCATATTGGAGAGTGATTTTATTAGTCTCAGAGTTTTTAGGATTTAGTTCTGAAAAGAATACCGATGTTGTCCGGCTTACAGTATCTAGAATACTTTTACGAACTGTGATTATAACTGCAGCTGCTTTAGCAGCTTGAATGTCCCAGATATCCAATGCAGAGTTTTTCTGTCTGCCGGTATTTATTTGTTTGAGAAGGGAATTTCTGTTTTCTATTATCTTGTTATATTCACGAAGCGCGACAACGTAGTCACGATTTAATTGAGATATTGTGGCATCTAGATATCGTCTTCTATCGGCCGGTGTGCCCTCAATGATTTTAAGGTCGCGGGCAGAGAATAAAATACTTTTAATACATCCAATCACATCAGAGGCTTTTTTCGGGCTTTTGTTTCGCTGAAACTGTTTGATCATTTTTGGTCTAGGATCTCGAGGAATATTGGCGTCATAGCTTATTGGCTCAGCTGCACTGATGCTGATATCGATTGACTCTCTCGTGTCGATTAGTTGTGAGGCGTTTATTTTTTCAGCTGATATGAAAGCTCCTGGAAGCGGGTCTTCATCGAGCGCTCGCCAAGATACAAGCTCAGCGTCTCTACGTGTTCGAGGAGAACGAGTGGTGCTGAGCATTGCGATCGCTTCCAGGAGATTCGATTTTCCCGATCCGTTTTCACCATAAATTATGTGAACACCTGAACTGGGTTCCCACTGGAATCTATGGAAAGAACGATAGTCCTTGAGTATTAGTTTGGTAATTTCCATTCTAGGTATCGGTGATCTGTCACACCCAAATTCCCGATTTTTCCTCCCAAAAAAACTGAACTAAAACGCCAAAGGCATCTTTTGGGTGAATGAATGTTTCGCGCCACCGAGCTCCATCCGTGACACCTTCTCTTCCACCAAACACAGTTACGCCGTAGTTTTTACAGGCTGCTAAGGCCTGTTCAAAGTTAGAGACCTGAAATGTTAGATGATGCAAACCAGGCCCTCGTTTATTCAAGAAGTCATTTAGAAAGGAATCATCTCCGTGAGGTTCTAGCAGTTCAATTCGAGACTGTTTAGTGGGCCAATCAAGCAGGTGTGAGCTGAACTGAACTTTATGATCTGCATCATTTGAGCTGGTTCCCAATGGGGATTGATAGAGTGTCGAGAGCCCAAAAATGTTCTTGTACCAGTTTGCAGTGTTTTCACGAGATTCTGTCACATGACACAGGTGATTCAGAGCTGTAATCCCTAGATGGGAGGTATCAGTGTCGAGAAACCCTAAAGCCTGATTCCAAGCATTTTCGGACTCGTATAGCTGGAATAATACTCCTTGTCCACCTCCACGTGGATGGATGTAAGCGTATTTTGTGCCCTCTTCATCGATGGTTTCTCCCCAAGGGATTATTCCTTCCGACCGAAGAAATTTGACGCTTTCTTCTATCGAGGGTACTTGGAACGCTATGTGATGCAGTCCCTGGCCATGTGGTCCATCGAGGAAAGAATGGAGGTATGAGTCGGAATCAGCCGGTTCTATGATTTCGAGAGCAATTTTTGAACTACCTGGTGCTTCTAAAATCATTCCGTTTAGCCCCGAACTACCGGTGAAGGTACTAGTTTCTCGGAAGCCGAATAGATTTTTCCAGAGTTGCGATACTGGAGCGATTTCTCTGGCAGCGATGCTTACGTGATCCCATTGTATGGTTTTGATCATACGCGCTCTGATATGACCTTAGGTTATCTTCGACCACTGATTTGCTTTGTTTTATGCTCGACATAATCAACCAGCATATATTCTCCCAACTGGTCGGGGGTTGAGAAAAAGACACGACCACCATTCAATTTGGCAATTTGATTAACAAATTCTTTGAGCGAATAACTTCGATCTAGCATGAATGTGTTAATTGTGACTTGTTTCTGAGTAAGTCTTTTTACTGCCTTTAAAGTTTCTCTAATGGTCACCGGGCTAGGTGGGTATGAGAATTGTGACCGGCCGTTTTCCATGTGCGCTGTAGGCTCACCATCAGAGACCATCAGTATTTGTTTGGAGCTACCTGCGTGTCTTGCAAGTAAGCCTTCTGCAAGCATAAGCGCATGGTGCATATTTGTACCTACGACTGACTCATCCCAACTGACGAAGGGAAGTTCGTTTGGCTTAAGTTCGCGTGCATAGGCATTAAATCCAACTACATAAAACGTGTCCCTTGGATACTGAGCCTTGATTAGATTTTGAAGCGCGAGAGCTACCTTCTTGGCTGCGACGAATGAACCACGCAGCGCCATAGACCAAGACAGGTCAACAAGAAGAACAGTTGCCGTCGTAGTCTGTAATTCGGATCGATAAATTTCAAAGTCATCGGGGTCTAACTGAACGGGTGAGCCCCGTCCTTCTCGTTCAAGCGCATTCATGATTGTTTGTTTCATATCTAGGTGGAATGGATCCCCAAATTCATAGGGCTTACTTTCATCTAGTCGTTCGCCTTGTCTTCCGTTTTCCGGCACTTGGTGATTACCTACGGTTCCAATTTTCAGTTGCCTGAATATTTCACGTAGAGCGTTTTCGCCTATCATCCGCGTGCCTCGAGGGGTTAATCGCCACTCGTCACCATCTTTCTGGATATAACCAGCATCTTCAAGCGCGTCAACTAGGTTTTTAAGAGATTCAAATTCTTCGACGGTATCTTTACCAAGTATTCTCTCGAGTTGCTCCAGATCAACTCCGTCCATCTCACCTCGATACTGTGCTCGTTCTAACGATTTTTCAAGAGAGTCCATGTCGTTCATTTGTTTCATCAAGTCGGCAGCAGCTTCAAGACTTATATCTTCACCACCACGAAAAGGGTACTGGGTGCCATTTTTACCTGAGTTTAAGAAGGAGAGATTTTCAGAAAGTTCGTTCAATTCCGCCTGTAGCTCGGGATCTCCAAGACTGTTGGAAAGCAATTCTTGTAGCTGGTCTCGTTCACCACTTGGTAGTGATGACATTAGCGACTGCATTGCGTTCATCTGTTCTTGAAGCTGTTCCAGTAATTCATCTAGTGATTGGGGTGGATTGTCACCCATCATGTCCTCATATTTTTCCATAAACGAGTCAAAATCGGGTTCTTCGCCTTTGATCTTTTGATTGATCATGTCATTGAGGTCGCTAATCATATCTTTTGTCCGCTGTTTGTCTTCTTGGGACATATTGTTCAGCGAATCTTTCATTTGATCTAACATCTGTGATGACATTGCTTCTTTCAGTCGTTCAAGTAATTCTTGAAATTGATCGTTTGCTTCTGGCGATAAGAATTCATAGGATTGCAGCGACTTCAGTTGCTCTGATTCATTGTCAGATAGATCGTCGAGAAAATCTTGTTTCTTTTGTGCAATTGACTGAAGGAGGTCATTGAGCCGTTTATTTTCTTGATCTTCGTCTGTTTCGCCTCCTTCAGCTGGTGACTTCGCCTCATCTGGTTCACTTTCATTGAAGGCTTTTGTTTGTTCCAGTCGTTCAGTGACCGTAGACTGCTCGTTCTCAATGATTTTTGATAAGGCTTCTTTAAGTTCCTCTAGTACACTGCTGAGATTGTATTTATCAAGTTGGTCGCGCCTCTGTTGCCGGAGATCTTGAAGCATATCTCGCAAACCCTGCATATTATCGCCTTGAGGAGTTTCGACTCCACGCTGCATAAGATTGCGCAATGCATGCTGCAGATCACCAAAATTGAGTAAGTCATCAGCCAAGGATGAAAGTAAGTCGTCCGCATCCAAAGACTCTTCAGCTTGTGAACCATCCCAGTTTGTATATCGATATGAGGACGTCATTAAGCTTTTCCTAATCATTTAACCCGCAGCAGATAGAGTAACAGGGATAACCTTGTCACCGTCACGCATTTGTCACGACTACATGCGATACAGAGCTTCTCCTTGAAGCCTATCTTTGTTGAGAAGTTTATTGAGGTGCATACCCTCTAGCACTAATTCAATGCATGACGCCTGCATTTCAACCGTATTATCGTCTGTAATCGATTCGATAATTTCTTTCATACCATCCAGTGAATCGACAATAGATCCATATTCTTCAGCTTTTTTTGCTTCACCAACGTCGACTGAGCGATCTTCAGAAAATGCAGCAGATATTCCGTCCAATTGAGAGTCCTTCCCAATGTTTTCCATCAGGTTATTGAAAACTGACGCCACGGCTCCGTTAATGAGCTTAGCGATAATTTGATCTTCTTTCCCTTCTTCGACCGTTTCAAATTCAATTTTTCCTTGAAGCGATGGGACTAGGTAATGTAAGTCCGAAATTCTCGGAACGGCACACGATTCACCAAGTCGGATGGCGCGTCGGACGGCATTTGCCTGGATAGCCTCATATCCCGCTACCGATGCACGCACGGAAACGCCAGATCTTTGAGATACATCCGGAGATCGACGAGCGAGTCTGGTAATTTCAGCAATAATTTGTTCCATGTACTGGGGAACAATCAGTCGGCACTCGTCCATATCTATATCGTTGGCTTCACTATGCATTATTTTGATTTCATGTTCGATAGTGGGCGGATAGTGCGTCCTGATTTGAGCCCCATATCGATCCTTAAGAGGAGTGATGATTCGACCTCTGTTGGTGTAATCTTCTGGGTTTGCAGTAGCAACCACGATGACATCTAAGGGGAGACGTACTTTGTGACCTCTGATTTGAACATCATGCTCCTCCATTACATTCAGTAGACCAACCTGAATTCGCTCCGCTAGATCAGGAAGCTCGTTAAGTCCAAAGATGCCTCTGTTGGTTCTTGGTATTAAGCCATAATGAATTGTCATTTCATCCGAAAGATAGAGACCTTCCGCAACCTTGATGGGATCAATTTCGCCTATTAAATCAGCAATCGTTATGTCCGGCGTAGCTAACTTCTCGCCATATCTCTCGTCCCGGTGCATCCAACGAATTGGGGCTCTGTCACCCAGCTCACGAACCATTGCTTTGCCTTGAGCAGATATTGGATTAAATGGATTTTCTGGCAATTCGATTCCATCGAGTACCGGCGTCCATTCATCGAATAGTGTGGTGAGTGAACGAATAATACGTGACTTAGCTTGTCCCCGCTCGCCAAGCAAAATAATGTCCTGGCCGGAGAGAATCGCATTCTGAAGCTGCGGTACTACCGTGTTCTCATATCCTTCAATTCCTGGAAATATATTTTCTGCAGATTTTATTTTGGCGATTAAATTTTTTCGTAATTCTTCACGAATCGGAAGAACTTTGTATCCTGATTTTTTCAGCTGTCCTAGAGTCTTAACTGTTTTAGCCATATTGCTACCCCCGTATTAACGTCATCAGTTTACTTGAGTCATTAGACTCCAGAGACTCGATTATATGCGGCTCCGCAGATGAGTGCGCTACCATCCATTAGAAATATTTACACATAGTAGCGGAAACAGATGCAAGATTTGTTTGTAGTGAAGATGGGGGACTTAACGATGGTGAATCAGTCTGATGTAGTGAAGGCAGATGTTGTATATGAGGACGAAAGATTTAGGATAGAGCGCCTGCGTGAGATTAGTCCTTTTGGCAATAATTCATATATTATTTCTAACGCTAGTGAAGTCGGTTCCGTGATCGTTGTTGACGCGCCGCTGGGGTCAGAATCTACAGTGCAAGCCATAGGTGACAGAGACGTGCAAGCCCTGTTATTCACGCACCATCATGGTGATCATTGGCAGGGCTTTGAAACGCTTCGAGCAATGACCGCCGCTCCAGCTTACGCGGGTGCGACTGAAATCAATCTTGATCCGGATAAGCAAATACTACCCATTGAAGAGGGTCAGATTTTCAAACTAGGCGGACATGAAATTATCGCAATGCATACTCCTGGGCATACTCCAGGATCGACGTGCTTTCTGGTCGGCGGCGCTGTACTTTCGGGGGACGTGCTATTTCCAGGGGGGCCAGGACTAACCGGAAGTAATGAGGATTTACTAACGAGTGTAAAAAGCATTACGTCTCGACTACATCCTCTCGCTCCACAGACAGTTGTGTTACCCGGACACGGTGGTACAACTACGATATTTGAATCACGTTGGGAGTATGCTATTTTCGCTGCAAAACCTTGGGATGATTCACTTAAAGGTGATGTTCTTTGGCTGCCTAGCGAGGTCTAGCTAGTAACAAGTTCCTGTAGTCTGTCCGAAATATTGGCGGCCTTTACCTTTGCAGCCTCTAATTTATCAAGCTCTTTTTGCACGACTCGTTCGGGCGCCTTTTTACGAAACTCTTGGTTGTCGAGTTTTTGATTTTGTTGCTTGATTTCTTGATGCGCAGTTTGAAGATCTTCCTGCAGGCGCTTGCGCTCTGTTTCTAGATCAAACAATCCGCCCAGTGGCACTATCACGGTCCCTCCATTTGTGACATGTGAGACTACTTGATCTGCAGGAGCTTGATTAATGTCACTAACGACGTGAAGCGGGTCTACCCGTGCCATAGACGTAATAGCAGCACTTAGATCGTTTACCTCATCTGTGTATTCAGTTGTAACAATAAAGCATTCAATTTTTCTAGCGGCATCTACTTTGTTTTCTGAACGAATATTTCTAATTGAACGAATAAATTCTTGCACGGCACCAAATCGAGCGAGAGCATCAGGTTCTTTCTTTGAATTGATTTCCTGAGAGCTCGGATAACTTGCCACTATCAACGCATGTTGTTTGCCTGAACTGCTAATTGAATTTTGTAACCTCTGCCAGATTTCTTCAGATATGAAGGGCATAAAAGGGTGGACGAGTCTCAGAGTCATCTCATATGTCTCAGTTAATACTGTCAACGGTCTGTAATCTTCGTTTCGAATTCTGATTTTTGCAATTTCGAGGTACCAATCGGCAAAATCGTCCCAGAAGAAATCCCTTATTTGTCGGAGTGCTTCAGATAATTCGTAATTCGTCAGCAGTCGGTCGACTTCCTCCGTGAGTTCAGCTAGTCGGGAACTAATCCATACATCTTCTAAGGTTGGTTCGGAGTTCTTTGTCGTTATTTTATCTTTATGCTGTTCGCTGAGGCTGATGACGAATCGTCCGGCGTTCCAGAGTTTATTGGCAAAATTTCTTCCCGACTCTAGTCGATCATCAGTGAGTTTTTGGTCATTGCCTGGACTAGTGCCCGATATGAGTGCGTAACGGAGACCATCGCATCCGTAAGTCTCTATTGCTTCGAGCGGGTCGACAATGTTCCCAGTGGATTTCGACATTTTTTTACCGTCAGCGCCTCGGACCAGACCGTGAAGATATACCGTGTTAAAGGGTGGGGTACCGTCCATGTTGTAAAGCGAGAGCATAATCATCCGAGCGACCCAGAAAAAAATGATGTCATACCCTGTCTCGAGGACTTGAGTCGGATAGAATCGCTTGAGATCATCTTCGAGCTTTTCAGGCCAACCAAGAGTTGAATGCGGCCAAAGTCCGGAGGAAAACCATGTATCAAGCGTGTCTTCGTCCTGACTAATATTTACACCCTCACATGACTCGCACGAATCTCTATCAGTTATTGAGACCGTCACGTGATCGCAGTCAGCACAGTACCAAACAGGAATTCGGTGTCCCCACCAAATTTGCCTGGAAATACACCAGTCACGGATATTTTCCATCCATCGGAGATATGTTTTTTGAAATCGCGATGGTACGAACTCTATTTGCCTGCTTGTTACCGCTTGAATTGCGGGCTTTGCAAGTTGTTTGGCATCTACCCACCATTGTTCAGAGACTAATGGTTCGACAATCGTCGAACAGCGCTGACAGTGCCCTACGGCATGGGTGTAAGGATCGGTTCGCTCAATAAGTCCTAACTTTTCCATATCCTTGACAATTAATTGTCGTGTGGCGTCAAGGCTTAGCCCAACGTATTCCCCTGCCAGTTCATTTAGAGTGCCATCAGGATTCAGAATATTAATGATTTCGAGGCCATGTCTTTCACCTATATCAAAGTCTATTTGATCGTGTGCTGGTGTAACTTTTAATGCTCCAGAGCCCAATTCGATGTCGATTGCATCGTCTCCAATTATTGGGATTGTTCGATTAGTTGTTGGGACGAAACATTTTTTGCCGATCAAATGGGCGTTTCTTTCGTCATTTGGGTTGACTGCCACCGCGACATCAGCTGGTATGGTTTCCGGTCGCGTGGTAGCAACAACAATCGACTCGCCTGGCTCATCCTCGATTAGATATTTGATATACCAAAATGACCCATCTTCATCATCATATTCAACTTCAATATCAGAGATGGCTGACCGGCATCCGATACACCAATTAATCAGTCTTTCAGCTCGAAATATTAAACCATCGTCATATAGGTTCTTGAACGTAGTTCGCACGGATAATTCACGTTCAGCGTCCGCTGTGAATGCCTCGCGTTGCCAGTCGGCTGACGCACCTAGTCTTTTATGTTGGGTACTGATTCGGCTTCGGTTATCTTCGACGAATGCCCATGTACGATCTAGGAATTCATCTCTCCCGACATCATGACGAGATTTGCCTTCTTCACGCAGTTGCTTTTCTATTAGAGCATTCACAGCGATTGCAGCATGATCGACGCCCGGCAGCCAAAGTGTGTCGTGACCCAGCATTCGATGCCATCGTGTAAGTGCATCCTCGATAGCCACCGTAAGCGCGTGTCCTAGGTGCAAGGCACCAGTGAGATTTGGCGGAGGCATAATGATAGTAAAAGGGTCATTTTTAGGATTATTAGGGGCGAAAAAATTATTTTTTTCCCACCACTCGTAAATTGGTGATTCAACGGTTGCTGGGTTATAGCTAGCCGCCATCTCGGAGTCGATCGGGACGAATTTTGACGCGGACTTCATATAGGTTCGATTTCACCAATAATTTCAGAAGTTGATGTTTGTTAGATATCTGTAGTCTCCACGGGGAAGAACAAAGCGTCAAGTCAGACTCACTAGTGCGCACTTATATCTTTTACAACTTATCTTCGGATGCTACATTCACAGAAGCTTTTTCCTAGTATTACTGCCACATTAGCATCGACTAGTATTGAAGTGTTGGAACAAAAAATTAAGGCTGAAAGGTACGTAAAAATGGTTCAGACTTTAGGTATAAATTATCCGGCGATCATAGTCACGGATATTGAGGAGTCTCTTAAATTTTATGAAAGATTGGGACTTCGACCCTTGT
>CAJXBM010000018.1:0-36362 GCA_913051185.1 uncultured Chloroflexota bacterium | reverse complement strand
TTAAAGTTTTACCTGGTTCAAGATGAGGTTCAATATGATCCTTATAAACTTGGAAGGCTATTTGATCTGGTACTAAGACCATGATGATATCGCAAGAGATTGCGACTTCATCTACAGTACCAACATCCAAGCCACTTTCTTTCACCAAATCCCATGATCGTGACCCAGGATATAAGCCAACCGCAACATCTACGCCTGACTCATGTAAGTTCAGAGCATGTGCATGCCCTTGTGAACCAAATCCAATAATCCCAACTTTTTTACCATCTAATACCGACAGATCGGCATTATTCTCATAATAAACCTTAGCCACAGACTTACCCCCTTGTACTATTTTTTTTTATCTTCAGACTCAATCGCTCAAATGCGGAAGATCACCACTTGGAATTCTACCTGACTCCTGATGAAATCGTCGTAATTCCTCATCTTCAAAGTGCGGCATTTGAGTTGTACCTTCTCCACGAACCAAAGCTATGCCTCCGGTACGAACTAATTCAAGAATACCGTATGGACGAAGGTTATCTGTAAGCGCCTCTATAGTCTCGTTAGCAGCCGTTATTTGGATAATCACACTAGCCGCTGATAGGTCAACAACAGATGCCCGAAATATTTCAACGATATCTAAAATTTCTCGTCGCTGTTCTGGTTTCGTCATTACCTTAATTAGCGCAAGCTCACGTCCGACTGATTCACCATCCTCTAACACCTCAGCAGTAATCACATCAATCAATTTATCCAGCTGTTTTGCAACTTGATCACCTATTACAGGAGTTCCTTCGACAACTATTGTCATCCGTGATACTCCTATCTCATCCGTCGAACCGACGGCCAAACTCTCAATATTGTAGCCACGCCTTCGAAATAAGGACGCGACACGCGTCAAAACGCCAGGGCGGTCCTCTACCAGAGCGGCAATTGTCTGGCGTGGGCCGGTCAAATCTGTTTTCATAATTAAAATCCTCTAATTTAGCTAAATAAATTAAAAATAGGTAAAATTAATATTTACTTTTCTTATATCTGACCGCTCGATTCCACTGTTTCGCTGAGTGCTGCACCAGCCGGGACCATTGGCCAAACATTGTCCTGCTGTACCACTCGAAAGTCAATAATTACGGGGCCAGGGTCAGCCTCAGCTTCTTGAATAGCAGCGTCGACATCCTCCTGGTTAGTTACGCGAATTCCGCGGATTCCGTATGCTTCCGCTATTTTTAGAAAGTCAGGCTGCGTAATATCCACATCCACCAAATTTTCGTCATAAAATAATTCCTGCCACTGGCGCACCATACCAAGATAACAATTATTCATAATCGCCATCTTGACTGGTAGCTTCTCCGCGACCATAGTTCCTATCTCCTGGAAGGTCATCTGAAATCCGCCATCACCACAGATCGTCCAAACTGGCCTATCCGGACACGCAGCCTGCGCGCCCATCGCGGCAGGCACTTCGAAACCCATGGTTCCTAGGCCCCCTGATGTGATGAATTGACGTGGTCGAGATATATTTCCAAATTGGGCAGCCCACATTTGATGCTGACCGACCCCTGTACATAAAACTGATTCAGGGCCGATTAAATCAGCAATTCTCGAAATTGCATACTGTGCACTTAACTCTGGACCGCTTGGAATAGACATCGATTCCTTGTGATTAATGCGCATTTCGTTTATCCACTGAAGCCAATCAGAATGAGTAGATACATTAATTGATTTAATCAACTGGCCTAAAACATCCTTAACGTTTCCTACTATTGGGACATGAGTTTCGATATTTTTTTGGTGCTCTGCAGGATCAATATCGACATGAATAATTTTTGCATTAGGATTCATATCTTCAAAACGTCCGAGTGCTCTGTCATCCATACGCATACCTAAGCCAATTATGACATCTGCTGAAGATGCTGCATGATTCGCCCAATATGAACCATGCATTCCAAGCATTCCGTATGAAAGAACGTGACTTGGATTTATCGACCCTAAACCAAGCAAAGTATTAACGACTGGGATCCCGCCTTTTTCTGCGAAAGCTTGTAATTCTTCTGCGGCATCAGACAGTATGATGCCGTGCCCAGCAAAAATAAGCGGTCTCTCTGCTTGATCAATGATGTCAGTTGCCGACTCAATAGATTCATTCGCCCCTATCGTTGGGGGGTTATAACCACGAATATGTACATCGTCTGGCCAGTGAAATTCTGCTTCCTCTATAAAAACATCCTTGGGGATATCAATATGAACTGCCCCAGGTCGTCCAGTTGTAGCGATGTAAGCAGCTTCACTAAATGCATAAGCCAAATCATCTGGCCGCATAACAATATAATTATGTTTAACGGTTGGCATAGTAATACCTGTGATATCTGCTTCCTGAAAGCCATCTTTTCCAAGCAGCGACCGCGTAACATTACCCGTGATAAATAATGTCGGCACCGAGTCCATATGAGCATTCGTGATGGCAGTAACTAAATTTGTAGCCCCCGGGCCTGAAGTCGCTAAAGCTACGCCTAACTTTCCTGAAGCCCTCGCATAACCATCAGCGGCATGACCGGCAGCCTGTTCATGCCGGACCAAAATATGATTTATATCGGGATAATCTGGGAATCGATCATAAAGAGGCAATACAACTCCTCCAGGATACCCAAACAATGTATCCACGCCTAGCTTCTGCAAGCACTTAAGAACAATGTCCGCACCGCTCATTTTTGTCATAATCGTCTCCTCAATCACAAATCTAGCCGACCGGTAAAGTCAAAATGATTCTACCCATTCATCACTAGCTCATTCTGGTATAACGTAAACTTCTTATTCTCGTTAACTTTAAATATTGTTGGTTTTTTTAGTTCTCTTGGCTCGACACGCGAGCTCATGGGCGGCCAGAACGGCCACCCTAGGACACGACGACTACAGATACTAAATGGGCAGGGACAACCGAGACTTTTCTCGACTGAGTTAAAAACAGATTGCCACTTAGGTAACACATAGTAGACCTATTCTGAGACTTAGATCTGGAACCGTCAAGCGCATGAGCAAGTATCACAAAATAGTGACTATACTCGTCTACGCGCTGAAATCTTATCCCCCAGCCAAGCAGCCGGCATAAGTAGTGACCGTCCGATTTTTCCAAACTTATTAGTTAGATCCAGATAAGTAGAATCACCACGAATGAGCTCAATGGCTCCACTCCAAAACAAGCCTACATGTTGTAGCATCCAAACAAACGGTCTCGGATAAGCATGGAATATTTGCATCAACGCCTCTGAAGTCTGGATTTCAGGAAGAAGTTCCTTTTGTAATTCAACTTGATAACCTACCAATGAATCAACTTCAGAAGAAAGATACTGCTCGACCACCGGTGCTACAGCAATACCAGATCGTAACGCCGCAAAAATCCCTTCTCCAGATAAGGGATCTACTAGGCCTGCGGCATCACCAAGCAAAGCCGATCCGTCAATAGAAATAGCTGAATCAGGATGACGCATAGGAAGATGGTGTCCTTTAATCTCGGTAATCGAATCGTAGTCAATGCCATAGATCTCAGCCAACTTAAACAACGCTGCCTTCAAACGTTTGCCACCACTCGAACGACTTCCGCCAACTCCGATATTTACATGATCACCCTTAGGGAAAATCCAGCCGTAACCCTGAGTCAGATAGCCAAAATTAAGACTTACCTTATGCTTAAACTGGCTCGGAACGCCATCAGGAAAATACACATTTCCCTCCAAGGCAACTGCACCTTCACTGTGGCTATTAAAACCCAGTCTATTCCCAGTAATTCCGTTTGCCCCATCGGCCCCTAGAAGCACTCGTGCTTGAACTTCAGTACCTGACCGCGTTTTCACCACGAAACCGTCCCCCGGCCTAGAAAAAATATCGGTTACCTGTTCACCATCTCTAAACTTTGTCCCCATTTCCTGTGCCTTATCAGCCAGAAATGCGTCGAGACGTGCTCGCTGAGTCATGTAAGTCAGAACAGAGCCAGAGGTTTGTAGTACAGAAGACTCATCACGAATCCTGATGTCTGCATCAGTAATAACATCTTCAATCACAGGATCAATAGAAAAAGGAAGAATCCGCTCACATCTTACAGTTACGCCGCCGCCACAAGGCTTATCTCTAGGGAACTTAGCCCTATCGAGCAAGACCACATCCAGACCTGCGGCGGCTAACTGATGAGCCGCAATAGAACCAGAGGGTCCTGCACCAATGATCGCAACTTCTGTGTTTATTGATGCCATAAGATCAGGTTATACCTTAGATCAAATAGAGTCACGGGCATCTAACCACTTGAAACATAGATAGCAAGCTCAAAAAGGAAAACTGATAATACGGGAATCGCTATTGCCGAAAATAGAGCCATCAACGCCAGTTTCCGTTCCCAAACAAAAAAAACGAGTCCCAATATGGTGTTACCAATGACTAATAATGAGGCTAACAATGGAATTTGAAATAACTCCTCACGCAACCAAAAAGTTATAAATCTTGATTTCTCCTCACTAATGGGAAAAACTCCTTCGAGTTGTATAGGTAGGCTCGCATAGCGAAAGCTAAATTCAGACCACATAAAAATTGTCGTCAACGCAATCGCTATTAAATACACCCAGACCGTGCCTGAAGAAATAAGAAAATGTAGTCGAGGCCATATATAACCGATGTACGGTTCTGTGACATCTTCAGTACCCTGATATCCATATGCACCAAGACCTTCAAGGAAATCTGCTTCGTCACTCACAGATATACCGTATAAAGAATTAGGTGTCTCTAGATAAAGTAAATTTTGTCTATCTTGAGACGTCGCAAAAATAGTAATCGGCTTTGGCGCGCTCTGTGTTGAATCAAGTCTAGAAAATCCTCGCCCAATACTCATTCCAGGCCATGAAAACATATCCACCAGAACATCGTCCGTATATCCAGTGACACTAATCCTAGTTATGGACGGCAGTGGTATAACATGAGCAACCAAACCCCAGTGAACTGTCAAATTATTATCTTTTACCGTGTATCGCAACTTTAAAAAGCATAAAACCCAATAGAAAAAAAATATCATCACCAACACAGAAAAAAAACAAGCACCAAAAGCTAATACCTTAAGTACTCCAAACGAAAGATCAGTGGCAATTAACGCCAATCCTACGGCTAGACACGCAGACCAGCCACATAGGAAAATTCCAAAAATTAGACCCTTAAGTAACTTAGGCTTGAATATATTTTCATCAGCCATGAATTCAACTTAGCTATTCACCATAAACAGGTATGAGCCAGCTTTCGTACTCGGTTAATTCACCCGTAATTGCATCGAAAAATAGCTTCTGTAATTTCCTGGAAACTATACCGGGCTGACCATCACCTACTGGCACGCGATCGACTTCAGTTACAGGTGTAACATGAGCAGCGGTTCCAGTCATAAATAATTCATCTGCTATATAAAGCTCAGATCTGTCAATAGTTCTTCTCTCAACCGGAAGATTAAGTTTCTCACTTGCAAGAAAAAGAGCGGTGTCGAGAGTAATTCCCTCTAAAATATTGTCACTTTGGGGAGGGCTTATGAGGACTCCATTCCTGATCATCACAAGGTTTTCTCCTGCACCTTCAGACACGTGCCCATCCTGATTTAGCATAATCGCTTCAGTCATCCCATTTTGCTTGGCTTCGCTAGTTGCCAAACCATTATTGACGTAAAGACCAGAAACCTTGGCTCGCGCGGGGATCGAAGTATCATCAACTCTGCGCCATGACGAGGTCATAACCGTGGCACCCGCATTTGGATCTAGATAATCGCCCAAGGGCCTTACATAAATAAGTAGCTTGTCTTCAACTGAGTGAATAGCAGGGCCAATATCAAGCCCTGACTTATATACCATCGGCCGAATATACATATCCTCCTTATAGTCGCAGCGACGTGCCAACTCTACAACGAGATTAGAGATTTCATCTGCATCGTAAGTTCCATTCATTCGCAATATTCGAGCACTCTGAACAAGGCGATCGATATGTTCACGAACCTTAAAGAGGTAAAGTTCTTCGTGTGCAGGATTCCAGTTACCGCGGATTCCTTCAAACACTGCACTCCCATAATTGAAAGCGTGAGTCATTACATTGAGGTTAGCTTCCTCAATTGGAACAAAATTTCCCTCGAAATAAGCCATCTGCTGCGACATACAATCCCCCTTGCACACTCGCTAGCATAATGCTGCGCTGTGGATTATTCATGATAAATCCAAAAAAATTAGCGAACAATAGAACTCCACGGTCAGCTAATTACTTGCAGAAACCAAACTCACTCATGCAAATCATCTATATCATATCGTGCACGCGTATCTACGCGTGCAAAAGAAAGTAGTTGATTTTCACTATGAAACTAATTCAGTTGATAGTCTATCCAAATGACAAACTCAGAATTTTCAACAGGAGCAAAATTTCAAATAGGATCAATGCCTATCACGATCGTAAATGACGGTACTTTCATGTATGACGGAGGAGCTATTTTCGGCGTCGTACCTAGGGTGATGTGGCAGCGGGCAGTAGAAAATCAAATTGATGCTCAACATAGGATCACCCAAGGCTTGAATTGCGTTTTACTACGATCCAATGGAAAGAATATTCTGCTGGACACTGGGGTGGGTGGAAAACCAGGCGACCGAGATGTGGCTTCGCCAATCGAACAAGGGAATTTGATCCAATCAATCGCTAAACAAGGATTAAGTCCAAGTGACATAGATGTCGTGGTTAATACACATTTGCATTTTGATCACTGTGGTTGGAATACTTCCGTTAGTGCAGAAAATCAGGAACTAGTCCCCACGTTCCCAAATGCAACCTACTACATCTCTGAAAAAGAATGGAATGACGCTGTCAATCCGAATGAGCGCACCCGAGCAACTTATTTAGAAAAAAATCTAAATCCAATTATCGATCATATAAATCTATTCGACGACGAAATAAAAATAACTGATGAAGTGATAGTCTCGCCCACACCAGGCCATACCGAGGGCCACAGTGCCGTTTTTATGCGGTCTGGTCAGGAATGGGGCGTCTATGTGGGCGACATGATTCAACACCATGCACAACTTGAACGAACTGCGTGGGTTTCTGGACTAGATGTCCTACCGTTAGTTTCAATGGAAACAAAAAAGAAACTCGCGGCCGAATGTATTGATTCCCAAGCTCTAATAATATTCTCACACGGTGCATATCCGGGTGTTGGTAGATTAACTCTGACAAGTGAAGGATTTCGAAAGTGGGAAAAAGAAGCCCCACACGTGACCGACGCAAGTCCACATACACATTAGGACATTCATCTGATTATGGTCGAAGAAGATAGCAAAAAAGAACTAATTCCGATCATTCCAACCATAGGCGGGGTCGAAAGAACAAACATACTTCCGCTCGTACATCTCCATATGGCCGCGAACTGGCATCCTGCACCAATCCATTCTTTTACGGTACCACTTTGGTATCAGGGAACTTACGATGAGCAGCGCTCGGCGCGGTCCGGCACGGTAATTTCAGATAGATCACACCTTGGGCGCTTCTATGTGACTGGCGAAAATGCAGAACAAGTGCTTGATCGAGTGTTTACATCTGACCCGCACAAAATGGAGATTGGGCAAATTGGTCGGACAATAGCGTGTAACGAAGACGGCACTGTTTTCGATATCGTAATTTGGTGCCGACTAGATGCCGGAAGATGGTTAATTATCTCTGGACCAAGGACACAAACAAGCTTACTCAAACGAGTCGAAGAATTTGCCACGGTATATCCAGACGTGCTAGTTCGAGATCGGCTAGAGGAGTCAGTATTGCTCGCCGTGTCAGGACCCAGCGCACCTGAAAGCTTAGTAGCGGCCTTGGGACCGACCATACCCAAGTCGATTCCACTGAACGAAGGCCACGAGATTTTACTAGGTGGTTACCGTGCACTCGTTGCGAATTATTCGGACACTGGTGAGATTGGATATCTGATTATATGTTCGCCAGAGGTTGGTGAACATATTTGGCAACAACTTTTGTCAGTCGGAGCAGACCCCATTGGGCTTGCAGCATCTGATGCATTACGACTTGAGGCAAATTCTCTTGAAGCTCCCACAGAAATTCCTCATCCTGCCACGCCATTTCATGCCGGCCTAGCTCAACTGGTAGATTTGGAAGACGTCAAAAGTAACCAAAGAATATTTGAGGGAAGTACCCAACTAGGAAAAGATTTAAAAGAATTCCCAGTTTCACGGTCTGTCACAGCTTTTAAGCTCCTGGATAAAGGTCTAGCAAAAAGAGGAGATGCGGTACAGCTTCATGATGGAACTGGGATCAGCGCCTGTGTAGCCGGATTTTATTCCGCCGCTCTAGCCGCAAGCGTGGCATTCGCGTATATCCCTAGGAAGCATCTGACTGATTCTCTCTATATTGACACCGACTCCTCAAGGTCTTCCACCGAATCTATGAAACCTGAAGAAATTCTTGAAAAAATAAAAGAAGCGTAATCAAGGCAATTCCTTTTCAACTTCTGACCACGCGCATTAGAATCAAGATCTCGGTCAAGGCTCAAGAGATATTTTTATAGAATTAGCCTCAGTCCTCTTCTTTGAATCACAATATGCTCGATAGCAGAGTATGAGAATAAAGGGGATAAGTATTGAAAAAATTACGCTCCCGACTAATCCCGGTGGATCGGTTGCTCCAATCGGTTTATAAAGACCTATTCCTAGTCTAAATAGGTTCTCGACCCAGGCAATCAAAAACATCAACGGAATAAGTGCTCTATACCTGAACGCTATGAGCAAAAATACCAAGGCAAGTAATAGCTGTGAGACACCCCACTGAGCAAACAGGCCAATTACCGACTCCGCACCATCACTACCAAAAGTATCAATCGGAATTCCTGCAATCGAATATGACCCACCATCATCACTGAAAATATGGTGTTGGCTGCGCCACAGCATCACACCAGTAAACCCGTAGAAAATATACTTAATCCAAGGCGGTCCCTTGAAACAATTATTCACTACGCTCGGAAAAAAGAAACCCGCAAATGTTTCCATATCAAAATCTAACGCCTAACGAGCCCTACTACCACCGTCCACCGGATAAATTCCTCCTGTAATAAATGATGCATCCGACGAACATAAATAAGTTACCAACGCTGCAACCTCCTCAGGTTGACCGATTCGTCCCAATGGATACATCTCTGATACTCTGTCTTTCGCTGCATCAATGTCATCCGGATTACCACCGCGAAGAACGGCCTCGCCCATTGGCGTGTCAATTATCGCGGGGCACACAGCGTTTACACGAATGTTATGTGACCCCAAACTGAGTGCAGCTGACTTTGTCATTCCGACAACCGCATGCTTACTTGCACCGTACGCAAAAACTGTCGGCGTTCCAGAAAGCCCTGCCACCGACGCCGTGTTTACAATCGCTCCGCCGCCACTTTTCATCATAGCTTCTGCAACTGATTTCATTCCCAGCCACACGCCCTTTACATTCACAGACATAACGTGGTCAAAATCCTCTTCGGAATACTCAAACAAATTACGCCATGGACCAAGAACTCCCGCATTATTAAAAAATGCATCAACGCGGCCAAACCTATCCAAAGCTTGAGATACATAATCTTCAACAGAACTCGGATTGCTCACATCTGCTGTAATCACATGTGGATTAGTACCGGCTCGCTCAACCCGCGCTGCAATTTCCTCGAGCGCCGTACCATCTAAATCAACCAGAACAACGTCCGCCCCATCTTCCGCAAAGCGCTGCGCTGTCGCACCGCCGATACCGCCAGCTGCCCCAGTAACAACTGCAACCTGACCCTGAAATCTGCTTTGTGTACTCATATAGTCTCCTCAGTGTTAATTGACGCTCTCATTCCGATAATATAGCGGACTAAGCACCACAACAGCCAAATAAAAAGAGAGCAGCTCGCAAAAGCTGCTCTCTCTTATATTTTCAGCAATCGCTGAAACATAATCTAGAAATTCTAAATTATGACTTAAGCCATAGCCACGGTGAATTCTCCGTACCCATTCCGTACGACTTCCAGACTCGGTAACCACCGAGACTCTCGACCGCACCTGTCCAACCAACACCTGCGCCAGCTTGACCAGGTACGTAATACATATTGTCCGCGTTGATCTTTTGAATCTCGTAGATGTATTCACGTCTCTGCTCATAGTCCGCCTCAGCAGCCTGCAGTGCATTGAGTTCGTCAATGCGTGCATCCTTGATTCGACCATGGTTTCGCTCGTTATCACCAAACATTCGTGGGAAGTATCCACCAACCTCTGGGAATGGTGTCTCGTAACCCCAGGCAATTCCACTGAAGTTCCCTGTGAAGGTTTGAGTAATATATTGCGATGAGTAATCCTGATGCTCAATCTCGGTGTTCAGACCAACAGCCGTCAAATATGCCTGTACTGCTTCACCAATCTTGTTGAACGTACCTCCAGTACCACCATATGGATAATACTGGAACTTAATTGTTGAGTCATCATAACCAGTTGCTTGCAGCAACTTAGCAGCTTCAGCTGGATTGTACTTGAAGTCATCTCCAGCCTTACCCATCTTCGGATCAGTTGGGTTTAGCCACCACTTCTCAAAACCAGCTGGGATTAGGTTGTTCCACCTTAGTAGATCTTCCTTAGTACCAACACCTGCCTTAACCATCGCTTCAACTTCGTAACCAAGCTCAGTAATGTCATCACGGTTCTGAGCCATCGAAGTGGCTCGTCTAAACCGTACGTCAGACCATACTGGGTTTGTGTCTAGCTCATTGTTTGAGAAGTACAAAAATGACATCAAAGCCGGGCGAGCACCATACCACTGTAGGCCTGGCATTTCTTCCTTTGTTGGAATGACATCGTTTGCATTTATTGAGTTCAGATAATGCAGGTTACCAGCCTTAAGCTGTGCCAATCTGTTCTGATACTCAGGGACACTGATCCAGTGAAATTTGTCACCAAATGGCGCAGCGAACTTACTTCCCATAGGAGCTGACGAACCGTGCCAATTAGGGTTTCTGCTAAACATGAAGTCAACAGATGGTTCATAACTCTCGAAGATCCATGGACCGGATCCAATAATTTCCTTAGCTGGATCAAATCCACCATTGTGAGCCTCAACTGGTTGTACATGCAACGCATTAGGGTCACCCAATGTGTCAATGAACGTTGCAGAAGGTGCACCACACACAAACTTCAAAGTGTAATCATCAATTGCTTCACACGAGTCAATATTAGGAACAGTGTCCTTGTTGGGCGACTCGTCAGCAACAAGTTTATTCCAGGATGAAACCACGTCAGCACTAGTAACTTCACGCTCATTAACTGGTGCCTTGTTATGGAATTTCACACCCTGCTTTAATTTAACAATCCAAGTGACCGCGTCGTCCGTCTCGGCTGATTCAGCCAAGTCAAGCTCAGGTCCTAAGTTGTAAGGGCTCTGACCTTCGCCAGTTCCATTCACAAATAAACGGCTTACACTAAAAAGGCTTGGATACTTTGATAGATAGGAGAGGTTCCCATATGGATCAATCGTTGGTGGGTCCTGCACCCAGCTTCCGACTATCGTCCCACCACGCTTGACGTTTGGATAGGGATCAACATTAGCAGCAGTTGTAGCAACAGCAGCAACTGAAGTCTGCGTCGATGTTGCCTGAGCCGCCTGAGTCTCAGTTACCTGTGCCAAAGCCTGCGTAGCTGCAGCTGTTGCTGCACTTCCACCTGCGGCTTCTTCATCATCACTTCCACCACAGCCTATTAACGCTGCTCCTGTAATACCTGCAGCAGCCACTCCTGCGCCACGCATTACAGAGCGTCGAGAAACTCGTCGTTGAGCTCCTAATCTACTCCAATAATTCTTTTCCATAAAAACCTAGGTCCTTTCATAGTTCCCAGCCACACACATACGTGCGTCCCTCAGTATTTTCGGCCAGTTGTGGAACTATACAACATTTACGAGGTTGTGTGGGCTTTTATCGAAAGTTTTTTACTCATATTTATGACTTAATTATGCTGGTTTTTTTTGTAATTCCCTCGAATTTTGAGCACTTCGCGAAAGCGATGTACTTCAACGCGAGTACTATGTCAAAAATTCTGGGAACAGTCTCACATTTTAATGGCCTCGCACTATATAATTACCGGTACGCGGTGGGGTGCTGTGGAGCTGAGTCACATGCTTAATCCCCTGTTTTTCAGAGCAATACGCACTCGAGGTCGGGAAATGAAATGGGTCCTTCTGGGCTTGATTATTGGAATTGCACTTGTATTGCCAGCCTCCGTGTTGATTGCTCAAAGCCCATGGGTGACTCAACAGGCAGAAATAGTGGTGAGAAAACTACCCGATGGACGATTGGAATTCTGCCTTGACGTTGGGCTCGGTGATGAACTCATTCGTGAATGCCCGCGATTGAGAATGCTGAATTATACAGAAGTAGAAACCAACGTCTGGAATCGCTCGACTCCGATACTGATAACTAATCCTGATGCAAATATACAAGCCCTAGATCCAGCTACAGGTCTATACAGAACGAAAGCTGGCGATAGTATGGCAAGCGTTTCCGAAAAGTTTAATATTTCGATACCAGATCTTGTCAGGCTAAATCCGGAAGTTGGAATTATCCTTCGATCGGGACAAATATTATCTGTCGATAACGCATTAGCACCGGCAGTCATCGTGGGTACTGTGCGCACCGATGCCGAGGTGACAAGCGGCACCTATACCGTTGTCAGTGGAGATTCGCTTGGGGCAATCGCCGCGCGATTCGACATCTCGACAAAGCGCATATTGGAGTTAAATCCCTCAGTTACGAATCCTAATTCTCTCTCGATTGGTCAAGTTTTAGTTGTAGAGGAGAAAGTAAAGACTGCATCTACAAAACCTTCCGTCACTGAAACTATTTATACCGTTCAGTCTGGAGATTCACTAAATAGCATTGCCCGGAAATTTTCGGTCTCAGTTTTGGCACTCCGTGAGGCCAATAATATAGAGGATGCAGACTTTTTATCTATCGGCCAAAAGCTGGCGATACCTGGTGAATAGGATTTAAATAAACGAACAGGGGATTGTACGCACCAAGCAAACAGGTATTACTCCTAGGTGGTCTGGCTTAAAATCTCGATGAAGAATAGAATACAAAGATTATGGCAATCGATGTACCAATGATTATCCCTTTCGCACTGGCTGGGGCCTTGATGCTGTGGGGAGTTGTGTCAGCAGTAATTGCATTTAGTGGTAACTACGATAACGCCGGCATTCCCAAAATATATTCTTCCGTGGAAAGGACTGTAGAAATGCCAGAGAACTCCGTGGAAAATATCAGCGATGCCGAACAAAAACCACAAAGCGAAAATCCGATTGTTATTGGGATTTTATATGTGGGAGGTCTTGGCGTGATGGGAATGCTCGGCTTAATGCTCATCGCAGCATTAATTTGGTGATAAGTTCTAGCAGTCAGAGACTAATGTTCTCAAAATAAGCAAAGTCAAGAGGAGTTTAAGCATGGGTGACACCGTTCTCTATGAACGAGAAGGCCACATCGGCACAATTACATATAACCGACCTGAAGCAATGAATGCGATTAACGCACAACTACGCGAGGATTTAAATACCGCTTGGGAAACATTCAGAAACGACGAGGAGGCGTGGGTTGGAATAGTCACTGGTAACGGTCGGGCTTTCTGTGCCGGAGCTGACGTCAAGTCTTTTGGTCAAAGCGCTAACACTAAGGGAACCTTTTGGGAAAATCCGTCGTTTACGTCGTTAGAGTCCGGAATGGAGATATGGAAACCTGTGATCGCCGCCGTAAACGGCTACGCGCTCGGCTTTGGCCTCACTCTGGTATCAGCATGTGACTTCGTTATAGCGAGTGAAAAGGCTGAGTTCGGCTTTCCAGAAGTCCGTATTGGGGTGCCCACCATTCAAGGTGCTGTTCGCATGCCAAAAAAAATTGGTTGGCAAAATGCAATGGAATTACTCTTGATAGGTGAACGAGTTAATGCGGAACGGGCCAAGGAAATGGGACTGGTCTGGAAAATCGTTGAACACGAAACACTCATGGATGAAGCAATAGCTCTTGCAAATCGACTGCTGGAGAGCGCGCCGCTAGCAGTCAGAGCGACAAAAGAAGTTGCTGCCCGTGGTCAGGAAATGCCATTCAGTGAGGCAATTAGGTTTGGTGAAACCATGCGAAAAGTAGCTGGTGGCACAGAAGATGCATCAATTGGTCCTCCGGCTTACCGAGAAAGACGCAAAGCTGAATGGCTTGGCCAGTAAATCTATGGGAATCATCTGAACTATAGGTGTTGAAGTAAGCCGCCATCAACGGGAAAAATCTGTCCGGTTATGTACCGAGTTGCACTCTCGACCGACAGATAAAGCGCCAGCGGTGCTACCTCGTTCGCCCGGCCCGCTCGACGCATAATAGTAAATCGTAACGCCCGCTGTGCTTCTTCGTCGTCAGGATCAATTCTGTCCTCCATCCAGTCCATATAGCCAAGTGCTATCCCATTTACCATAATCTGATCGGGTCCAAACTCCTGAGAACACGCTCTTATTAAATTATGTACGGCGCCGTGGGCTGCCGAATATGCCGAAGTATGGGGAAGTCCTCTCTCTCCCAGCACTGAAGTGACAGAAATAATTCGACCGGGAATACCTTGCTTTTTAAATTCAGCCGCAGCGGCCCGCATAGAAAAAAAATGGGCATTGAAATTAACGGCCATTACCCGAGCAAGCTCGGTATCCGTGATTGATCCAATCGGCTTCGCCAAAAACAAATCAGGGGCAATTGCTACACAGTCTACTCCGCCGAGTTCCTTGACTGCCTGACGCATAGTAACTTGGACATTCCGTCCCAAGGTGACATCCATCACATATTCTCTAGCTTTTGAGCCAATCGCCTCTATCTCGCGCTTCACTTTCCGTATGCGCATCACGGCTTCATCAGGCGTAATTGCACATAAAGCCACATCGGCGCCCGCCTCAGCATAGGCACTAGCAATTGCAGCACCTGCAGGAAACTCGGCACCAATAACAATCGCTCGCTTCCCTTGTAGGCTAAAGTGTTGCTTGATGGAAATATCTTCGCTCATAGACTCCCTACCATTCATGCACTGGCTTAAAACCAGTTGGACCTAATCCGCCGGCTAATCCACCTCCATCAATAACGAATGAGCCACCCGTCACGTATGATGATGCCTCGGATGCGAGGAACACTGCTAGAGGCCCAAGTTCCCACCACTCCCCTAAACGACGGGCAGGAATAAATGTACCTCGCTGTTCTCGAAAGGCTTGCTCTTGATCAGATTTTGCTGGACTCTGCGACACAAATCCCGGAATGATGCAATTAGAACGTATGCCATGTGCGTATAACATCGTTGCAAGAGATTTAGTGAACGAAATAACGCCTCCTTTAGCAGTAGGGTAAGGAAAATTTTTATTTCCTCGCAAAGCTGTACCTGAAGCAGTGGTCACCAATACTCCGCCATCGCCCTGCTTAATCATCTGATTTGAAGCCGCCCGACAAGTATAGAAAACTGACTTTAAGTTAGTGTCTAGCTCACCATCAAAGGCCCAATTTGGATATTCCCAAAATTCAGCATTTGTGCCTCCTCCGATTCCCGCATTGGCAAACATCACATCCAATCGACCATATGTTTCAACGCATCGGGTGATAAGTCCATCGACTTGCTCCGAATCAGTAGCATCAAAAGAGAATGATTCGGCCGTGCCACCTGCGGAATTTATTTCTTGCACTACGCTATCAAGTTGTTTTTGCGTCCGCGAAGCTACCATAACGTGAGCACCTGCATCAGCAAGTGCCATCGCCATACCGCGACCCAAGCCTCGGCCACCTCCAGTGACGCACACAACTTTTTTAGATAGGTCAAATAATTCGAGAACCACAGAATACTCCGTTCAATACCCAAATCTTAGCAGTGCAGTAGCTAAAGAAAGCGTAGGATAGGCAGATGCCTACGCCACCTATAGACCAAGAAGAAATGTCAAATTGGCTGAATTACCTATTTCCAAGCATCACACCAGCTATGTACGACCAAGATGGGTGTTGGGTGGCTTTTATGAAGACCCGTGAAACAGCCCATAATCCTCCTTTCTCATGGATGGCGAGAGCCTTCACATCTTCGGAAAGATCAGGAGAACTTCAAAATTTACAAGATAGACTGTTCAACGAGCACGGACCAAAAAGCTGCGGAGGGAACAGAACACGCGATGGGGCGGTCCAACTGCTCATAAGTGAAATGTGCGCGTCTGCTTGGAGCAGAAAGGCCTTCAGTGTTAAAACCCTCACTTCAATCGAGAGCCCTGCACTTGAAAAGACAGATTCAAACTGCTGGATATTTGGTGAAAATAATGAAAATAAAATAGCGATTAATGTAATTCGACTGACTCCAGTCCGGCAATTAGCAGAGGTACATCAACAAATATATAAATATATTCAAACCACGAATCAAAATCGTCCGACTAATACGTCTCTGGTGATATTGTATTTTGACATTTGGTTTGATGGGCCAACATATGCCTATGATCTGGGCTACAACCTTGATGTGACTCAACCGGTAATAGACGTCCTCAAGTCATTTGCTAGCGCTGCAGACTTAGGATACGTTCTCACTCGGCCATTTCAATGGGGCAATCCCGTCGCAGAATGGTATTAAATTCATATGGCCTTAAATTTAGACTCATCCAGCATCCTACTAGGCTTACTTTTAGGAACCGTACAAGCAATCACTGAATTCTTGCCGATTTCATCATCAGCACATCTAGTGATGGTTGAGACACTAATTGCCTCGTCACCTAACTCGCTCGCTCTTGATGTCGGATTACATATCGGAACTCTGATCGCAATTTTAGTGTCTTTTAAAAGCACAATCTCATCGATCATTCTCGCCTGCCTAAAAAGACTGTCTAGGAAGGATCGTTTAACTCAAGATGAACGACATTACTCACAAATTGGTCTGCTGCTGATCATTGGAACAATACCCGCCACAGTAACTGGTCTATTGTTTATCGACATAATTGAGCTATATCTGCGAGAACCCTGGTTGATTGCGATGACTCTTGCGTTAGGCGCAGTCATTATGTGGATTGCAGACCGCAACGCAGCTCATCTCTCAAAAATGAGCGACTTCGATCTCAGAGGAGTAACCATAATTGGGTTTGCACAGGCGATAGCTCTAGTGCCTGGCATGTCGCGCTCCGCCATGACCATTAGTGCAGCTAGACTTCTGGGTCACTCAAGGCAACAAGCTGCAAAGTTCTCATTTTTACTAGCCGTACCAGTAATTATCGGTGCCGGCACATTGACCGGATTAAGATCTTTTAGATCTGGGCTTCCGATTGACTGGGATCTACTACTTGTTGGCTCCACCACTGCATTTTTCATCGGTATTCTTGTGATTAAACTTTTCTTGTCGTATTTAGAAAAATATAATCTATCCCTGTTCATCAGCTACAGAATTATCCTCGCTGCTCTTATAGCAATCGGCATCCTTACTAAAAATGTCATGTAGCGTGACGATTGACTAAGTCGAGCCCCTCAAGCGCGGATCGAGTCGATCGCGCAGCGCGTCACCAAACATATTGAATGACCAAACCGTAGCAAATATGAACAATCCAGGGAAAAACGCTAAATGAGGATATCGAGCTAACTCCTCCCGAGCTTCATTCAATTCTCTGCCCCAAGAAGGAGCCGGTGGTTGCACGCCATATCCTAAAAATGAAAGAGATGACTCCAAAAGCACTGCAGCTCCCACGAAGAGAGACGCCGAGACAATAACGTATGCAAGCAAGTTAGGAACGATATGTCGCAACATAATTCGTGAATCTGAGGCACCTAATGCCTGAGCCGCTTCAACATACGTCTCTTCCCTCAGTGAAAGAGCAACTCCTCTTACAGTTCTTGATGAAACAAAACCCGAGTGCACTGCCACAACAAGCAAGATTACCAGCATGTCTGACGACAACGGACCGATATCTGGCAGACGTGGCTCTAACATCACAACAAATAATATGAGGAATACTAAAGTCGGAATTGCCTGCACCATTTCAACTACTCGTTGGATCGCATTATCGATCCAACCTCCAAAAAACGCCGACACTACACCAATTAAAGTAGAAAGGAATTTCGCTAAAATTACTGCACCGAATCCAATCATAATCGCTGTACGTGCGCCGTAAACAAGTCGTCCGTACATATCACGCCCAAGCGCGTTAGTACCAAACCAGAAATCAAAACTAGGTGTCTCAAATCTATCTGAAATGTGAATTCCAATAATGGATGAGGCCTTTTGCACAGCTAGCGGCGTAAATAATTGAGGAATGACAGCCATGGCCACCAACAACAGCATGACGACGGCTCCGACCATCCCCATGGGATAGCCAGTAGCAAAATTTCCTATTCCACTCATCGCCTTAGCAAATTTAGAGCGATCGTCCTCCTGACGCATCCCAAAAAGAGCTGCTTGAGTCTCGTCATAGTCTATGTTTGTACTAGTAGATGTCATTATGAGTACCTAATCCTTGGATTCAAAATCGAATACGCAATGTCAACTATGAAGTTAGACACAATCACCACCATCGTAAATATCACAGCTAACGCCTGAACTATGAATAAGTCACGACCGTTAAGTGCATGTATAAAGTAGCGTCCCATTCCCGGAATCGAATAAATCGTCTCTATAACAACCGTCCCACCAATTAATGCTGGCAAAAATAGGCCTATGACTGTCACAATCGGAATGAGTGCATTACGAAGACCATGCTTCAATATTACTGCCCGTTCCTGTAGTCCTTTCGACCACGCTGTCCTAATGTAATCCTGACGCATGACTTCAAGCATTGCAGTTCGACCAAATCTCATCTGGTAACCGGCCCCTGCAGCTCCCGTTAAGAGTGCTGGAAATGCCATGAATTTTAAATTCGCAATCGGATCTTCGAACAAGCCAGGATAAGTCGGAGAAGGAACTGCCCAGAGCGCGTATTTTCCAGCCAAAGATATAGCCAAAAGCGCTATCCAAAAGTTGGGCACAGCCAAAAGTGCAATCGCACCAGCTCGACCTGTGTAGTCGTACCAAGAGAACTGTCGAACAGCTGAGATGATTCCAATCGGTATCCCAATAATTAAATTAATTAACATGGCAAAAATACCAAGCTCTAACGTAATCGGCAGACGTTGTAACAAGTCACCCGATATCGGTCGCCCACTATAGACGCTGACGCCGAAGTCTCCACGCAACAGATCTGCAATCCAGCCAATGTACTGAGTAGCCCAGTTTTGATCTAATCCAAACTCCGCTTGTATAAGCGCCTTTGTTTCCGCATCGAGTGCACCAAAGTCACCACCCAAAAAGTCGGTGAAGTCTCCTGGCATCAAACGCATCATCGCAAACACAAGAAAGGTAGTCCCAAGCATTGTCGGCACCATCAACACAACTCTACGAATTATATATCTCTGCATTCGGCCCCCTCATGCCTCATATTATTAATAGCAATCGCATGCGAAAGCGTAGCACAAAAAAAAGGATTCTGTTAGCTAATTAACAATAGCAATTTACTCAACAAATTATAATTCTGCGAACTTTTTCTTCAGTCCGTTGGACGCATCCGTCAATGCTTGAGCACCCGCCGGGAAAGTGTCAGTTTCGCGCACAAACGTGTGTATTTGCCCCTCATAGTTTTTTGCAGTAACTACTACACCGGCTAAGTCCAGAGCTTCAGCGTAGGCAATACCTTCATCACGAAGCGGATCATAGTCAGCCGTAATTACGTGTGCACTCGGTAACTGAGACAGGTCATCAGCCAGTAATGGCGAGGCATACGGCTCAGCCCGTCTGCCGGTAGGATCATAATGATTCCAAAACCACTCCATCGTATCCGCGCTTAAGCCAAAGCCCTCTGCACGAGTAAGATATGACTCGGTATCCATAGCAGAATCGGTAGCCGGACATATCAATAACTGATGCACTACTTTGGGACCACCCCTATCTCTGAGCATTAAACAAACGACCGCTGCTAAAGTAGCTCCGGCACTCCATCCTCCCACCGCAATCCGATTCTCATCAATTTCTAATCGTTTCGCATTCTGTACGGCCCAAACTGTCGCGGCATATGCGTCGTCAGCAGCAGCTGGATAGACATCCTCCGGAGCCAAACGATACTCAACCGAAATAACTACACACTCGGCCTGGTCAGAGATTTGTCGACACATTCCATCATTCCATTCTATGTCTCCAATAACCCAGCCGCCTCCGTGGAAATACACGAGAGCAGGGAGATTTGTCTTATCCGATGGACGATATATTCTGACGGGGATTGGCCCCTCGGGGCCCGCCATCTCCATATCCTCCGTGGAATGTATTTCAGGACCAGGTCCCGTCCCAGAAGCCTTAATACCAGCTCTGACCTGAGCAGGTTCAAGCTCCCCAATTGGAGGCGCACCCAAAGCTGCTGCATCTTTTAGAAACTTCAAAGCGATCGGATCAAGAGTCACAACGATAACCTTTCATACATGTTGTTATTTATAGAACGTGATCATAGCTGTTGTGGAAGTGGTTGGTAATAATCTCACTTTACAATTATTCTCAGTCTCTCAAACATCGAACGTAACTTAAGGAAAAATATGTCCACTCCTAGCACCGAGGCAGATCTGGCAGAATTTATCACTAGCTTCGAACTTGGATCGGCCGAACCAACCATCAAACACGAAGCTAAGCGCACACTCATCAACCTTCTCGCAGTCTCACTTTCAGCCTCCCAACATGAAACAGCCTTAGCTCTCTTCAATTTAATTGAAGAAGAGGGCGGAAATCCCCGTGCCTCTGTCATCAGTAAGAAAAGTAAAACAAGCATCTATCAAGCGGCCTTCACGAATGGTTACCTTGCTCATTTACAAGATTTTGACGACACGCACTTTCCTACTGTGCTCCATCCGTCCGCGCCAGTATGGCCAGCAGTACTAGCCGCTGGGCAAGCACTTAATTCCTCCGGCGCTGAGGTGCTAGAAGCCGGAATTATCGGACTCGAAATAGCTTGCCGCGCGGCGATGTCAGTACATCCCTGGCACTATGACATGGGCTGGCACATCACTGGTACCGCGGGTGTTTTTGGAGCTGCAGCTGGAGCTGCCCGGCTACTTGGATTGAGCAAAAGCGAAACAATTCAGGCGCTCGGACTGGCTGGCACCCAATCAGCTGGCATTCGTGAAACGTTCGGTACCGCTGGAAAACCTATGCATGCCGGTCACGCGGCCGCATCTGGAGTAAATTCTGCATTGCTGGTAAAAAATGGACTTAACGGTCCAACCACTATTTTTAGCGGACGCCGCGGTTGGTGGGCTGTCTTATCACCCAATGGACACGATAGTGAAAAAATGACAAACAACCTTGGACAAGATTGGGAGTTACTGAAAAACGGCTTAAAACCATACGCAAACGGAGTAGTTTCCCATCCAATTCAAGATGCGGTCATAAAACTACGTGAAGAAAATCAACTAATACCAGAAGACGTGAAAAGTATAGATCTAAAGGTAAATCCGCTGGTATTTGAACTAATGAATAGACCGACACCAACCACTGGACTAGACGGAAAATTTTCCTTCCAGCATTGTGCGGCAGCGGCATTAGTAGATGGCGCGGGTACAGATGCACAATTTACTGATCAGCGAGTTCTTGATGAAAAAATTGCGACTGTTCGTGCTCTGGTGCGGGCCACAATAAATACTGAATATGATGAAGATCAGGCTGAGGCTACTATCACCACAAATGAGGGAAGTATTTTCACGGTTGAAATCACGCATGCAACCGGATCACCTGCGAATCCACTCAGTGACATCGCTCTAGAGAAAAAATATCAGCAATTAACAGAAATACTAGTCGGTTCATCGAGAAGCCATGAACTGTATACATCGGTAATGGCACTGGAGAACACTCTTAATATTAATGAGATGATGGAACTATGCGAGCAACTGGCCTAAACATTCACTAAGCCGAAGCCAAGCTGCCCAGAAGTGACTCTTTCAACTCTGTAAATTTTGGAAGCGTCAACGTTTTCATTGTTCTCGGACGGGAAAATTCGACTTCGACTTCCTCTAAAATTCTGCCTGGACGATTTGTCATGACCAACACTCGATCGGCCAGCATTAGCGCCTCATCAACATCGTGAGTAACAAGTAACAGTGTTCTCGGATCCGAATCCAAAACTCCCTGCAACCAGTCATGCATATCACGACGGGTAATAGCATCGAGAGAACCAAACGGTTCGTCTAGCAGAATTATGTCCCGAGGGATCAAAAAAGTTCTGAGTAACGCCAAACGCTGACGCATGCCTCCTGATAACTGTGACGGCCACGAGTCTTCGAATCCATCCAGTCCAAATTGCGTAAATAATTGCGGCAATTTGGACTGAAGTTCCTTTTCGTCGACGCCCGCTAATTTTGCTCCAAGAATCGCATTTTTTCGTACATTCAGCCAAGGCAATAAAAGATCTCGCTGCGGCATGTACGCACTGAGGTTTTCACCAAGGAGCTCATGCCCCCTGATAAACACTGCACCACCGGTTGGATGAATTAATCCTGACAAAATACGGAGTAATGTGCTTTTACCACAGCCACTAGGACCAATAATAGCGACAAATTCACCCTCTTTGACTGAAAAAGAGATATCAGTAAGCGCCAAAATATCGAGAGCACCTCCGTTCTCGTTATTTTGATTAAAACGGTGATTCAATCCACGAATATCTATAGCAGTCATAACGTTGATAGATTAGTCCGGAAGAAATTCATTCGTCCATGTACTTGTTAAATCCGGTGCTTGTTCCAAATATTCCGCCTCTAAAAGAAATTCAGAAAAGTCTTGCCAGACCGACGCATCTTGGGTACCCCAAGCTATGTCCCCATCATGATATTTATCCACATGATATTTGGTCGCGAGAGCTACCAAGGTTGAATCAAGTTCCGGAGCCAATGCCAATAGGGCCTCAGCAGAATCAGCTGGCTCCTTCATAGCTTCGTTGTAACCCTTGCTTGCAACTTTCAAGAAATCTTTTACTAGCTCTGGATCATCAACCGCCAACGAGTCTCCTGTTATCAAAATTGGTGTGTACCAATTAGGAATACAGTCCAAGTAGTCAATAAATCTTAAAGTGGTCAGATCACGTCCAAGAAGTTCCCGTGACCGAATCACACCCCAGCCCTCGAACTCCCATACAAAATCGAATCTGCCGGCGTCCATACTCTCAACGGCTGGGACGTTACCAACTTCGACAAATTGGACTGTGCTAGCGTCACCGCCATCACAAGTCACTAAGGTTTTAACAAGATGGGTTTCAAGAGCACCACCCCAGCCGCCATACAGCTTACCTTCTAAGTCTCGAGGTCGTGCAACTCCGGATGAGCTTAGCAACATTAGACTCGAGTCGTTATATGGGAGCACTGCTGCTATCGATAGGGCTGTAATACCTGCATTACGAGCAGGAAGTAAATACTCAGAATATGAAAAGCCGAAATGTGCGGTACCTGCCCCTACTGCTGCCTCAACGCCGACCTCAGCAGGTTCAATAATAGTCAGGTTAATCCCTTCATCTTCAAACCAACCTTTGTGCTTTGCTAGATATATGCCAGCGTGATTAGTGTTCGGTGTCCAGTCAAGCATAAGTGTCACTTCACGCATTTCTTTTGGTTCATCACTACCACTACATGCAGTAAGTCCCAACATGAACATAAAAAGCAACCCTACAAAAAGTGTCATCCTTTTTCTGATATCCATATAATTCCATCCTCTCACTAATTTCATACCAGTTTTTATCTATCTGAATACATTGGATCTTCCTTGACGTGCCAGGGCATAGCTATACGGGCTAGCCAACGGACAAGCAAAAATAAACAGATACTTAAAAGAGCAATTAATACAACAGCCACAAACATTTGATCTGTTCGGTAAGCTCGTTGCGAACGACCAATAAATAACCACAAGCCCGAAGTACCCCCAGCAAACTCACTAAATACTGCGCCAAGAATTGCGTAAGTTGCAGCAATTTGGAGGCCAGAGAAAAAAGCTGGCAGCGCTTGAGGAATCCGTACCAATCTCAGTAATTGCCAGCGAGTAGCCCCCATCGATTTAAGTAAGTCAAGCAGTTCCTGGTCAGATCTCATCAATGCATCCGCTGTATTTATTGCAATTGGAAAAAAACACACCAAGGTTACTATTCCAATCTTTGGTTGAATACCGAAACCAAACCACACCACAATTAGAGGCGCTAGCACCATCATTGGAATATTTTGTGTGATTACGAGAATTGGTAGAAGTGCTCGTCTAATGAAACCGAAACTTGAAATCAGCGTGCCGACAATACCACCTACAACAATTGCGAGAAGCAAACCAACTAATGCCTCAGTGAGAGTTGTTAGAGCGTGTCCAAGTAAAACACCTCTAAGACGAATAGCTTCTCCCAATATCTGACTCGGTGACGGCAAAACGCCTCTGGGAACTTCCCAAAACCAAACTGCTATCTCCCAAAAAAGAATAGCCGAAATAATCACCAAAAATGAGGGCAAAATATTACTTACGTATCTCATACAACGTACTACTATCGATACCGGTCTATCTAAATTTGCTCGTCAGAAAGCTCATATCAGGGGCAATATAGGCAACTTTTATATGCGCGAGTGTCGAATCTGCACCTGAGGCTAAGGTTTCTTCAACCATTCTTCTGATCACTGTCCACGCGATGTCAGCATCACCCTCAAATGTGGTCCCTAACGCACCAATCTCATGGTGTAGTCCCGATTCCTTGAGAATAGCTATTGCCGCATCCACAAATGCATATTCATTGTCCTCAGTTCCTGATGGTTTCGGTGCAACCTGGATTTCAACGATCATGCCAAATAACCTTTCCTACTTCATTTACCCCGATAGAGAAGCGAGCCCTGAGTCAGTCATTTTGGCTGCGAGATTTGTGGCGAGATCAAAAGGCACTTAGATTTTAGGTGCAATGTCTTGCCGCTTTCCTCCGCTCGCATTACCGAGTTCAGGTTCTTGGGGTTGTTCTTGCTTGGCAAGAATCTCAGCCAGTAGTGGCCCCCCCAGCGGGAATTTTCTACTAAGGTTTTAACTATACTATAAGAAAGTCTGATCATGCGTCCTCGATTTCTCTCGATTTTCAACGGAAGGCAAGAGACCCTGAAATCATAAATATACGAGCAAAAAGTAAGTAGGTGTGCAGTGACAAACAGATCGGCGATTGTGACCGGGTCATCGGGATTTGTCGCCGGACACCTAATTGAACAACTAGTCCAAGACGGATATAGCGTCACCGGTATAGACCTAACAAAAAAAAATCAGTCGCCGACATATTGGACCGAATTTACGGAAGACTTAAGAGATTTTGAAAAAATACGATCAATTCTAAAAAAAAATAAACCCGATATAGTCTTCCATTTAGCGGCTCAAACATCTGTCGCCATATCTTCAAGAGAGCCGGTGGCCGACGTCGTTCAGAACGTTGAAGCATCTGTTGGGCTGGCTCAAATAGTCGCAGATCTTGAAACACCCCGATTCGTCTTTACGTCGACAGGTGGTGCTATGTATGGAGAAAAATCACCCCCACCATATACAGAGCAAACTGTTGAAAATCCTCAATCAATATACGGAGTATCGAAATTAGCAGTAGAAAATTATCTTCGGGTACTTGCAAACGGCTCCAACACGCAGATATCCATCATTCGACCTGCAAATATATACGGACCGGAACAAAGTCATCTAGGTGAAGCAGGGGTAGTTGCCATATTTGGAGCGCTCATGCTCGCTAATAAGGACGTAACAATATTTGGAACGGGTGAAGATACCCGTGATTACATTTTCGTAGATGATATCGTGGCGATTCTGATCAAAGCGGCTAAGGAAGATCCAGGTCTGTATCTGGCTGGAACCGGTGTTGAAACGAGTACTAATCAAATATTTAACGCACTCAAAAAAATCACCGGATATGACAAGTTACCGATATATCAACCAGCTAGATCGGGCGACGTGGCCCGATCATCTCTCTCAACTAAAAAAGCTCAACAACTATTGGGCTGGGAACCTGAAATAGATCTACAAGAGGGACTTACGAAAACAGTTACTTGGCTAAGAAATACAATTCAGCCTGAACTACTCCAAAACTAGTGGCGCGCTTGGATCTCCAGTCCACTCTGACATAGAGCCATCATAGTTTCGTACAGACTCATTCCCAAGAAGTGCCAAAATAAAATGACCAAAGGCGCCCCGTATACCAGACTGACAATAGGTTACGGTCTCGCGATCTGGATCAAGGCCAGCATCCACCAACGCACTTCTTATTTCCGCAAGTGGTTTAAATCTTCTGGCTGGTGGACCCTGCATGAGATGACGCCATTCGAGATGGATTGCTCCAGGAACTCGACCACTGCGATCGTTACCGCGTGTCTCTGTTCCTTCCCATTCAGCATCCGAACGAGTATCCCAGATAGCCGGCGCGGCATCTGAATTCACACGATCTTTTAATTCTTCAATCAAACACACCTGTTCCGACTGAACAGAGGCGCTGAATGATCCTGACTCCGGCCTTGGGCTTTTTGAAGTAATAGGTCTCCCTTCATCAAGCCAAGCATTAAAACCACCGTCAACAACCTTGACATTCGAATGACCAAAATACTGAAAAACCCACCATACACGTGCAGCATGAAGCGAAGCATTGTCGTCATAGATGACTACTGGAGTGTCATTGGACACACCCCATCGCTGAGCAAGTTTCTCAAAATCGCTCGCATCCATGACCAGATCACTCCCCCTGCCTTTTAAATAGGGATGGGGTACTCCGACCGCTCCTGGTATATGGGCACGTCTGTACGCATCTGCTTCACCCGCATCAATTAGTACAAAATCGGGACTTTCTAATTGACTGGACAACCATTCAGTTGTCACAAGCATTGAAGAATTTATATCAGTTGTCATTACATACTCCATACTGGCTTTGCGAAGCCGATCACTGTGTCATTCTAACTATCTAATCGCTAGAGCGAAGTTATTTAATTTATCACGATTTCTTCAATTTTCACCCGATGGGACCGCATCTAAAATAATAAATTCAACAAAAATATGCTGTTTGCCATCTGCGCCCGGCCTCGGCTCTAAATGAGGCGTACGTAGCGGAGTATCTCCGCCAATAGCATGACCAGCTGCAGCCCATATTTTATTACTACAGGTATCTGCAAATACACCGTGACGGGCTTGATAATTAATACTTCTACCACGAGGATCATCGGGCATCCAATTTGCCAAACAACTAGTACCCTCTATTCGAGTATCTATCGCTCGAAGAGTTCCATTTTCTAGGCCAATAACGTAGAGTGGTAAATCATCCACCTGATCAACTTGGCCAATAGCAAATCTGTCTACCGGTCCAGCATCAACGTACTTAACAACGATTTCCGTTTCATTAAATAGGCCCCAGAATACAACTCCAATAAAAAAGAGTGATGTAATAAACAAGGCCGAAGGACCCAAAGGCAACTTAGATACTTTACTCATATGTATATAACCTAGCTCGTTATTTCACTGAGTCCTAGTAACTATATTTAAAGACTGAATTTTTTCAGCCAGGACAGCTGTATCTAAAGGAAGATCAAATCCTTCTCGCAGAGTTCTTTTCAGCGCTCGTACAACATCTGGGTCGTATGCCGCCAATTGACGAGCCCATCCAATTGCAACGCCATCTAATTCTTCCTTCGAAACCACTTGATGAACAAGCCCTTTTTGACAAGCGTTTTCAGCACTGATCGGCAGACCAGAAATCGCCATAAGCGCAGCGTCCGAGCTTCTGAGATGACGAGAAATTGTTTGTGTTCCTCCAGCTGATGGAATGTAGCCGAGGGTTACTTCGGGCAAAGCAAACAAACTATCTTCTGAAGCCACCCTAAGATCACAATAAAGAGACATTTCCAATCCAGCACCGTACGTAAACCCATGCAACGCACTTATGAGTGGAATATCAAGTTTGGCCATTAATTCCCATAAATCTCGATTCAACCGAGCCTCGCGAGACTCATACAACGATGGAGAACTTCCGAATTCCGATATATCTGCTCCGGCAGAAAATCCCTTCGAACCAGCACCTCTCAGAATCGCGCACTTAGCCGTGGGGTCATCTCGCAGTAGCAGAAATATCTGCCATAGCTCATCACGCATGGCGAGATTAATGGCATTTATTCTGTCGGGGCGGTTTAATGTAACCGTGTATATGCCCAATTCATCACGATTAAGTTCGACATATGGGCCTGAATCATCCATATCTGACATAAATCAAAATCGGCGTTAAGCCCAATCAGGCTTTTTGATTGGTGACACCTCAGATCGATCATGCTGACCCTGCACCTCGCTATTTATTTTTTCAGCAAGATAATTCATTAGCACGGACCCAGGCTTCATGTCGTTCTTCTGCCAATTTGTCAGCGCATACCTATCTTCCGCCGTCAAATCTAGCTCTTCCAAGCTGGTAATGACTGCCTCAAACATCTGGTGGCATTCGTCTACAGTGAATTCAACTTTCATTTATCGTACTCCTTGATATTTGTCAACTTTTCAACTAACGCTCTAGAGTCTTAATCTTTCCTCTTTGACGAATCATTCGACGAGTATTGTCATCAATGAAATTCCCAACAGCCTCATTCAAGTCGACCGCGAAGTCATTTAGACTACTCGAACCAATGTTGTGATCCCGTCTCCAACTTCGAATTAACTCCTTGCCCTCAGACGACATATCAAGATGGTCCAAGATTTGAGACGTCACCAATGCTAGAACAACATTTGTCTCATCAGTATTCAGCACAACGTTCATTGATACCCCCACTATTTGCGGCTCACGATAATGTATTGTCGTAAAGGATAGTACAGACCAGAGAAAAGAAAACCTATATCCCAAAATTGCCTGTAATTTTATTCGCGTAATGAAATCATTTACCTTGGAAGTCGGGCTGACGTTTCTGCATGAACGCGTTCACGCCCTCAGCCCGATCAGATGTCGACTGCAACAGAATTGTCAAATCTAGTTCATATCGCAGCCCTTGTGAAAGAGTCATCTCCCCGCCTCGATAAAGAGCTTCTTTTGCGGCTCTAATGGCCAAAGGACCACGACTCGAAATAGTCTTTGCCAACGCGAGTGCCTCGTCAGAGGTATTTTCTAAGACTGATGACACCAACCCAAGGCCGACGGATTCGTCTGCACTCATAAGCTCGCCTAGTAATAACACTCGAAGCGAGCTGGGACGTCCAATCGCTCGAACAAGACGCTGCCCCGCGCCACTCAAAGGCAATAAGCCATCCCTGATGCCTTGTAACCCAAACGAGGCGGCTCCACCGCATAGGCGCACGTCCGCCGATATGAAGAGCTCCATCCCAGGACCAACTGTTTTTCCGTTAGCAGTTGCTATAACTGGCTGTCTAAAACGCGATACGAGGTCAATACCGGCAACTAAATTAGAAATGTCATTCTGAATACTGGCTGCCTGAGATCCAATCGCTAGATCCCATTCAGTTCCATACCGTTCAACATTCTCTAATATCACGACATCAATATTCTCGTTATGCTCTATATTCTGTAGGGCACTAAGTAGCGACTCCGCTTCAGAAATTCCACATACGGTTGTAGCTTTGCTGAACGTTACGATTGCAATCTGATCGATGATTCTTATATCTGCACTCATAAGATGAGCGTAACGCAGTCGTACCAGAAAGTCGAAATTAGTGTCAAGGAGAAAGGATTAATCTGAGATGGATTTGAAACTCAAAGAGAGTAAAGTTGTCATCACGGGGGCATCGCGTGGTATCGGAAAATCAATAGCTTTAGCATTCGCTGCGGAAGGCGCGCACCTACTCCTCGTCGCACGAGGTCAAGAAACATTGGAACAGACAAAAAATGAATTGGATCAAACAGGCTCCTCAAAAGTCGAGATTCTGTCGTGTGATGTAACGACGACAACGGCACCGCTAGAAATTTTAAGCCATGCACAAAATCGATTGGCGGGCGTGGATATATTAGTCAACAATGCAGGTGCGACTATCCGAGATCTGGAGACTGAAGAAAACTGGCGAGCGTCGTTCGAACTTAACACTTTCGCACCCTTGTTAGTAATGGAGGCACTGAAGGACGAACTAATGAAATCTACGCACGCATCAGTAGTAAATATTTCTTCAATCTTTGGTCGAGAGTATGGTGGGCCTGCCCAATACCAGACTTCGAAAGCGGCGCAAATCGCACTATCTAATGCCTACGCACGCGATTGGATAACTGATGGGATTAGAGTGAATAATATTGCGCCAGGATCAATCGCCTTCGAAGGTGGATCCTGGGGAAACAGACTCATATCTGACCCAGAGGGAATGGCTGAATTTATTCGTACTGAAATTCCTGGTGGTAGATTTGGCAAACCTGAAGAAGTCGCAGATGCGGTCGTGTGGCTTGCCTCACCGAGAGCCTCTTGGGTGATTGGAGCAACCTTGCCAGTTGACGGCGCGCAAAGCAGAAGTGGCACATAAGCTGTTGCGCCCACGGATGCAATCAGAGAGCATGGTACTAGCAAGGGAGTCTAGTTAATGCGCTTTCAACAACGTGACCTAATCGGAATCTTATTTGCGATAGTGGCTCCGATGCTTGCAATGTGGTTGGTGCTTTCGGCTTTTGAACTTTGGGATTTTCATGACACACCGATGCTAGGCGCAGCGCTGGGTGGAGTTGCTGTGAATATTGCAATTGGTGCCGGAGTCCTTGGTGCATTTTCTCGCTTCATCACGTCATGGGATTGGATCGGTGGTTTAGCCATCACCCTGTTTGCAGCAATCGCGCTAGTTGTAGTGTTGCAGCGCATCGGTCACGGATCCGGTTTACCTGCAAACCTCGTAAAAATACTTTGTGTTTTCCTGTTCCTTGGACTGAATATAAACATCATTCTGCAGCTAGTGAAAAATGGAATCGATCCTTGGCTTCTTCGAAAATCCAGTGCGCCGTCTGAATAGAAAATCTGTTGATAGAGTACGAAAAATCATCATGCCCCTAACACCAATGAGTAGTCGACTGGTTCTCCTACATCTTTTGGCCGCATGGATGAGTGAAAAATTCTACAGAACCTTTCGGCCTGCGGATGAGCTCGTTACGAATGATGACAAGATTGGATTTGACGCAGTCCTCACCCAACGAAACCGGACTATCGGAGTTTTCATCGCCGAACTGTGGGGCCAGCCTGAAAATGCAACAACTGATCAACTAAGTAACTTACTTGCCGACGATATGCTCTCCGATGACAGTATCGAAAACGGAGCATATGCAGTTTGGATCCCTCCGAAGGTCCAACTGCCATCTACTGAACCATATTTATCTGAACTAAGACTGCAACTCGTGAGAGGGATGCGGGGCATTCCAATTGATGAGCGAAGAGAAATCAGGATACCTCGATCGGTAACATTAGCCAAACTTGAAAATACTGGTGCCTATATGTCCGTTGCAGGGGGCTTTTCTACGGAATGGCTTGCCCTGTCGGAAGGTGTTCAGGGATCGTTTCATCTAGATTCTCATAAAATATCCAGATTGCCAAAAGAGCGAGCAGAAGTAGAATCGATGATGACTCAGATACGTGATAGAGCAATGCTACTCCGTGAAGGTGAACTCACCGAGTTAGATATATTTGATCACTGGACTATCTCACACTTGCCTGAAACACTAAACCCAGGAGTTGCTGTTATCTGGCCGCCACCTGAACTAGATCCTAATGATGGAACCCCAGTGCGAAGGGATCTTCGACGAGTGCTGAAACGTGTACAACAGGCAGATATGTCAAAGGCGGATATGAAAGTCTTGGTAGTCACAACTGCCGCGACTCATATCGATCAGGAGCTGGTCACCACTGCAATAAAAGGTATGAGTCCCGCTACATATGGGATGCTGGATCTTGTCGTAGTCGTTGCAGATGGAGAGTTACGGCAGGTCCTACAACCTCGGGCACTTCCTTGGAGTACGAGCTGAACTCCTAAACAAAATCTTGATATACCGACGCCTCGAATTTTTCGAAAAGAGCTAGTGCAGACACGTCCATCCATGGTCGGAGTTGGGAGAGAAAGACACCTCCAATATCTTTCTCAAGGTCTATCCAGAAATATGTATTAAATATACCGGACCAACTCAGCGAGCCGGGGGATCGTCCGGTCGGCGTCTTATTCTCATTGATCTGGAAGGTAAGTCCCCATGTCTTCTCTAAACCAGGGAAAAATTCGGCGTCATTCGCAACACTTTTGTTAGTTGAGATCAGCATCTCTACACGGTTAGCTCCCATCGCATTGCGTGTCATCAGTTCAATGGTGCCAGGCTCAAATAGTTGTGAATCAGGTGCCCTGCCATCATTCAGAATCATCCGAATAAATTTCATATAGTCACTAACGGTCGAATACAGACCACCTCCGCCACCCCAATACTCTCGATTAGATGCAATAACATGCTCGTTTGCTTGAAATCCCTTATTTGCTTGAGGGGTATGCACCGATGTCATTCTGGATTTCATTTCATCCGATGGAAAGTATGTCGTGTCAAACATCTCCAATGGCTCAGTGATATGAGCCCTAATATATTCATGAAGAGTGACGCCGGTTACTTCTTCAAGTATCAAACCTGCCCAATCCATACTGACCCCATAACCCCACTTCTCACCTGGATCAAAGACCAAAGGCACTTCCAGCGCTTTCTTCATCCCAGTAGACATCCGAGGATGGCCCGTAGTTGATATATATTGTTCTAAGAGAGCATTACACCAATCCGAGCTGAAACCAGAAGTATGCGTTAATAAATGACGCAATGTTAATGGGCGCTTTGGCGATCTACTGATCACGTTCCCAGCTTCATCAAACCTCACTAATACTTTGACTTCGCCCAGATACGGAAGAATCTCGCTAGCAGGCGTATCCAAGTCTAAAATATTCTTCTCTACGAGCTGCATTACTGCAGCCCCTGCAATAGGTTTCGTCATCGAGGCGATGTTAAAAACAGTATCAACTGTCATTGGAGCAAATGTACGAGTTGAGCGTACGCCGAAGCCAGCCTCATATTGAGTGGATTCACCCGAAGTCACTCCAACTACAACTCCGGGAATCGTCCCCATATTAAGTGAGTCTGTGAGATCTCTCTCAAATTGCTTCGGCATCTAAACCGCCAAAAAAAGCTTAGCCATCCGATCGAGACATCATTGTAGAGTAACCGCCAAATGCAACAGTCGTGGCTCTGGCATGCTCTTCAACATGAACGTTAATGCAAGATGGTTTCCCGCTCTCAGCAGCTCGCTCCAAAGCATTGTGCAAGTCATTCGGATCAGTAACTAACTCTCCGTATCCACCAAGTGCCTCAACCACTTTGTGATATTGCTGGTCGAAACCCAAACTTCTACCAGGTGTCGTGTTTTCACCACCAGTCCAACCACCGTTATTACTAACCACTGCAATCACCGGAAGATTATGACGAACCATCGTATCGAATTCCTGGATGTTCATTAAAAATGATCCGTCACCGACAAACGCAACAACCTGACGGCCGGGTGCGGCCACTTGGGCACCCATTGCAAAAGGTATACCCACACCCATGCAGCCGTTTGGTCCAGAGTTTAATCTTGCACCCTCAACAAATGAAGGAATCCATTGTCTTCCAAAGTTAAGTGTCTCCATCCCATCAACTGAAATAATTGCATCCCTGTCAACGAAATTGACTATCTCCTCAGCTACCCTCAGTGGATGTATCGGCGTCTGATCACTTTCGGCTGACATCCGGCTCTGCTCACGCTTTCGGTCGTCAAGCTCGGCCAATTGTGCTCGCCAATTATCTGAAGTCCCAATGCCTGCATCTTTTGCTGCCGCCGTTAACTTGGCGAGTGCAATGCGCGCATCTGCCGCTATGGGAACATCAACTGGACGATTGTGTCCAAGTTCGCTTGCATCCACATCAATATGAATTACCTTTACATCAGGCGCAAATCTCGGCGCATGTCCAAACGAAATAATAAAGTTAAATCGAGTACCTACGACCACAATTACATCTGCCTCACGGAATGCTTGCCCACGAGCTCCCAAATAAGCCAAATCATGATCTTCAGGCACAACACCTCGAGCCTGAGGGGTAGTAAAAAATGGAATCTGGGTGGCTTCTACAAACTCTCGTAGTTGATCACCAGCTGCTGACCAAAACACGCCTGAGCCGGCAATTACGACAGGTCTTTCCGCTTTGGAGAGAAGCTCGATGGCTTTCTCTATCTCGCCTTCATCAGGATAGGGTCGAGGAGCCGGCGTCCCTCCTTTTGGAAACCATACGGATTCCTGTTCAACTCTCCCATAAAGAACCTCGCCTGGGAGATCAAGATATGTCGGACCTGGTTTACCGGTAATCGCTTTTCGACGAGCCATATTGAAATATTCTGGGAGTCGATCGGTATGATTTACTCGACCAGCCCATCTCGTGACAGGGCGCGCCATGGCTAACTGGTCATACTCCTGAAATGCATCTGTGTCATGTGCTCGCAACGACGCAGATCCCCCGAGCGCAATCATGGGAACACAGTCGAGATATGCGTTCGCCATACCAGTCAATAAATTCGTCGTCGCTGGTCCTGACGCTGCCAAACAGACGCCTGGCTGACGTTTGACCCTTGCGTACCCGTGAGCCGCAAATGATGCTCCTTGCTCGTGTCGACAGTCAATAGTTCTTATCCCTTGGTCGGCAGCAAATCCGGCTACCTCAATAATGGGGCCACCCATTATATAAAAAAGGTCTTCGACTCCTTCATCTCTCATTTGCCGTGCTAATAACTCAGAACCACTAATTCCGTCGGGAGCAGTACTCATAATCTAATTCCTCCACCTATTATATATTTTCAAGATGGTAGCTCCGAACGCTCTACCTGTGTTGTTCCAAAAAAAATCATCATGATTAAGCGAAGTTTTCTAACTTATCCTGTATAACTCCTGTTCGTTTAAGATGGTCAATTTCAGCCTGACTCAAGCCAGCAATCTCCCGAGAAATTTCGACGGTATGCTCTCCAAAAAGTGGTGCCGGTCGCTGAATCTGGGGCTTAGTCGAGCTGAATTTCCAGGGAAAACCGTCCCAGCGAAAATGCCCGACATCCGGATGCACAATATCAACAAAATAGTCTCGATCAAATAGATGTGGATCAGATACTATTTCCCAGTTCTGCAGAACGGGGCCGGCACTTACCCCTCCAGCTTGCAAAAGTCTAGTAGCTTCATTGTGATTGAACTGGGAGGTCCACGACAAAATCAATTTGTTGATTTCGGCATGAGATTCTTTACGCATAGATAAATTCGCAAACTTTGAGATGTAAACTGAACTTAGCTCGTCCTCGAAAATAACATTACATAAATTTACCCAGTCAACATCAGTTTGGCATACGATTGCAATCCAACAATCTTCACCCACTGTTGGATACACCCCTTGGGGCGCCCACCTACTTGATTCATTGGCGACCGGGGTCATTATTTCATCGCGGATCTGAAAGTTCATAATTGATTCTGTATTGAATATAATTCCAGATTCTTGAAGTGACATATCGATAAACCGGCCGTTTTTACTATCAAACCCGCTATCCCGAGAAAAAAGTGATGCAACAAGGCCAATCGCCCCATGGGTGCCACAGATGGGGTCAGCATAATAGGAGCCTGATGAAAAAAGCGAGTCTTCAGAATATCCGAGTCTTGCGACAAATCCGCTCGATGCCTCAATATTTGAACCATATGCCAAATATTGCATTTCTGGGCCACCTAACCCCATACCCGACATCGAACACATTATTAATTTTTCATTGCGATTACGAAGATTCTCGTAATCAAGCCCAAGACTTGGGAACACTCGAGCACTGTTATTTTCAAGCACAATATCAGACTTTTCCACGAGATCTAAAAATAAATTGCGACCCTCTGGATCAGATAAATCGACTCCAAGATCACGCTTATTTCGGTTCAGTAGATTGAAATATGCAGCACGATTATGAGCGGTGTCCCAACCTTGTTGTCCGGGATAGGTCACGGCCCTAGTAGCTGGCTTCTTCGCCACTTCAATTTTTATAACATCTGCACCCAAATCACCAAGGTGCCTTCCAGTTAGAGGACCTGCCCAATTAGCAGTAATCTCAAGAACACGTACGCCGGACAAAGGAAGTTCAAGAGAGCCCTCAGGCTCACTATGAACTCTGGGTAAGCGCTCCTGTAGTTCTAAATCCTGATGCTCACCCAGATGAGGAGCCCGCCGTACTGGTCCCAGTTCCACGTCGCTAAAATTCCACGGCGGACCAGGTATCTCAATTTTACCGACAG
>CAJXBM010000017.1:0-36978 GCA_913051185.1 uncultured Chloroflexota bacterium | reverse complement strand
AGAATTGGCAGGAATCCGGCTTCAGAGAATGAACGGGCCAAGAGGCACATGTTTCGAATTATCAATTCATATCGACGTTCATTTTCTTCATTCTTATTAGGGTCATAGTCCGCGTCCCCACCCATAATCATCTCTGAGAGATCTGATGCCTGAATCACGGCGGCTTTGGGGTAACTTTCCCCCAGCCGTTTAGCAAATTCCTGGTTATTTTCCTCTAACCAAGATGAGATTAACCAAATTTCAGGTAAGGTGTCGGTGTGTTGATTTGGAGTATTCATAGATCAGCTAGTAGACGCTCTCCCATTTCTAACTTTATTTATTTTTTTCTGCTGACGTTCGATGCGCCGCCGCTGAGCTCGAGTGCCTGCCAGAGGCGCGAGATTATTATCGCTGGTCGTTGGGCTTTGGCCCTGACTTTCTGTACTTTGATTATTTATTCGAGATTGAGTGTTTGTGGGCTCATTCATAATGATACGTGCCCTTAACACCTGTCTGGCCACCGTGTTTTGAACTCGTTCCCTGTATTGATCCCACATGTCATGTGCTTCTCGCTGAAAGGCAACTAGTGGGTCAGTTTGGGCGATGGCTCGGAGCCCAATTCCTTGGCGTAGCTCGCTTAACGCGGTCAAGTGCTCTACCCAGGTTGAGTCAATAGCAGATATTAATATTAATTCCTCGGTTCGCCGCCTGAGGTCTTCTCCAAATTCGTTATCCAAGATTTCAAGTCTTGTATCGGCTAAAGTTTTGGCTTCATCGATGAGAGCAGCAAACTTTTCCTCTCCTGAACTTTTCAAGTCATTTGACTCAAGATCGCCAGTTATCTGTTCGACGCTTTGCCTGAACAGGTCGAGATCGTAATCTACGCTGGTAAGATGCTGAAGGGCTAGTGAATCAATTTCATCATGCACCATTTCAGTAACGGTTTCTTTTACATTTTCACCTTGCAGCACTAAATTTCGCTGTTCGTAGACAACAGCCCGTTGTGAGTTAGTAACATCATCATATTTGACTAGGTGCTTGCGGATATCGAAGTTGTACGATTCTACTTTTTGTTGGGCCTGTCCGATGGCACTGGTTAGTTGTTTTGATTCTAGAGGCTCGCCGTCATCAACTAATTTATCAATCATTCCTGAGAGCCAGTCAGGTGAAAAACGCTTCACCATTTCATCTTCAAAAGAGACAAAGAATCTTGTGGAGCCCGGATCACCCTGTCTGCCACATCGTCCCCTGAGTTGATTGTCAATTCTACGGGCTTCATGGCGTTCAGTTCCGATAACGTGAAGTCCACCAAGTTGTTTGACTTCGTCACTTAACTTAATGTCCGTACCTCGACCGGCCATGTTTGTAGCGATTGTTACCGCTCCTAGTGTTCCCGCCTTTTCAATTATTTCTGCTTCTTTTTGGTGTTGTTTTGCGTTCAGAACTTGATGTGGAATATTTAGTTTGGTTAATTGATTTGACAGGCCTTCAGATGTTTCAATTGACACAGTTCCAACTAATACGGGGCGTTGTACCTGATGTTTTTCTTCAACGTCAGTTATGACAGAGCGCCATTTGTCAGTTTGATTTCGAAAGACAAGATCAGGATAGTCTTGTCTGGCAACGGAACGATTAGGCGGGATTACTAAAACTTCAAGACTATAGATTTCGTTAAATTCTTCTGCCTCAGTGATAGCGGTACCGGTCATTCCGGCCAGTTTTCCATATAAGCGAAAGTAATTTTGAATCGTTATCGTGGCATAGGTTATTGACTCTTGTTGTATTTTAACTTTTTCTTTTGCCTCCACGGCTTGGTGTAGACCATCCGACCATCTTCGACCTTCCATAAGTCGTCCGGTAAAGTCATCGACTATGACTATTTGCCCGTCCTTAATTACATAGTCACGATCTTTTTTAAAGAGCACTTCGGCTTTTAATGCGGCCTCTAAGTATCGAGTCATTCGGAAGTTTTCAGGCGCATAGATATTTGAGATCCCTAGAGCCTTTTCGAGAATTTCTATCCCGCTTTCAGTGAGGCTGATTGATTTGTGTTGTAAATCCACAATGTAATCTTGTTCAGCGTGGAGCGACGGCACAATTTTCGCAAATCGCGGGTATAGCGAGACATCATCTTGGGCTACTCCACTAATAATGAGTGGCGTTCGAGCTTCATCGATAAGGATAGAATCTGCTTCGTCAACGATCGCAAAGTTGAGCGGTCCTTGGGAACTCTCAGCCAGCGCAGTAGCCATGTTGTCACGTAAGTAATCAAACCCGAATTCATTGTTAGTTCCGTACACTATGTTGGCTTGGTAGGCTTCGGACCGAGTCACTTCTCGGAGATGCTCATATGTTGGTCGATCGGAAAGTATTTCTCGACTGTATATCCAGGCCGAGCGGTCGTTTTGGATTACACCGATTGAGATGCCGAGAAGATCGAGGGCCGGAGCATACCACTGTGAGTCACGTCTAGCGAGATAGTCGTTTACAGTGATCGAATGAACACTATTGGAAATCAGACTATTTACGTAGAGCGCCAAAGTTGCGACCAAAGTTTTTCCTTCACCCGTTCGCATTTCTGCTATCTGTCCACGATGCAATGCAAGTGCACCCTTGATTTGAACGCCGTATGCGGTTTCTCCAGTAGTACGAGTGATCGATTCTCTAATGAGGCTTAGTGCTTCAACAAGGGATGAGTCGAGTTCCGTGGATGGATCGTCAGATTGCCTGAACCTATCCTTCAGCGCTTTGGATTTTGCTTCCAATTCTTGATCGGTTAATTTGCCAAGGCTATCGCAATAGTCTATGACCTCATTCACTACCTGATCCATTTCAAGTAGTACCTTCTCATTTGAGTCACCAGTGAATAGATTTTTTAAAAAATTTAGAGCCATATGTACAGCATACAGAATGAAGACCGAATGATCGCGTTTGAACCGATTTACTACCTATTAGACTATTTTTTGAAAAGAGCCCCCACAGAACCACCACTATGAATCCGGTTAATCGCATCACCGAGTAATGGAGCAATTGATATCGACTTTTGAGGGATTGAAGTAAACTCGCCCCGCACGAGTGGGAGGGTGTCTGTAAATATAATTTCGTCGATTCCAACGGTGGGATTATCGAGTATTTCATATGCCTTTGCAGCAAAGACCGGATGCACACACGCGACTCTAACGGATCGGGCACCGTTCTCCCGAGCGGTAGCCACGGCGGCGGCGATAGTTCCACCGGTTAAGATTTCATCATCTAGTACTAAGCAATCTCGTCCATCGACAGATCCAACCAGGTTCATGGCCTCCGCAACTTCACTATTGCCTGTTCTTTGTTTGTCAACGATTGCAAAGTCACCACCAATACGAGCCGATAGATCTCGTGCTAATTTTGCCCGTCCAGAGTCAGGAGCGACTACAACAGGAGCTAACTGACTGATAGACCCAAAATAATCCGCAAGCAATGGAAATGCTGTAAGTTCATCAACTGGCACATTGAAAAAACCCTGAATTTGGCCAGCATGCATATCCATAGACAACAGTCTGTCGGCGCCTGCAGTTTCTATAAAATTTGCTACAAGTCTTGCTGTGATAGGTATGCGTGGTTGATCTTTTTTATCGCTTCGTCCATAGGCATAGTAGGGCACCACGGCTGTTATTCGTCCAGCTGATGCTCTACGTGCGGCATCAATCATTATAAATAATTCCATCAGACTTGTGTTTACTGGCGATACTATGGGTTGAACGATAAACACGTCTCGCTCACGAACATTATCTAAATATCGGACAAAAACTTCTTCATTTGAGAATTGGAAAACTTCACAGTCACCCAGTTTGATGCCCATGTGGGTACAAATATCATCAGCAAGCTGTGGATGTCCATTGCCAGAAAATATCGCTATTTCATTGAAAGTCGTGGCCATCAAATCCCCCTGCAAAGTATTACTTTGCTTGGATGTTACCGCGACTTGTGTTTACTGTGTAAATGGTTGGCGAAATAGAAAGTTCTATGAACGTAATTTCCAGAAGTAAAGAAGAGTTGCACCTAGAGGCAGCGCCGTTAACGACAGAAAAACATTACTCATACCTAGGCTGATTACTAGTAATCCAAAGCCAGTTTGGCCCAAAATGGCGCCAAAATCCCAGGCTAGCGTATAGGTCGCGAGTGAGGAAGATAAATCTCTTTCGTTGGATCGATCGACAACTAATGCCGAGATAGTTGTCTGGACTCCTGCATTTGCAAGGCCGATGATGAGTCCAGCAATCAGTAACAGCGGCACTGTGTCGGCAACAGATAACACGACTAACCCCACGCTCATAAGAAGTAGCATTGGGATTATGACAGCACCTCGCCCAAATCTGTCCGAAAGTCCCCCGCTTAAAGATCTAGAAAACAGTTGGCCGATTGCGGCAGCCTGCCAGAATATCGGGTATCCAGTAATGTCTCGTGCCGCCGCAAATTTTGGGAGCAGTCCTGTTATTGCCATGTAGCCTGTCGCTGTTGACAGAAATATCAACATGGGTAACAGTGCCTGCGTCGATATTCCATTAATGGGATTTACAAGTGTCCATCCACTCGGGAACGGTTTTTTTACGATCGATTTTGGATCCCCAATAGCGGCTGCGCTAATTAATGCTACGGCTGTGCTGACTGCACCCAATAAGAATGCAACTTCCAGAGAGAATGAATCTGCAACATTTTTCATCAGGAGTGGACCATAGAAAAGTGAGAGTGTGTTGGCCGTTTGGAATATTCCTAACCCTAAGCCTCTTCGATGCGCTGGCAAACCTTCAGCGACTAACGCGAGCAGACCCGTGGCAAAGAAACCCATTGCAGTACCGTGTAAAATCCGAAATGGTACGAAACCCCATGGCCCGAGATTAAGACTGTAGCCAAGAAAAGCTATAACAGTAGCAATTCCTCCGAGTCGAAGCCAAAGTTGGTGTCTTCCTAAGTCAAGTAATCCGCCAGTAATAGGCCTGGCAATCACCCCGGCAAACCCAAAAATGCCTAATACGAAACCTGCGAGTCCAACCGGTACATTTTCAAGTGCCTCAGGAACTAAAACATTTGTACTAGTGTGATAACCAAGGAAAAAAAAGTGCGTGGAAACGGTAGCTAAAATAAATCCTGTGGTGATAAGAGGACTGTTTTTTGTAGAGGTTTGAGTTAAATGGGTGCGGGGAGAAATGTTATTGCCTGTCTATAATGGCATCTAGGATCCAAAAATTTACAAAGAGCCTGATCTGATCCAGGCTTAACCTTCAGACTCCACCGCTGGATCTTCCTCTGATTCAGCCGAAATTGCCTCAGATGCATATGCCAGCAGTCGACCATCTCTCTCAATGAACATTGCTAGCCGATCTTCAGCCTCGATCTGCTCCACCCATTGAGGAAGGATTGCACCATGTCCATTAACTAAATAGGTATGACCTTGATATGAAAACTCGTTTTCAGAAACAGAGAGGTTATATGGTGGCGGCGCATCCATCTGATTCCAATTGAGTGCAAATACATCAATTCCCCCAGTCGATATTAAGAAAAGATCCGCGAAATCGATTGTGAGTTGGGTGTGATTAGTAGTCGATTGTTCTGTGCTCATGTGTGTTCTCCAACCGAAGTATATATCATCATCAATTCAAGACGAAGTGTTATCTGCAATTCTTATGGTGATTATCTCAAAGATTAAAATTATCGAAATAATCAGAGCTGATGCAACGCACCAAATGCACCACGCTTCCAGGACAAATGCTTCGATTCCGGTGAGATAGATTGAATAAATTGTGCCGGCAGTTGCAATAAAAAGTGACCATATTTTAATATTTCTTGCTAGCTGCACACGTAAACTGAAAAACCTGTTGTGAAAGTATTGAATTCTAGGAATATGTAGCCCTAGTAATGTCAGATACATAAATAATCCCAAGAGTGAGATAGGTATACCAGCGACGTTTGAGTATTCTGATTCTTGAACCTCATGGCAACCGCCCCCCTCTCCACAAATTAGTGCACTCTCATTAAATAACGTTGCATAACTCAGATATAGAGCCACGACTATTCCAGACATCTTCAACATCAAAGAAATATATTTTATTAGAGCTGCGCCTTGTAACAATATTAGATTCTCCTGAGCTCAGGCCAAGCAGATACCGATTAAGTTATTCAAGCTGATTTTCTATAATTTGTTGAATGTCCACAAAGCTGACTACTCCCGAAATAGGGTAGTTTCCTATTAGTGTGTAGGGCGTTCCCCCGGTGAAGCCATTTTTAATAGCCAATTGGGTAGCGGTCTCTACGCCATCGTGTTCTTGGTCTGAATTTAGGCACGTGCTGAACAGATTCGCATCTAATGGAAGGCCAGCGTCAACTAATTCATCAGCAAAATTTTCTAAATTGGAGAGAGTATAAACACCAGAATTAGGCTTGCCTTGTCTTAAAAACAGAAGATTATGATAGTCCCAGAATAGATTCTGGTCAGCGGCACATAATGACGCTGTCCCTGCATTAAATGATTCTGTGCCAAGGATTGGAGTGTTCACGAAGATAAGTTTGACTTGACCATTTTTGACGTAACTATCAACCAAAGGCTTAACAATATTGTCCGAGAAAGTCTTACAGTGGGAACATTGAAAATCTTCATGCAGCCAGATGGTCAATGGTGCATTGGTATTACCCAGCTCCGTTCCTGTCGTGGGTATATCCTGAAAAGAGCTATTTGTCTGGAACGCCTCATCATTTGTTGTTGAGCCTGGACGACTAGACCATATAAGCCATATCACTATCAGAAGTATTAGCGCACCAGCCCCAAAGACGGGTAAACCACCCCAGTCATTGTAGAATTTGCTGAGTTTTGACTTTTCTTTCAATATCTGACCTCAGTCTAAGTCTCAATAAGAATCCAAAATTGATTATCCTCTTGGAAGGCCTAGACCTCTCTGAGCGATAATATTTCTTTGTACTTCACTTGTTCCAGCTGCCACCGTGCTTGATACAGCTGTCATGTATTGTTGAGCAAAAGCCCCGCCGAGTTTTGCGTATGGTGACCCTGGACGTAGCTGGGAAATGCTTCCAAGAAGATGCATTCCTGTTCCGGCAATACGCTGAGACAGTTCTGACCCGTACAGTTTGGAAACAGAGGCTTCATGATTTGGAATAATACCTTGTGATTGAAGAAATGGGATACGATAGGCTACGTTGAATCCTACCTGTACTTCAATCCAACGATCCGCTAACTCGTAGCGTGCAGTTGGATTCTGTTGAACGAGTGATTCTTCGTCACGAGCTGCAGAAACAAGTTTTTCAACGCTCCGCTTTCCATTAGCGTAAGCGCCGACACCAGATCTTTCAAAATCTAAGGCAGTCGCTACTTGGTACCAACCTCGATTTTCAACACCGACCAAGCTATCTCCTGGGATTCTCACATCCTCAAAGAATATTTCATTGAATCCATGCTCGCCTGCTAAGTTTGGGAGAGGTCTCACAGACACACCAGGCGCGTCCATAGGCATAACAAACGTAGAGATGCCGCGGTGCTTAGGGGCACTAGGATCTGTTCGTGCAGCTAGCCAGCCCATATTTGCATAGTGTCCGCCGCTGGTCCATATTTTAGAGCCGTTGATGATCCATTCGTCGCCATCTCTTACAGCGCGAGTTTGCAAGGAAGCAAGGTCCGATCCAGCACCTGGCTCGGAATAAAGCGTGCACCAAATATCATCTCCGTTTGTGATTTTTGGTAGGTATTGTTCTTTTTGCTCATCTGTCCCATAAAGTATTAGAGCTGGCCCGACCCATGCCACGCCCATACCACCACCACCGGGCATTCGAGCGTAAGTGGTTTCTTCGTTGTAAATCATTTGCTGTACATGTGTGGCGTCGAGTCCACCATTCTCTTTGGACCAAGCCATTGCCAGCCACTTCTTGTCAGCAAGTCCTTTCGTGATAGTCCTGGCTAATGACCCGTCTTCAGCTCCTTCATCACCAATCGTGTCCCGATCACTCCAGTCATTTGGAAGATGGCTATCTAGAAACGATCGTATTTCGGTTCGAAAACTTTCTTCTTCAGGTGAAAACGAAAAATCCATATTGCATACCCCATAATTTTTAATTTGTTGTTACACAACTCAAAGTGTACCAGTTTTTTTTCTTTTCTTTTTTGCAAAACTCTTAATAGATTGTGTCTAATGGCCCATCAAGTAGTTGCACCGGTATCAGCGCCGGACACTAACTTAGCGTACTTAGCGAACACGCCGCGATCGTAGTTTGCCGGACGTGGTTCACGAGCCGCTAAGCGCGTTTCGATTTCGTTGGCTTCTAATTCAAGATTTAATTCTCGACCGGGGATATCGAAATAAATTGAATCCCCTTCATTAACCGCTCCAATGGGACCGCCAGCTGCGGCTTCTGGAGCTACGTGACCGGCCATTAAACCTCTCGTAGCACCAGAGAATCTACCATCGGTGAGGAGTGCAACTGAGTCGTCTAGGCCTGCTCCTACAAGGGCGGCCGTAACGCCCAGCATCTCTCTCATTCCGGGGCCACCTACTGGACCTTCGTTCCGAATTACTAATACGTCGCCTTGCTTGATTTTGCCTTCGAGAACGGCTTGCATCGCGTCTTCTTCACGTTCGAACACTCGAGCCGGCCCTCGATGCGTCAGTCGTTCGTGGCCTGCTACTTTGATAACCGATCCTTTTGGTGCTAATGAACCTTTAAGAATTACCAAGCCACCTGTAGGTTTCAGTGCGTTGTCAGTGTCTAGGATCACATCCTGCCCCGGAGTTTCTTCAGTGAGTTCAGCCTCCTCCTGAATGGTCTTTCCAGAAATAGTCATTTGATTTCCATGAATTTTCTTTGCTTCCAGAAGTTTCTTTGCAAGAAGCCTGGTGCCACCCGCGCGATCCCAGTCTAGAGCTACATAGCGGCCACCCGGGCGTAAATCACCAATTAACGGAGTGCTATCGGATATCCGATTGAAGTCATCTATGTCTAAGTCAATACCACATTCTGCGGCGATCGCCAGCAGATGTAATACGACATTCGTTGAGCCACCTGTAGCGGTGGCACAGGCAATACCATTTTCAAAAGCTTCTTTGGTTAATAGTTCTTGTGGCTTAAGGCCGCGGCGAAGAATTTCCATGACTAACTCGCCTGCTTGGACCCCAATATTGTCTTTACGGGGATCTGTAGCGCCTGGAGAACCAGATCCCATCGCAGCGATCCCTAGAAACTCTAGTACTGTAGCCATAGTATTTGCGGTATATTGCGCACCGCATGCGCCAGCCCCTGGACACGCAGCCGCTTCTAACCCAGCCAACTCTTCGTCGGTCATTGTGCCAGCAGCGTGTCTTCCGACTCCTTCAAAAACGTCCTGGATTGTCACATCTTCGCCTTGCCAACTGCCGGGCGCGATTGAACCCGAATATAGAACCATTCCAGGGATATTTAATCGGGCTAATGCCATGGCGCCCCCGGGGATTGTTTTGTCACAACCAACTATTATCACTGCGGCGTCGAATGAATAGCCTATTCCACAGAGCTCAATTGAGTCTGCAATCAACTCGCGTGAAATTAGCGAGGCTTTCATACCCTCTGTTCCCATGGTGACACCATCTGAAATTGATACGGTGTTGACCTCCATTGGGGTTCCACCAGCTGCTCGTATTCCTGCCATGACTTGTTGTGCAAGTGCTCGTTGAGAGTAGTTACATGGCATTGTTCCAATCCATTCATGGGCAACCATAACCAAAGGCCGTTTTAGATCTTCAGCTGAATATCCCACAGAGTGGAGCATTGAGCGGGCTGCTGCGCGGTCAGGGCCATCGACTAGGACATGACTCTTATGACGCATATCGAATTGGCTTGTTGACGATGTATCAGACATATTAGAACTCCTTAGAATCTGTTTCCTAGGCGTCAGCCACGGTAGGGATGGTTTTCAGATCGGCGATAATCTCCTTGACTTGATCACGCTCCTCGGGTGTTTTTGGATCTACTCGAAACGATACTTGGGAGTTGATTCCTGAGTATTTTTCTTTCATTTTTCCGGCAATTACATCCCATGTTCCCACAACACAAAATTCTTCTATCATTTCGTCTGTGACCACATCGACCATTTCATCCCATTTCCCACCGACTGATAGTCGGTGAAGCTCGGCAGCTTCATCAGCCCAACCATGTAACTTCATAACATTTGAGTATGATCGTGTGGACGCATAGAAAGATATTCTCTTTCGAGTGATTTCTATTTGTTTTTCTAATTCCTCCTCGGTTTTAGCAGTCACAACGAATCCACCCCCGCGAATTTGTACTTTCGAGATATCCTTTCCAGCACGTCGTGCGCCCTCTTGAACCTCAGGAATTAATACTTCGCGAATGTATCGAAAGGTACTGAACCCGTGAACAGCGATTCCATCTGCCACTTCGCCCGCGAGCCTCGCGTTGAACGGATTTACTGCCGAAATAATGACTGGGATATCGGGATGTTCAATCGGCCCGGGATTGAACATCGGGCTTGTGAGTTTGTATTGATAAAATTCACCCTCGTAGTCTGGTTTGGTCCCATGTTGCCAGGAATCCCAGATAGCTCTCATACACTTGATGTAGTCACGTAGATGGGGTCCAGGTGGGTGCCAAGGTACCGAAAATCTGCGTTCGTTATGCCCTTTCACTTGTGTGCCAAGGCCCAACACGAAACGTCCTCCAGAATACGCCTGCAGATCCCAGGCTAGGTTTGCTGAAATATGCGGAGCTCTCGGGAACGCTATCGCCACCGATGTGCCAAATCGGAGTTTTTTAGTATGCTCGGCGACTAGAACCAATGGTAAAAAGGGATTATGTGTTGTCTCGCCTATGGCCAACGAATCGTATCCTAGTGATTCAAGTTCCTCGGCTTGTAAAACGATATCTTCTCCGAGCATCGAGCCTGCTCCGCCGCCAACTTCCATAGCCATAATTTTATTGTCCTTAATTTAATTTTCTTACGCGAGATTAACATCTAACACTTGTTGCCCATTAGTTTATTGTCCTGAGAATCTTTTTACGAGAGCAAATTAGACATACCTAGTTCACTGAAAGTGCTTTCAAACCATTCCACAACCTCGGGATGATATGGAATGCCCCTTTCTTTCCGATCGATCTCTTGTTCATGTTCTTCTATTCCCGCATATATCACACGATCATGCCCAGGCGCGGTGGGAGTTTCTTGCAAGGCCACAAGATATTCATCCATATTTGCCTTGAATTCAGCTAAATCTCCAAACGCCTCAACGTTAAAGGCGGTAAAATGATGGCCTATACCCCGTCCGTTTCCTTCACTTCGTTGAAATGCTGATCCTGCTGTTGAGAGGATACCCGCTAGGATGTCTATCGACGCCGCCAAACTATAGCCTTTATGTGATCCGATTTCTCGGGTACCTCCCAGAGGAAGGATTAGAAAGTCTTCAGGCAACTCTTTTGATTCCATAATTGGAGTACCGTCAGCCTCTGCAACCCAGCCTGGTAGCATCGGTTCTCCCAGTCGTTGGGCCAGTCGTACTTTATTGCCCGCAACACTAGACATTGATGCATCAAAGATGAATGCCGGTTGCTTATCAGTCGGCACTGCAATTGCTAGTGGATTAAGTCCGACTCGCGCTTCAGCTCCGAATGTAGGCACTACTGAGAGACCACCAACGGTCATTGATAGACCAATCATATTGTGGTCTAGAGCTAGCTGTGCGTGATAAGCGGCAGCACCGAAGTGCCTGCCATTATTCGCGATTACTGTTCCTACTCCCTGTACACGTGCTTTTTCAATAGCTAATTCCATTAGTTCAGGACCTACCGCAACGCCCAATCCTTGATCCGTATCAACGGTTGCTGTGGCTGGAAATTCGCGCTCTATTTTCCACTTCGGTCTAGGATTAATGTCTCCACTCTGAATGCCAGCAACGTAGACTCTGAGCATGTTTGATACGCCATGGGAGTCGATTCCACGCACGTCGGCGTAAAGCAGGGTATCCGTGGACCGTATTGCATCTCCCTCATTCATGCCAAGCTCGAGGAATAGTGCCTGAACTGCTGATCGCATTTTGGTAAAAGGTACACGAATCGCGATATCTTCTGGTACTGCGAATTGTTTAAGCATGTGGTCTCCTGTTGTGTGTCTAGCTCTACTAGTAATTGAACTAAGCCGCATTATGTCAGGTAACGCGATGATTTGGAAGAGGTTATGTATTAAGCTAAGGCCGGTTCCGACTGGTGATGGCTTGTTTAGTCATTTCGAAACTAAATAGGTTGCCTGTCGCTTTATTACTAAGGTGGAGGGAATAATGCTCAGAATTGCGGTTGGTCTTTATAGAGAATCTCAAGATGATTGGGAGAGTGCGGAGGCTTGGGCTCAGGAAGTGGAAAAACTCGGTATTGATTCGATATGGTCAGCTGAAACGTGGGGAATTGATGGCATAACACCCCTCGCAAGGATTGCCTCAAGCACCACGTCACTTCGACTAGGCACCGGCATTTTACAAATAGGTGCACGAACTCCTGCTGCGTTAGCGATGACTGCGCTTGGTATGCAATCCATCTCAAATGATCGTTTTTTACTTGGCCTAGGTGTGAGCGGTGTTGCTATTGTCGAGGGCTGGCATGGAGTCCCCTTTGAGAGGCCTGTCACACGGACAAGGGAGACTATTGAGATTATCAAGATGATTGCTGCAGGTGATCGATTGGAATATTCCGGATCGTTATATACGCTCCCCCTGCCGGGTGGCGAGGGTCGAGCAATTAAACCATCAGCAAAGCCGAGAAATGTGCCGATATGGCTCGCATCTTTAGGTCCACAGAATCTACGGATTACCGGGGCATTGGCTGACGGTTGGATTGGGACGTCGTTCATGCCGGAAACTGCGCACGTGTTTTTCGATCCGATGAGTGAGGCTGCTACTAAAGTAGGTCGAAGCCTCGATGACATCGAGAAAATGGTTCCGGTTGCGTTGGAGTTAACCGATGATGTGGAAGGTGCAACCAAAGGTCACGCAGAGGGTTATGCATTTACTTTTGGTGCTATGGGTACCAAATCTAATAATTTTTACAACAATGCCTGGGCGCGGCAGGGATTTGCTGATGAAGTCAATGAAGTTCAACGCTTGTGGCTGAGTGGAGAGCGCGATAAGGCCAAAAGTCGGGTGCCACTGGAAATAGCTACTCGCAGTAATTTAATTGGTACGACTGATTTAATAATGGATCGTTTGAGAGTTTATAGAGACGCTGGACTTGATATTCTTCGAGTAGATATTCGGACGGACGGAGGCTTTGCAGAGCGACTTTCACATCTGGGTATTTTGATGGATATGGTCAAATCGATTAATAGTGAAAAATCAGTCTAGTTGTATCGGATGATCTGCAAGTAAGGCTATTGATTTTTCTGTGTGTTGAATTTGGTTCTTATGCTTGAGTTCGGTAGCTTCATCATACTGATCAACGGTCATCACGAGCGCGCTAAGTAAATCTACTAAATATTCCGTATCTTGAAGACTTACGTTTTCAGGTACGATTTTTTGATTTGGTCCTGCGTTGTGCCAAGCTCCAAGTGAAACACAAAGGGCCCCGGTATCAAGCCCTAAACGGAAGAATGCAGTAGCCTCAGTACTTCCCGCATCCATTAGAAGCCGTTGGTATTTAAAATCGGATTTTTCTGCAAGATATGACGCGGTATGTTCCATCCAAGTTGTGACTTTTGTCGTAAATATGGAGCCAGCGTCACCTACTCTTATGATCGGCCCATCACCTTGAGTTGCTCTGCCACCCGCTCCAGAAGATGTTTCAATGGCTATAACTATGGCCTCAGGCGGTAAAATCGAGCTATTAGTAGCGGCACTTGCCCCCATCAAACCGATTTCCTCAGCTCGCGTGAAAAGTCCAGTAAAGCTGTAGGGTGATGATGATTCGGAGAGCCTCTTGAGAGTTGCCAGAATACTTACGACACCTATTAGGTCGTCACATTGACGGGCAAGAATCTTGGGATCAGGGTCATTTGAAATTTCAAAGGTGGTAACGTCCCAGAGAAGCAAATCCCCAACTTTAAGTTCGAGTCCTGGCTCAGGCAGAACAGCTGCGCCCTGTATTCTTTGGCGCGTGGGAGGGCCATGGGACAGTATTTCTTGGACTTGTGCTTTACCTATTGCGGCAATCGATACACCGTCTGGTCCAAATCGATATACGCATAAATATTCAGACTCGCCGTATTCGGCTGATAATCCGCCTCTGAATTCACAGATTGCATGATTGTCCTTTACTTCCGTTACGATGAATCCTGGGTGGTCCGTATGGGCGGTAATAAATAGTGGTCTTCCTGCGGCAGGTGATGATTCGGATCCGGGATAGGTGATATAGCTGTTCCCAGCAGAATCCTGCTGAAATGTTAAATTATGTCGTTCAGCAAACTGAGCCAAGGCACTGTGAATTGCATGTTCTTTGAGCGCAATTGTCGGTATGGTAAGAATATCTTCGAGTAGTTGCTTCATTGTTGTTGATTCCAATATGACTGCATAGAGATTAATTCTAGGCTAGCCTATCTACTACATGGCATGTGACACGAAGTATCAACGTTTTCAGTGTATCCAGCTGTGTGATGAGGAAAGAGATTTCATGGTTAAAGCTCCAATATCTGGTGAACAGACTGAGAAGGCGAGTTTATATAATTGGCCAACTTCGAGCAGGCCTGCTCCAGTTTCGCGCAAGGTCCGTCGTAAACGTCGACGGGTCAATTCATATCCCCTAACTCCGATAACGCTCGAGCTTACTGGATTTGAATCGGGTGGTCGCGCGGTCGGTCGCGCAGACGACGGGCGAGTTGTTTTTGTTGAATTCGGTATACCTGGTGAACGGGTAGTCGCCGAGATTACTGACGAATATCCGAATTATATAGAAGCCACCGCTGTGATGGTTATAGATCCGTCATCTGATCGCATAACTGCGCGTTGCGAATACTTTGGGCGGTGTGGTGGATGCCAGCTCCAACATATCGAATACGACCGACAATTGGATCTAAAAACTGAAGTTGTTTGCGATGCTCTCCGGAGGGTGGCACGTCTAGAGCAGTCTGTGATCGATGAATGTGTAAGAGATATGTGGGGCATGGATGACCCATGGGAGTATCGGAATCATATGCGATTTACTGTGCGAAGGAGCGGTGACGTAGGCCAAATGCAGAGAGGTACGCATCGATTTTTTCGAATAGATGAATGTAAGATTGCACTTCCTGATGTAAATGAGATTCTGACACTGGCACAGGAGCGTACAAAAAACACGCATCAGCTTGCCGTTCGGATTGGTCAAGCTACTGGTGATCGTTTAATTCAGCCAGAACTTCAGTGGAGACCAGGTAGAAGGAGTGGTCGCCCCAACAGCGGTCAGGAGTACTACAACGAAGTGCTTTCAGTACCGGTTTCGGAATCAATAGATAGCACCGGTAAAATTGAAGGAAAGTATCGAGTTTCAGGACCGGCTTTCTTTCAAGTAAATACCTCACAGGCTGAGCGCTTAGCTGGCTTGGTGATAGAGCGCACACTCGAAATCAATCCAAAGACTGTGATAGATGCTTATTCTGGGGTGGGTACTTTTTCGGTATTACTTGCGCCGCTAGTCGATGAAATGATTGCAATTGAAGAATCTAAGGGAGCAAACTCAGACGCACGGTTCAATCTACAAGCTAATCAGAACGTCAAGCGAGTGACCGCAAAAGTTGAAGATGCACTGGAGGAACTTGAAACAGCACCCGACGTGATTATTATTGATCCACCTCGCGCCGGGATTTTGCCAAGTGTGACTGATGCAATTATTCAGTCGCAGGTGTCTAGAGTTATCTATGTGTCCTGCGATCCACAAACACTCGCAAGAGATTTGAAGATTTTTGTGGAAGCAGGATTCCGCATAAACCAGATACAACCTATTGATATGTTTCCACAAACGCAACATATTGAGTGCGTAACCACGCTCACTCGAGGATAGAGATGAGTAAGGTAATTTTGGCTTCATCGTCTCCTCGACGAAGAGAATTACTGAGCGAGATTATTGCAGAATTTGGGATTTTTTCACCCGATGTGGATGAGAGCACTGATAACTCAGTTTCTCCCCGCGACGTATCAGGACTGTTGGCTGTTAGAAAAGCACGTGCTGCGGTGGCGGTTCAGATTCCATTTGATTATTTAATTGCTTCTGACACAGTGGTGATTTTTGAAGGAGAAATTTTGGGCAAACCGGATGATCTAGATCACGCCGAGGAAATGCTAACGCGGTTAAGGGATAAGACTCATGAGGTCAGCACTTCAGTGGCAGTCGTTTCAAGGGATTCGAACACCACTGAATTAACAATAAGTCTCGTAACTAACCTCTCAAGAGTCAGGATGCGATCTTATTCTAGTTCAGAGGTGTCTAGTTTTTTAGTGAGTGGCGAGGCCAGTGATAAAGCTGGGGCCTATGCGATTCAAGATTTGGACTTTCATCCCGTGAGTGAATGTGAGGGATGCATATGTGCAGTGATGGGATTGCCCATACACGATGTAGAGTCACAACTGACCCTGATGGGTTTCGATGGCGTATCAATTTCAAGATCCAAGGGGAGTTACGAGCGCTGCAAAAGTTGCTTACGTGGAGACCTAGCTATAGAACCTGGCAATTTGTCTGATATTTCTATCTGAACTCACAAGACTCGTGTAATTAGAGATTCGTTCATTCTTATTAAATTTTTAACCTCTTAAGCGATTTTTACTTCATAGTGGAGATAGGACAAAATTCGGCAACGTGACCGCTAAAAGAGATTTGAGATTTTTATTTGCAGTACCAAACTTTGGTCAAAATATATTATTTCTAGTCTTAAAAGCGTGACTTGGTGTGACCAATAGATAATAGGATTAGGAATGGAGTTCAAACGCGATGACTTCCAATAATGCCCCGATAATCGATGTGCAAAATTTAGTCAAGACTTATGACACTGGTGTAGTAAGTGTCAAAGCTTTGCGGAATGTATCGGTGTCAGTGGACCGTGGTGAAATGGTTTCGGTCATGGGACCCTCTGGGTGTGGCAAAACCACTTTACTAAATTGCCTGTCAGGTATAGATGATCTCACAGAAGGCACTATCTGGATCGAGGGTACCGACATTAATTCGCTATCCGATGATGATAAAACGATATATCGCGCTCAGCGAATGGGATTTATTTTTCAATTTTATAATCTGCTTCCAGTGTTGTCGGCCCAAGAAAATGTAGAGTTGCCTCTGTTGGTGTCTGGTGAGTCTCCAAAGGATGCTCGTGAACGATCGATGGATGCACTGAATCGGGTTGGGTTATTGGATTGGTCCAGTCATAGACCATCTGAACTATCAGGCGGGCAGAGGCAGCGAGTGACGATTGCACGTGCGTTAGTCAATAATCCAGCCATTGTTTGGGCGGATGAGCCCACTGGTGACCTAGATTCGAAGACAGCTTCCGACATTATGGATCTTATGCAGGAGTTGAATAGAGAACAGCAACAAACATTCGTGATTGTTACCCACGACAGGTCGGTGGCGCTTCGCTGCAACCGGACAATACATATGAATGATGGCGAGATAGAGCGAGAGGAAATTCATAGTAGTTGAATAAGAATTAGCTACGACGAACAACTATACTGGAGCGCTTTATGGAATCAATTTTTGGAATTTCCCTTGACACATACTTGGTAGCGGTAGGCACGATGGCCGTGCTGATTGTGTTGATTCTTTTGTACATTGCCATACGAAACCCCTTACTCGTGAGGCTGGGTGCACGAAACTTTACGAGGAGAAAATCCCAAACGGTATTGATTGTGATCGGTTTAATGTTGTCGACGCTGATCGTTAGTGCAGCACTTGTGACCGGTGACACAGTGGGGCAGTCCATCACGAACCGAATATACACGTCGCTCGGGAGTATTGATATTATCGTTGATCCTGATGAGGAAAAGAGCGAAGGTATGCGCTCAATCAAAGCTTCTGATATCTCTGTTATACGTGAAAACTTTCGAGATGACTCGAGAGTTGATGGGATAGCTTCAATACTACAAATAGATGTACCTGCAGCAAATCAGCAGGCACGATTATCTGATCCAAGGGCCTATCTGATCGGTGTGGTACCCGACCAAATCAGAGTTTTTAAACAATTGCAGCTTTCTGATGGTGAGCTGCTCGATCCTGAAGTACTTAATTCAGGTGGAGTTGTGGTGTCTGAAAGGCTAGCCGAATCTATTAATTTAAACTCGGGCGATTTGGTGACACTATTTGTTGAGAATAATCCATATCAGTTTTCAGTAGCAGCAATTGTGAAAGATAACGGGCTTACAGCAAAGGACCAAGCCGGACCAGGATCCAAGCCAGGTGGCGGCGTAATGATGTTGCTGGATGATGCCCTCACTTTGTCGGGTTGGGAAGGTCCTAATATCTTGGGGATATCAGTAGCAGGCGGTGTTCGCAACGATTTAGAACTTGTCGACACTGTTAGTGGAGAAGTCGAGGAGCTCATTGGGGCATCTAATCTGTCCGTCGAGGTAGTTGAGAACAAGAAAGATTTGGTTGCTATTGGCTCACTTGTCGGTTCTGTGTTTGTGTCATTCTTTATTATTTTTGGACTTTTCTCCATCGCAGCAGGATTAATGCTGATCTTCCTAACCTTTGTCATGCTCGCCGCCGAGAGACGGTCAGAGATGGGTATGGCTCGAGCGGTTGGTATGAAACGCCTTCATCTGACGCAGGCGTTTATCGCTGAAGGAATGCTCTACAACGTGGGCTCTGCACTGGTAGGGGCAGCTCTTGGTGTTCTGGTAGCATGGCTGATGATTACATTGCTTGGATTTATTTTTGCGAGTTTTGGGACAGAAATTGTACTGAATGTGAATCCTAGAGCGCTCGCGCTTGCCTATTTAGTGGGCATTGTTTTGACGTTTGTGACTGTTGCATTTTCCTCTTGGCGTGCAGCGAATTTGAATATCGTGCGATCTATCCGTGATATTCCAGAGCCCGATCTGTTACAGAGTAATCTTGGAGGTATTGGTGAGCTCTTTAGAAGTACGTGGTCGGTAGCGTGGACAGTAATTTGGTCAGTAATTGGCTTCGTGTTAACAATTGCCTTGGTAGGCTTTGTGATACCTGCGGTACAGGTTTTTTCTGTTTTCGGTGGTCAAATTGGTGCAGCGATTGGTGTAACTATTGGCCTCTCAGCCGTAATTTTGATCGTTTATCTTGTTAGGAAATTGTTCAACTACGCATATCAAAAACTTTCACTTGTGCGGCTTATATCTAGACCGGTAAACAAATTGAATATCTGGTCCAATGCGCATCGATCTGGTGCGGGATGGGCTGTTTGGATGATTATTTTCGGATCACTTGGTGTCTATCTAGGTGGTTGGGGTGATAACGTAAACGTTCCATCATGGATAGGACCACAGTTGTGGTCATACACAGGTGGGACCACCTTAATAATATTTTCACTCGGTATTCTTGCTGTTTATTTTGGAGCGCCACCACGACTTTCTTTCACTTCGGTTGGTTTGATAGCTGTATGGCTGTGGTTACTCCCACTTCCTTTTAGCGTTCTTCCAGGTTTTCCAGAGACTGCTAACGGCTGGAATGATCCGGTACAGGGTGTGTTTTCACTATTTGGTCTCGGTCACGAACCAATCGACGGTAATTTCGAAATGTTTTTTGTGTCAGGTGTGGCTGTAACTGCGGCGTCAATTTTTGTCGTAGTTTATAACGCAACTCTTTTACTAGCGCCTCTCAATCTCGCAAGAAATGTCTTTAAAGGAGTCATGCCAGCTGTTCGAACCGCAATAGCTTATCCGCTGGCTAGCCGCTTCCGGACGGCTATGACTTTAGCAATGTTTACATTGGTAGTATTTGGCTTAGTGGTGCTGTCAATTTTGAATCATAATTTCAGCCAGGTGTTTGCCGGCGAGGAAGCTCAGGCAGGATTTGACATAGCGATCGAAGGAAATCCATCGAATCGAATTGAAAATATTGAATTAGCATTAGTGAACTCTGAATTTATGGATAAGAAACTATTGCGGGAAGATATTTCCAGCATATCGTCTCTACGATCAGCTACTGGCCTTTTGACTGGTGTAGATGAGACAGATACTCGAGATGGTTTATACAGCATTCAGGGTATGGATCCGAATTTTATCTTAACGAACGAACTTAAATTGCTGACTCGGGCAAAGGGTTATGAGTCTGATGAAGCTGTTTTCATGGCACTCGGTTCCTCTAGTCGTTACGCAATTATTGATGAGTCTCGTCTTAAGGACGGTTCGAACGCTTTTGGTGAGCCTACTAGCCAAAATTCTTTTAGGATCGAGCGCACACTGTCAGAAATTGACTCTTCCGGTTGGGCGCCAATCGCGGTAGCAGTTATGGACCCATTCACTGGATTGGAACAAGAATTCGAGATTGTTGGCATTATATCCAATACGTCTACTCAGGTTAGGCGTGAGTGGAGTGCATTATTCATCTCCGAACAATCAGTAGATGATGTGTTCGGGGGAGGATTTAAGGACATGTTCTATGTAGTAGCCGCCGACAACACTGATTTAATCGGGCTAGCGAACGGCATAGAGAGTGGACTTCTGGAACAGGGAGTACAGGCGGTATCAATACGAAAAGAAGTGGACGAGTCAGCAAGTCAAAATGCTGCTTTTTCGGCCCTCTTTGAAGGGTTTACTGCACTTGGATTAATAGTGGGAATAGCGGCACTTGGCGTTATTTCTTTCCGTACCGTAGCAGAACGTAGGCAGCAGATAGGGATGCTTCGCGCGATTGGTTATAGGTCTCGACTAATTGGCTTATCGTTCTTTCTTGAGTCTTCATTTATTGCGATAACAGGTATTTTATTGGGCTTGGGTCTCGGGTATGCGATTTCGTACAATATTTTAACTTCGCCTGAATTTGCTGCCGCAGGTTTAGAGAGTAATTTTGATGTCCCTTGGCTGCGAATATTGGTGTTTATTGGCGCAGCTTATTTGGCCAGTTCGCTAATGACACTGATTCCTGCTCGTGCTGCATCAAAAGTTCCGGTAGCTGAAGCTTTGCGTTATAGCGGATAAGGGAGAGGGCGGAGCTATTGTTGATTATGGTCGACTAAGGGTATAATCATTGTCCGTTCCAGCTAAGTAGAGTTTAAAAAGTTGGCTCGGTGACGGACAAATATATTTTTTAGAAGCGTTCTATAAGAAGGCTTTGGGATGTCGAAAAGACGCTGAATTACAACAAGATCTGCCTGACAGGGCTTGACTTGGCGTAATCATTTACTTTTCACTAAGTGGATCGTTTTTTTAGGTAGTTGGTATAAGGACCATGTAATGACAAATGTGAAATTTCCAGCGCAACAAGGACTGTACTGCCCAGATTTTGAGCATGATTCTTGTGGTGTTGGTTTTTTGGCTCACTTGAAAGGTGATCGGTCGCACAAATTAGTGCAGGATGGACTTTTAGCGCTTCGAAACTTAAACCATAGGGGTGCCTGTGGCTGTGAAGAAAACACAGGTGATGGCGCAGGAATACTACTACAGATTCCAGATAAATTTTTTAGATCGGTTTGTAAAGATGCAGATATAACATTGCCTGTCGAAGGCACGTATGGTGTTGGAGTGTTATTTGCCCCAACTGACCCAACTCAGCTTGCATCGGTCAAGGAGATAACCAACAAATTAGTCGAGTCTGAAGGGCTCGAAGTGATTGGCTGGCGGGATGTTCCAGTGGATCCAGATCTGGCCGATATTGGTGACACTGCTCGTGCAGCTGAGCCAACCATATTGCATGTATTCGTTGGCGACATAGGTATGGAAGATCAGGATGCGTTTGAAAGAAAGTTATATGTAATCCGGAAGCTTTTTGAGAAGGAAATTGATTCGGCGGAGTATGACAAAGATCTTTGCTATTACCCGAGTTTCTCCTCTCGGACAATTGTTTATAAGGGGATGCTGACACCTGATCAATTGGGCGATTATTTTCCTGATTTAAATGATTCGAGAGTAGAAAGTGCCTTGGCGATGGTGCATTCTCGATTTAGCACGAATACGTTCCCGAGTTGGAAACTCTCACATCCATATAGAATGATTTCTCACAATGGCGAGATAAACACGGTACGCGGCAATACGAATTGGATGAGGGCACGTGAAGCATTGTTTGATTCACCTCTTTTTGACGATATTGCAAAGATTATTCCGGTTATTGATGAGGCTGGTAGTGACACTGCGGTGCTGGATAATGCCCTTGAATTACTTGTACAGGCTGGCTGGCCCCTCGCTCACGCAATGATGATGCTCATTCCCGAAGCATGGAGCGGACATGAATCGATGTCGCAAGAGAAAATCGATTTTTATCAGTACCACTCTACTGTTATGGAACCATGGGATGGTCCCGCATCTGTTGCATTCACTGACGGCAAGACAATTGGAGCGGTTCTAGACAGGAATGGACTTCGCCCCTCTCGTTACATAGTTACGAAGGATGACCTAGTACTTATGGCCTCCGAGGTTGGAGTTCTACCAATTGAACCAGACAGAATATTACTTAAGGGACGTTTAGAACCAGGGAAGATGTTCTTAGTCAGCCTTGAAGAACAGCGGATTATCGATGATTCAGAGTTGAAGCTCGCTTTGGCCACATCAAAACCGTATTCTGACTGGAATAGTGAACACCTGCATGAAATTAAGGATATTCCGGAAGGCACTTCAAAATCTACAATCTCGAATGATGAGCTTTTGAAGCAGCAGTTGGCTTTTGGATACAGCATTGAGGATTTGAAGTACATATTGGGTCCTATGATGTCGCGTGGGGAAGAATCTATCGGGTCAATGGGTACTGACACACCTCTTGCTGTTCTATCTGACGAGCATAATCTTTTGTATAACTACTTCCAGCAGTTATTTGCTCAAGTAACCAATCCCCCATTGGACGCAATTCGTGAGGAGATTGTTACTGCTGTAGATACAGTACTAGGACCAGAAGGTAACTTGCTTGATCAAAATTTTCCTGACATCGATTTAGTGAAGTTGAAAAGCCCAATCGTTGATAATACTGAGATGTCTAAAATTACTGGACTGCAGTCAGATCAGAGGTTTGCAACGACAGTCCTGTCAATGCTTTTTGATGCAGACGCTGGCGATGAGGGTATTGAAAGAGGGATGCAACGATTATTTATTGACGCAGATCGTGCTATTGAATCAGGTTCGAAGATTTTGGTTTTGTCGGATCGCGGAGTTGATGAGGCGCATGCACCGATACCTGCATTATTGGCAATTTCTGGACTTCATCACCACCTAGTCCGTGAAAAAAAACGTGCACAAGTCGGTCTCGTGGTTGAAACAGGTGAGGCTCGTGAAGTACACCATTTTGCTCTGTTGATAGGTTTTGGTGCGAATGTGATTAATCCATATCTAGCACTAGATTCTTTGTCGAGATTAAAGCAGGATGGTTATATTTCATCGGAGTTGTCCACTCAAGAGGCTGAGGATTTTTATCTAAAATCGGTAAAAAAAGGTGTCGTGAAAGTGATGTCAAAAATGGGAATCTCGACGGTGCAAGCCTATCGCGGTGCCCAGATCTTTGAGGCAATTGGACTCAATTCTGAACTGGTAGATACATACTTCACTAAAGTAGCTTCCAGAATTCAAGGTATAGGACTTGTTGAAATCGGCCAAGAGGCGCTTGGTCGTCATCAGCGTGGATTTCCGAATCGTGAGGGTGGTCCTGTGGACTTGGATTGGGGCGGTATATACCAGTGGCGTCGCGACGGTGAACATCATTTATTTAATCCAGATACGGTTTTTAAACTTCAACATGCGTCACGAACTGGCAAGATGGAGATTTTTCGCGAATATACCGAAATGATTGACGATCAGAGCAAAAAGATGGCCACGTTGAGAGGGTTATTTGAGATCAAAGAGTCACCAAATTCGATACCTATTGATGAAGTTGAACCAGCAAGCGAGATTTTCAAACGATTCAAAACTGGTGCAATGTCCTATGGTTCGATCAGTGCCGAGGCACATGAAACTCTTGCGATTGCGATGAATCGACTCGGCGGCAAAAGTAATACTGGCGAGGGTGGAGAGGATCGAAGACGATTTACCCCTGACGAGAATGGTGATCTCAGGAGAAGTGCAATCAAACAAGTTGCTTCAGGCCGATTTGGTGTCACTAGCGAATATTTGGTAAATGCCGACGAAATCCAAATTAAGATGGCACAAGGAGCTAAACCGGGAGAAGGTGGCCAACTTCCCGGGCATAAGGTTTATCCGTGGATTGCTGAGGTTAGAAATTCCACTCCAGGGGTGCCGTTAATCAGTCCTCCGCCTCATCATGATATTTATTCAATTGAAGATCTGGCTCAACTTATTCATGATCTAAAAAATGCTAATTCACAGGCACGAATTTCGGTCAAGCTCGTAGCAGAGGTTGGAGTCGGAACGGTCGCCGCTGGGGTAGCTAAGGCTAAGTCGGACGTGGTGTTGATCAGTGGTCATGATGGTGGGACCGGTGCAAGTCCGTTGACTTCATTAAAACATGCGGGTGTTCCATGGGAGCTAGGTTTGGCGGAGACACAGCAAACTCTAGTCCTCAATAAGCTTCGTGACAGAATAGTGGTTGAGGTCGATGGTCAATTAAAGACCGGACGCGATGTGATTATTGGTGCGCTTCTTGGGGCTGAAGAATTTGGTTTTGCGACTGCACCCTTAGTGGTTTTGGGATGCGTGATGATGCGTGTTTGCCACCTCGATACTTGCCCAGTTGGTATCGCTACACAGAACCCAGTGTTGAGAGAACGTTTCGAAGGACAAGCCGATCATGTTGAAAATTTCTTTCATTTCATAGCAGAAGAAATCAGGGAGTATATGGCTCGTCTTGGATTCCGAAAATTTGATGAAATGATCGGGCGTAGCGATTTGTTAAATATGTACGAAGCGATTGATCATTGGAAGGCTGGCGGTTTGGATTTGAGTCCGATACTTTATCGACCGGATGTAGATTCTGACGTGGCGACGCACTGCATAATAGAGCAGGATCACGGACTAGAGGACGCTTTGGACCAGAAGTTATTGGTACTGGCAGAGAGTGCTATTGATTCCGGATCCGTTGTTGATATTGACATGCCGATATCAAATGTCAATAGAACAGTAGGAACTATTTTAGGTAGTCAAATTAGTCGGAAATACGGTAATACTGGACTACCTGATGACACTATAAATATCAAGTTTACTGGCTCAGCTGGTCAGAGTTTTGGAGCTTTTGTTCCATCTGGAGTTTCATTGAGTCTTGAAGGTGATACTAACGATTACGTCGGTAAAGGACTTTCAGGAGGCAAATTAGTTGTATTCCCGTCTAAAGAATCTACGTTTATTCCTGAAGAAAACGTCATTATTGGAAATGTGGCTTTGTATGGTGCGACTAGTGGGGCAGGATTTTTTAGGGGAGTTGCGGGTGAAAGGTTTGCGGTTCGAAATAGCGGTGCGCTGGCTGTTGTTGAGGGTACGGGAGATCACACTTGCGAGTACATGACGGGCGGCAGGGTCGTCATCATTGGTAAAACCGGCAGGAATTTCGGAGCCGGAATGAGTGGCGGTATTGCTTATGTATATGATGTTGACGGAGATTTTCGTTCTCGTTGTAATATGGAAATGATCCTACTTGAGCGCTTAGATGAAGCTGAAGATCTTGATTTGGTGAAGGGTTTATTAGAGCGTCACCAAGAGTATACCGATAGTACAGTGGCTGAAAATATTTTGAAAAACTGGCCAGATGCAGCGGCATCTTTTGTGAAGGTAATGCCTACTGAATATCGTCGCGTTTTAGATGAACAGGCGGCCGCAAGAAATGCGTCGGAAGAGTTGGTGACACCTAATGGCTAAACCGACTGGATTTTTGGAATTTTACCGTGAATTGCCTACTAGGCGCCCAGTAAGTCAGCGTGTGGGTGATTGGCTTGAGGTGTATGAGGAGTTCCCTGAGGGAAACTTGCGGGATCAGGCTGCGCGCTGTATGGATTGTGGAATTCCATTCTGTCACCAGGGTTGTCCATTAGGCAATATGATCCCCGATTGGAATGACCAAATTTACAGAGGAAAGTGGGAGGACGCAATTGATCGACTCCACGCAACTAATAATTTTCCTGAGTTTACTGGGCGGCTGTGTCCAGCACCTTGTGAGGCGTCGTGCGTTTTGGGTATCAATCAAGACCCTGTGACTATTAAGCAGGTAGAAGTCGAGATTATCGAGCGTGCGTTTTCTGAAGGCTGGGTTGTTCCGGTACCACCGAAAACTAAAACCGGCAAAAAAGTTGCAGTTATTGGTTCGGGGCCTGCAGGACTTGCTACTGCTCAGCAGCTAGCTCGTGCTGGTCATGAGGTTACTGTTTTTGAGCGAGCAGATCGCATAGGCGGACTGCTCCGATATGGTATTCCAGATTTTAAAATGCAAAAAGAATTTATCGATAGACGTCTTCGCCAGATGGAGGCTGAAGGGGTCATTTTTAAGCCGTCAACAAATGTTGGTGTGGATATAGATGGTGATACTTTGCGGGAACAATTTGACGCTATCTGTTTGGCTGGCGGATCTACGATTGCTCGAGATTTACCTGTTGAAGGTCGGGAACTTGAGGGAGTATATCCAGCAATGACCTATCTTCCAGAGCAAAATAAAAAGAATGCTGGAGACGATTTATCAGATATCAGTTATATTTCCGCGGAAAATAAAAGAGTAGTTATTCTTGGTGGAGGTGATACGGGAGCTGACTGTCTGGGTACGGCAATTCGTCAGGGAGCGAGTGAGGTGCTTCAATATGAGTTGTTACCTCGTCCTCCGGAGTCCCGTGCCGATGGCCAGCCTTGGCCGACATATCCAAATATTTATAGAGTCTCTTCTGCTCATGAAGAAGGCGGTGTTCGCGACTATAGCATCATGACAAAGAGCCTGTCGGGTGAAAATGGTGTATTAAAGAAACTCCATGCGGTTCGAGTAGAGATGGTTCCGGGTGATGATGGATCTATGGCTATGCAGGAAATCCCGTCATCTGAGTTTGAGGTTGATGTCGATATATTGCTGCTGGCCATGGGATTTATTGGACCTGAACAGGACGGATTGCTTACACAGTTGGGTGTTGAGATAACAGATCGAGGTAATGTCGCAGCTGGGTCAAATAAGATGACTAGCGTGGACGGGATATTCGTTGCGGGTGATATGACTCGTGGTCAGTCACTGATTGTTTGGGCAATTGCCGAAGGACGAACGGCAGCAAAACATGTGGATGAATACTTAATGGGATCTAGTGCTTTGCCGGCGCCACTCTAGGTGACAGAATTAGATTTGTAGGCAGTTATTACCCCCTCACCGGGTAAATTTAGCCTTCCTAATTTCTCTGATGTTATCTGAAAGACATCTTTTGAGCCCTTGGATATTTTGAATTGGTCTTCTGCTGAGACCACAGGAATTTTAGTATTATTGATATCGGTGAAACCGCTTTCAGTTAATAAGTGGACTAGATCTCCGGTGGTATATCGTTTTGTTTCGTAGGTAAATAAATCGCTCTTTAACTTTTCGAGATGGTCGATTATTTTTTTTGTAAATATAGCTTCACTGCTTACGGCATCGAGCAATGCTTCACCGTACTGTGAAGGCAATTTAGCTGATTCCATTAAAAGCTCTTGGTGAATCTCAGAGGTGCTGCTAGACGAATCCAGTACTAGAACTGTTCGAATTTCACGATTGGGCTTCTCCTGTCTTATTGTGTGAACTAAGAGTAGGACAAGTTGCTGATTTTTATTTATCCCTTGAATCAGAGAAATAGTTTCTATATGCGGTGCCGAAAGATTCCATACTTGATGAATGAATCTTAAGAACCCACCAGTTTTTAGCACCCGGAATATTTCTTGACTGACCTGTCTTACATCTTGTGCTTCCTCTAGTGCGAAGGCGGCCACAACACCGTCAATTGTGTTTGCTTGGATCGGAATTGTTTTTATGTCAGCTGCAAGTAGATCGACATTGGTTAGGCCTGAGGCAGAAAGATTTTGTCGTGACTGTGCGATCCGCTGTTCTGACGCTTCGATTCCTAATACGTGTGATTTTTGGCGGATATCAGCTAGAGGGAGTGATGGCCAACCATCCCCGGTACCTAGATCGATTATTGTCGCTTTTTGATTCAGCGCAATGTTGGCTGCCAGCGACTCAATTACGCTTGCCTGTAGCAAATGTTCGCTGCGTCTGTAGTCGTAAGGAGTGTTTACGAAAGGAATATTTCCACTTCGCCATTTTGGAATTAATGAATAATATTCGGTGGGAATTGAGCTTCTGGGTTCTAGAGAGTGTAGCCAATCGCTTAGAGAGGTATTAATAAAAATTCCTAACGTATGGAGTTACTGTCATCGGGTCTAGTTCTAAAATATCTATAACGAGCTATTATGTGGCTTATGTCTATTTTCAATATTACTTCAACCGATCATTTGACTCGCGACGGTATCAAGCTCGCCACAGATATTTACCGTCCAGCTAATGATGATGGCACTCCTTTGGCTGGTAACTTTCCGATCGTATTATTGCGTACTCCTTATGATAGGAAAAATGCGCGTTACCGCGCAGCGGGAAGGTATTGGGCTGCAAACGGCTATGTATTTGCGATTCAAGATTGCCGTGGCCGATTTGATTCCGAAGGAGAATTTATTCTGTTAGCGAACGAAGGTCCGGACGGATATGACGCTATTCAGTGGCTTGCTGGGCAACCATACTCGAATGGAAGAGTTGGTACCTATGGAACTTCTTACTCAGCGTGGGTTCAGAATGCAGCCGCTTTAGAACGCCCTGAGGCTCTTTCAGCAATGTGGGTCACGCAAGGAGCATCGAATGGAGCCACCAGCTCGCTCAGACATAATGGTGTGATGGAACTGCGCTGGCTTACTTGGGCAGTGACCCATGGAGCTGTTTCTCCGGAGGCTCTCCGCGACCCTGAATTACAGAGTGAGTTATACCAAAATGGTGTAGATATGTACGATTGGCTGAAAAAGTTACCGTGGGGAACCGGGCCGGATGAGACACCTTTGTCAGGGCTCCCCACATATGACCAGTGGGCAAAAGATTTGTATGTGCACGGCGATTACGACCTTGATGCAGACGGCTACTGGGCTCAAAAAGGTTTGAATTTCGAACCGTATTATGACAGTTCCCTTGACGTGCCGACAATGTATTGCGGTGGCTGGTACGATTCGTACACTCGAGCAACGATAGAGAACTTTCTAGCTTTATCTCAAAAAAAACAAAATCAATATCTTTTAATGGGGCCATGGACGCATGGTGATGGAAATATTGACTCGCAAATCGCAGGGTCGGTGGATTTAGGAGATTTTGCTAAGCCGGTCGTGGGACTCGGCAATTCATACCTTGCGGAAGTGAAGAATTGGTTCGATTGTTGGCTACCCAGTGAGTCAAACAAAGCTATTAATGATTTAGCGAGGATACGATATTTCGTCATGGGATATGGGACCGGCCAGAAGACTTCACAAGGACGAATATTGCATGGGGGGGCATGGCGGACGAGCGACATCTGGCCGCCGGTCGAAACGATAACTCAGAATTTCTATCTTCACTCAGATCAGCTGTTGAACAATTTGCGGCCAGATGTCGAAGAGAGTTGGTCTGAGCTGCGATATGATCCGTCTAACCCGTTACCAACGGTTTCAGCTAATACGTCATCACTCAATGAAATAATGATTCCGCCGCTGAGAACTCCGGTTGCGACTCCTATCACCCTCATGCGTGTACAAGTTATTCAGGGGGGATCCGATCAAGTCACAACCCCTGAGGTTTTAGGGGCTACTGAACCCTATGGCCCTCTTGAGAATCGAGAAGATGTTCTGATGTTTGAGTCAGTTTCACTAGACAAAGATATCGAGATAACAGGGCCAATTGAAGCTCGACTTTTTATGGAATCAGACGCGCCAGACACTGATTTATTTGTAATGATTCAAGATGAGTATCCAAAATCTACCGATTGGCCGGATGGATATAAACTGAACATTTCCGATGGAATTTTTCGTGTGCGTTACCGTGAAGGCTTAGCGACACCCAAATTATTGGATGACTCAGGACCTGTTGAGGTTCAGTTTTCGCTATATCCGACAAGTAACTTGGTCAAGCAAGGTCATAAAATACGCGTTTTAGTCTCGAGTTCCTCATTTCCCAGATTTGATCCCAATCCGAATACTGGAGAGGAAATTGGTCGGCATACTCGGACTCAAATTGCCAACAACATTATTCATCACTCGACGAACTATCCTTCGCACGTAGCGATATCCGTTATTGAATAACAGAGCAAGAGGTCTACTAAGATATTTATTATCTTTGTACGTCAGTGATTTCTGTGACTCTACTGATTTCAGGTCTTGCACCGGAGATTCCTTTTAGGGTTTGTCCGAATGCCTTCATATGATCCGTTTGGCTATGAGCTTTGAGTGCTTCATCATTGGCATACACTTCATGCAGTAGAAATGTGCCTGGCGAACCATCTACCTCGTGGAGCGCGTATTTCATAACATCAGGCTCGTTGTCACTCACTGCTGCAACCATTGTTTCGATTGCAGAACGAAATTCGGCTTCTTTTCCTTCAGCCGCCTGCAACTTAGCGAAAATTGTGATCATAGATATCTCCTCATTTGTGTGTTTAGGTTAGATAAAAGTGTACTCGGAATCGACTTAACCATGTAATTTACAAGAGTTCTCTAATTTCATTTATGACGATTGGCATGTCATCTTCTAGGAATTTCAGCCAAGCGTCATGGCCTTGATTTCCACCTTGATCAGAAACAACTTTGTAGGCTCTGAATGGAACATTATATTTTTTACAGGCTATTGCTATGGCAAACGCCTCCATCTCGATGCAGTCCACGGTGTTTGGAATATCTGTCTCAAACTTATCTTGGCTACCACATACAACTGGGGCTGCTGTAGAATCGCCAAACTCAATAACGGGTGCATAGTCAGAAAATGGTGTCGTGCCGATCTCTAAACCAGCCGCGGTAGCATCCATATCCATTTGTTTGAACCGTGTGCATGTAAGAACTGTTCCATGGGGATGCACAGCCGAACCGCATGTACCGATATTGACTATTTCTAAATCAGATTCGAATTCTAGGATTGTTTCGATCGCGGTGATAGCCGCATTTATTTTCCCCACGCCGGTATAACGCAGATGAACTTCTGGCGGAAGATCTTTTTGTGATACTTCTTTTTCAAGCGCGACGAGTATGACAACATTATTTTTGCTCATCTGAGCCTTTCCCTTGTAATTCAAGTATTCGGATCAGTTCAAGTGCTAGATCTTCTCTGGCTGGTGGGCTAGTCGAGTCCTTAAATATTCCCAGGTTACGATAAATTTCGGCAGCTGCCCGATGAAATCCATCGGGCAGCTCTGCATGTTCAAAGGTGTCCGCTATTTCCTCCATCTCGCCAGAAAAACGCCAGGCCTTTGATACAGACGCCCCGAGTGAATCGACTTTTTGACTAAGCCCAGGTTGTGATTTGTCCCATTCGTCAAATAATTCCGTCAGTACTCCCTGTTTTTTAGCCAATGTCATAAGACCAATGAGTAGAGCATTTGTTCCTTTTGTCCATCCGGCATAAGCCATCTTTAAGGCTGAAGCAGACATCAAATTACTTCCCAGAAGCGGAACTACTTCTAGCGCTCCACCGTTTAACTTGTTGGCTACATAAGCCGCATCATCGCCCGACAAATAGAGTCGCGTGGAGCCATATTTGTCGGCCGGCGGACCAATTATTCCTCCGTCAATGTAGGTTGCCCCCGAAGACTGTATTTCTTGAGCTACCTGTCCTGCTGTCTCCGGGGATATTGCGTTTGCGTCGATATAAATCCCTCTGTAACCGAGGGAAGACACGTCAAAAGCTACATCTTTGGCCGCGTGAGGTGGTACCACCGAGATGATGAGTTTGCTTCTATTTACAAGTCCATTAAGCCAGCCAGTGTCTTCGAAACCATTTAAGCTTTTGGCGCGATTTTTAGATTCCAGGCTTCGATCATCAGATGCCCAAAGAACCTCATTACCAGCCTCTATGAATGAAGCCGCGACAGATATGCCCATCATGCCAGGATGCAGTATTCCTACGGTATATTTATTTGATTCAACATCCAGCATGGCAAACTCCTACCAAGTAATCGCAGCTCCGTCACCTCGTCCATCTGAACCGCCCCACAGGACACCAGTCGATCGATTTCGAACAATGATTTGTCCACGTCCGAATAAGCCTAGTCTTGATGCACCCGTTGATCTTTCGACTTTATGTCCTCGCCTGGTAAGTTCGAGTAGCACGCTGTCAGCAATTCCGTCCTCAATAGATACCATGCCCCATGGGGGATCCCTGTAAATTGAGAATCGAGGTTCATCCAATGCGGCTTGTGGATTCATGTCGAAATCAATCAAGTTGATCATTGTTTGCACGTGGCCCTGTGGTTGATGGTAACCACCCATCACTCCGATGCTCGCGAAAAGTTCATTAGTATCAGCATGGGTAATAAGTGCTGGAATAATGGTGTGGTACGGACGTTTAGACGGCTCCAGCCTATTAGGATGAGTCTTATCGAGACTGAATCCAGATCCACGGTTCTGCAGAGTAAATCCGCACCCTTTGGGTATGATTCCGGTTCCGAATCCACTGTAATTGCTATTGATGAAGGAACACGCGTTGCCATCTCCGTCTACAACACTGAGGTATACAGTATCGGAGGTTTTTTCTGGTCCCTCATTTGGCGCTATTGAGTATGAAGAATCCAGCTGTGAGTTTAAGTCCGAAGCATGTTCGGCAGAGAGTAATGTGTCTATTGGAATATCTACAAAAGCTGGGTCGGCCACATAATCGATTCCATCACGGAACGCCAATCGGATGGTATCTATGAGTAAATGCAGGAGATTAGGATCTCTGCGATTCATTTTGCCAATCTCGTACTGTTCTAGAACATTTAGGGCGATCAGAGCAACGACACCTTGGCCATTGGGCGGATGCTCCCATATCCGATAATCTCTATATTGAGTTGATATGGCCTTATCAAAAGTTGATACATGAGCTGCTAAGTCATTAGATGTAATATGTCCACCGAGGTCAGCCACTATCTCAACAATTGCTTTTCCTGACGGTCCTTGGTAAAAGGCCTCTGGCCCACCTTCAGCGAGTTCTCTGAACACACGAGCCAAGTTCGGATTTTTCCAGATATCACCTGCTCTTGGAGCCGAATTATCAAGAAGTAGCTCGCTACTATTAGGGCTTGCTGATTTTAGAAGAGCTACACTATCGCTCCAAAGCTTTGCTATAACGGGAGTAATCGGGACTCCCTCTTCAGCCAATTCAATTGCAGGTTTCAGTGCGTCGGCGAGTTTCATCTGGCCGAACCGTTCTAAGGTGTCAAACCATCCCATTGCTGCCCCAGGAACCGTGACAGCGTGGACTGAGGTGGATACGCCATTGTCTTGAAATGAATTAATGCCGAGATCGGTCATCGATTGAATTGACTGTTTTTCACCACTTCGTCCACTGCCGTTTAGAGCATAAACTTCCTGACTATTTGCGTCGTAATAGAGTGCGAAACAATCACCACCGATACCCGTTGAGGTAGGTTCGACCACGTTTAGCGCGGCTGCAGTGGCTATAGCTGCATCTGCAGCATTCCCACCTTTTTTAAGAATATTTAGGCCTGCGTTCGAGGCCAGTGGATGACTAGTTGCCACCATTCCACGCATCCCGAGCACAGGAGATCTGCGAGATTCGAATGTCCAATGTTCATTCATTAATTTTTCTCCGTCAGGCTGATATTCTTCTCTAGAGGATAGGTTAATGGAAAAAACTGATGAAGCATGTTGGTTGAATATCGACCCAGGCGGTCTAGTTCTCCATCTCGAGTCGTGTCCATTTGTCCAAGAGTATACAGGCGCGGAGAAGACAGCTGGATCTTGGATGTACTTTCCAAACCAGGATGTGGCTGGTGATATTTATCCGGCATTAGGTACCTGTACAAAGTGTTTTCTTTCTGAAAGAGATTCTACTTATGAGTCTGAGTTGATTGCTTGATCAATCAATTGGCGTAGTCGCTTTTCGGTTATCGAACCTGCGTGTCTATCAAGAACAGTGACTCCATCGGATGCCACTGTTGATATCCTCGGGAACCCCACAATTCCAAGTCGTTTGGCCAACTTGCTATCGTCTCTATTTGCGATATCAAGAATGACGAAATTCATGAGAGTTTGTGTTTCGAATCGAATACCGTTCACGACGGCACGCACGCTTTTGCAGCTCAGTCAACCAACAGCAGAATTGAATACCAAAGTTGGTAGACCATTTTGTGGAATATAGGCTCCGGTGCGGTCGATTTCGCTGTCCGACATGGTGAAATTTTTTTCAACTAGCACTGCGAGCATTGGGCTAGTCGGGGCATTTTGTGTAGCTACAACTTTCGGTGTTATTGATTCTGAACTGTTCGGCGATTTTTCTTGCAGCTCTTCTTGATTTTGACAGGACAGCGATAGAATTATCGATGTAAAAATAATAAGTATGATCTGAATTGACTTCGTTGCGCTAAGAGTCACTTTTCACCTCTCATAATAGAAATTTTAATAAAGTATTCAGCCACAAATTCCGCGTACAGTCGCGTGCATTATTTGTATTCCTAGATGTAGATTATCAATCGATAAGCGTTCATCATGCCCATGCACTCGTCCAGCCTCACTCGGACCACTTAAGAACGGGCTAAATCCGTATGCAGTCATCCCTTTGCGTCTAAATACTCGTGAGTCCGTAAAACCGGTTGATACGCCAGGTAAAATTAATGCATCTTCAACCAAATTACGCGCTTCCCGTGACATGACATCCCAAAGTTCTGTATTGGTTGGTGAAGCAGGCGTTGACGATTGAAATACTCGCTCGATTTTGATGCGATCATCGTTAATTACATCGAGCATGTCGCCCACAAATTTGTCAGGGTCATAGCCTGGTACAAGTCTGCAATCGAGGGTAGCTTCAGCGTCGGAGGGGATGACATTATGTTTCACCCCGGAACGCAGAGTAGTCAAGGCAATTGAATTTTTTTGCATTGAGTCTATTCTGGGATTATCTGCTGCCAAAGCCTTTAGGACTTCATCAGTAGGTTTATCTTTAAGTATGCCAGCCTCATAAATAGCTTCAAAGTAGTTTCTGACCTCGGGTGTTATATCGAATGGTCGATCCCAATCTAGAATTTTGTTTACTGCTCGAACCAGATGGTCTGCTGCATTGTCGCTATGGGGTACGGACCCATGGCCTGGGGTACCCTCAACTGTCAATTTGAGCCAGAGCGGGCCTTTTTCTGAAACCCCTATATTAAAAGCATCACGCTCAACGCCTAGTACTTCGGTGCTGCCGCTACCGCCCTCATTAATTACATATTCACAATCAAGAAGTTCAGGGTGTTCTCTGTCGAGAAATTCGACTCCGTACGCTGAACCCGCTTCCTCATCAGCTACAGCCATAAACACCAGGTCTCGCTTGAGTGGTAAATTAAGTCGCTTATGCAAGAGAAACGTAACAAGCTCGACGATGCCGGTACCTTTCATATCTTGGGCTCCTCTGCCCCAGATGTAGCCATCACGAATTTCACCGCCGAGTGGGTCAACTGTCCAGTTTTCAATTTCAAACGGAACAACATCCGTGTGGTTAAGTAGTATGAGAGATTTACCCCGGCTTCCATCTCCCTTAAGTGTGGCGACAAGAGTTGCCCGATTATCACCGGGGTCGTAGAGCTGGTAGGGTATTCCTTCGGCGTCAAGAATTTTTCCAATAAAGTCGCAGGCAATTGTTTCATTGCCTGGAGGATTGACTGTATTCACTCGTATATATGAGGAAAGCCATTCAGTCGCTTGTTCGGTCCATTCGTTCCAATTTATCTCGCTGTCCGTCATTTGGTGGCCTCACTTTTTCTGACTCTAGAATACGATTTAGGGATTTTTCTAGACTTCGTCTTACCTACTAGTATCACCCGCAAGTAGTGTTATGTCTTTTCAAATGGAGCCGTTGAGTTTTCGGGAACCGGTATCTCAAACGTATTTAATATGATGGAAATCGCCGAGTAGTAACCAATTAGGGTTGCGATCTCCATTATCCCGGCTTCACCTAAAGTTTCAACGAGTTCGTGATAGGTATCCTCACGAATACGTTTAGTTTCGATCATTTGTATGCAAAATTCATAAACTAGAGCCTCCGAGCCATCAAGGTCTGGTTTCTCACCGAGCTGAATTGCGGTAACTACCTCCTGTTTGACACCAGCTTCCAACGCCATTCTTGCATGCGCCCAAAATTCATATTGAGCCTGCCAGTGGGCTCCGATGGTGATAATTGCCAGTTCAAGTAATGGGCGGGGAATGCTTGTGCCATAACGGAGGCGCGCACCCAGTTCTTGCAGCGCGATCCCGATATTCGGAGAGTGCAACATCGAATTGAATGGGCCGCCCAATGACCCATCTGATTGGATCATATTTGCGCCTCTTGGCCCATTTGTGAGGGCGTCGTAAGTTTCTTTTTGTTCTACCGTCAAGATTTCAGGTGTGAGTCGTGTTAGACGTGACATATGGATTAGAGCCTTTCTTTGAGCACAATGACTAGGGTATGCCCTCACAGTAGGATATCGGTAACTCAGGGAAATTTGTTGTGTTGCGACTCATACATCTATCATGCTGATTAACCTATGAACAGATATCAAATATTGATTCTCGCGATCGGGATTTTTGCCTGTAGTTGGGCTGGTCCGTTAATCAGGATGGCAGATGAAGCCTCCTTTCTTTTTATTGCTACTTCGCGCCTCGTGATTGCTGCGCCGATAATGATTGCCGTTTCACTTGTAAGCTCAAGAAATTCTTACAAGACCTTGCAAATTGGTGTTACGTGTTTGATGTTTTTATCTGGAATTGCTTTGGCAGCTCACTTTGCCTTTTGGGTTTC
>CAJXBM010000016.1:0-38358 GCA_913051185.1 uncultured Chloroflexota bacterium | reverse complement strand
CTCCAGGCCTTGAATAAGCATAGATCCCATACGGCCATCGCCACTTACTACCAAATTCGCCATCGTCAGCCTCCTAACTTTTCTGGCTTTGAATGTCAATACTGATAAGTCTGGCACCAATCTGAATAACATCTTCTAGCAGTGTGCTCAAGGCTGGCGAAAGCGATCTGGCTTGGCCCTGAACACTCTGTAATTCTAGAACACAGTCACGCACTCTAGCCATTTCACCAGTACCGCGCATTACTGATCTAATCGCATCAAGAGTAGGTTCTAGATTCTTTGATAACGTCGATTCTCGTGACGTGTCCGGAACTTCATATCCACGGGGGTGCATTGTTTTCTTCTCGCCAGAAAAAACATGTTCTTGAAAAGGGGGCCCGTGCACAAGTTCACCATTATTGGCCGCTGCCGTAAATTCTAACTCTGAGTAAAAAGCCAATGCAACGAAATTAAATGGTGATTCATCATGCAACCAAAACCGTCCGCTAGGTTGATCCATATGTGAAAATTGTCTGTAATAACGAACCGGGAAAAGATCGTCTAATAGACCAACTACAAACTCAGGGTTTGCACTCGATACCACAATCTGAATCTCATCATATCCGTCATGCTCTCCGACCGCCAACGGTCCCGCCACCCCGACTTTATTGACACCACTGGATTCAGAAAAAGACCTGACAATTTCATCTGCCAACCTAAAGGTTGACGAGGCGTATGGATAAAGAATCGTATCTTCGTATTGAGATTGCAAGATGTATCCCTATTTAAATAAGCCAGCTGTTATTAGCCCAAGGTCAGAGAGTGGCGATCTAGTTCACGATCTAGAATGACAACTGATTCCTTTGATAAAGGCATCAATGGCAATCTCGCCTCGCCAACAGAAATTCCTGCCTTAGCGCAAGCATATTTTACCGGAATCGGATTGCTTTCAATAAAAAGAGCGTCAATCAGCGGCATTAGCTCGTGATGAATTCTAGCCGCTTCATCTACTTCTCCGGCAATTGAAGACTCTATTTGTTTTTTTATCTGAGGTGACACGACATGTCCGGCAACCGAAACTACTCCATAGCCTCCCATGGCCATAACCATTAGCGTATCCGTATCATTACCAGACCACACCGAAAAACCTTCTGGGGATTGATCTATAAGTTGCCCAATTTGAGCCATATCATTTGAAGCCTCTTTGACACCAATAATATTTGGAATCTTGGCAAGCTCTAAAATCGTCTCAGCTGAAATATTTACAGCCGCCCGACCAGGAATGTTGTAAAGCATGCAAGGGAGCGAGGTTGATTCCGCAATAGATGTGAAATGCTTTATCAAGCCGCTTTGCGGAGGCTTCGAATAAGCAGGGGCAGTAAGCAATATGCCATCGAGTCCGATTTTTTCGGCGTGCTGTGTTAACTCCACCGAGCGACGATGATTATTACTTGTCGATCCCGCTATGACAGCAACATCAGGGCCAACGGCGTCCTTAGTTGCCTTCCAAACAGATATTGTTTCTTCATCGGTCAAGGCAGCAGCCTCACCGGTAGATCCAGTCGAAACAATACTTTCCGTACCTGCATCCACTAAAGCCTTAGCTAATATGCCCGTCAATTCGACATCAACGGAACCATCCTCGCGCATAGGCGTGACCATAGCTGTAATTAGGCGCCCAAACTGAGCTGACACGACTTCCCCCCTGACAGTAACCTTAAGTTGTATATCAGAATGCTAAGAGTACCCTAAAGCAACGATCATAGCCACACAAGACTCTCACAATAGAAAATACTTTCTGCATAAATCATTTTAACCATGTATGGTATGCCGACATCACAATCAGCGATTGAAAAGAGAGAGAATAAATAAATGGCATTTACTACTAGAGCAGCGGTGCACACCCAGCACGGTTCACCTTTGACCGTCACCGAGATAACCCTACCTGATCCAGGCCCAACCGACGTATTGGTCGAGTTATTTGCGTCCGGTATATGTCACAGCCAATTGCATCTTCTACACAATCCAGAAACCCCTACGCCGGCACTTATGGGCCATGAAGCAACTGGAAGAGTTATCGCTTTGGGATCACAAGTAACTCATGTGAAGGAAGGGCAGCGCGTAATGCTGACTTGGGTACCGCGGGATGTAACTCCCGAAACGGGCCGAGATCGAAATGCGTTTCGTGCTGCTTGGGAATTTGAAGGAAAGACCAATAGCGGAGGCATTTATACGTGGGCTGAGCATGTTTTAGCACACGAGCAGCTGGTGGTGCCACTTGATGAAACCGTGCCCACTGATGTAACGGCAATTGTAGGCTGTGCAACGGTTACCGGAGTTGGCGCTGTGTTGGGATCAGCGAAAGTCCCAGCAGGCGCAACCGTGGCTATCTTTGGAGTCGGGGGAGTGGGTATCAACGCAATCGCCGGAGCCAAAATTGCTGACGCAGAAAGAATAATCGCAGTTGATTTATCAGAGGAAAAACTGGACTTTGCCAGAGAGTTTGGAGCTACCGACACTATAAACGCGTCCGAAACAGATCCAGTTGAGGCGATTGTTGATATGACCAGCGGTGGCGTTGATTTTGCCTTTGATGCTATCGGATACGAAGTTACTATGCGACAAATTCTTAACGCAGTGCGCCCTGGAGTCCTTGGTGGCGGTGATCGTGGAGGTACTGCGGTCTTAATTGGTGTACCACAAACTGATGCAACTATTGACGCCAAAGCTCTGTTGACCGGAGAAAGAAATTACATCGGCTCTCTTGGTGGCACCAGCCACCCTATGACTGATTTCAAACAATATATAGAATGGTATAAGCAGGGGGCTCTTCCGCTTGAAAAAATGATCAGCGTTAAATATGACGGCCTTGACTCAATAAACGAGGGAGTAACTACGCTCGAAAGTGGGAAAATATCTGGTCGAAGCATTATGATCTATAAGGAATCTTAATTCTTAAGTGACAGGTGAATTATGTCTCAGCAAAACTTCCCAATGGACGATCAAACCACTAAGTTGTGTATTCTCATTGCCCCGAAGGAGGATGCTGATCGATTGAGCGAAGCGCTAGTCGCACACGACTATCAGTCTACCCAAATCAGTTCCAGTGGTGGCTTTTTACGAAAGGGATCCACAACAATTTTTTGTGCCCTCAATGACGATCGAGTCGGCGATTTGCTAGGTATGCTACGTAAAAACTTTCCGGAATCCGTTGAGTCCGTGCCAGCAGCAAGTTTACCTTTCATCTCTGAGCCAGACTGGCCAAGCTCACAGATGATCGATATTCGAGTCGGAGGTGTGGTCGTATTTGTAGTGCCCCTCGAAGGCTTTGGCAGCGTCTAGAAAGCAACCTGAGAATGACTAAAGTTCAGTTGGTACTGCCTGTTTATAATGAGCAGCAAATACTCCCAGAGTCCGTATCAAAACTTAGAGACTGGTGCCTTGATCATCCAGAATACGACTGGCAAATAACGATCGCCAATAATGCTTCCACGGACGATACGCTCACCGTCGCTCGAAAACTCGCGCTTACCTATGGAGATCTGGTAACCGTGCACGATATCGGAGTGAAAGGGCGTGGAATAGCCCTTAAAACAGTTTGGCTCACGTCTGAAGCTGATATTGTCGCATACATGGATATCGATTTATCTACCGATATCAATCACATTACTGAGTTAATCGAACCAATTGTAAGTGGTGACTCGGAAATTAGCTACGGAAGTAGATTGCACAAAGATGCTAAGACAAAACGCTCATTTAAGCGCGAGTTTATCAGCCGCAGTTATGTCTTAGTGTTGCGCCTTCTAGCTGGCTTAAAAGTTACCGATGCACAATGTGGTTTCAAAGCTATGTCGAATTCAGCTGCCACACGACTATTACCCGAAGTAATTGATACTCAATGGTTTTTTGATTCGGAGTTGCTGATAATTGCGCAACACAACGGAATAGCTATGAAGGAGGTTCCTGTACGCTGGGAGGAGGATACCGATACCCGAGTAAAAATTATTCAAACTGCGCTGGAAGATTTATCAGGAATTTGGAGACTTCGACGAAACGGCATCCCAATAGTCGCTCCTTCAGATCAGGAATCACTGTGAATTCGAATAGACCAATATTAGGTATCGTGGGCGCAGGCCAACTCGCAAGAATGATGGTGCAGGCTGCCATCCCACTAAATATTGATGTCCGCGTACTTGCAAAAACCCCCGTTGACTCAGCCGCATTAATCGCACCACATGTAGAAATTGGTGATCCGTCTGATGAAAATGCAATAGTTGCGTTTGGTGAAAAGTGCGACTTTGTGACACTCGACCACGAATTGGTAAATCTAGTTGGCTTAGAAAATCTGCTAGCAAACAAGGTTAAAGTGCAACCAACTCCGACAACTTTACAATTTGCCAAAAATAAGCTCTATCAGCGCAGAACTTTTCAAGCTGCTGGATTTCCAGTGCCAAGCTTCAGCAAAATTGACACATTAGATGATTTTGTTAAGTTCGGACACCATCATGGCTGGCCATTGGCAGCCAAAGCAATTACGGGCGGCTATGACGGTCGCGGCGTATGGATAATTGGGGATATAGAAGCTGCAGAGAAGCTACTGGCTGAAACTAAAAAGGCTGGCATAAATCTATATGTGGAAGAACACGTGGAAATAGAAAGAGAATTAGCCGTACTAGTAGTTAGGCGACCCTCAGGCGAGCTGCAAACTTACCCGATTATCGAAACTCGTCAAGAAGATGGAATTTGTCATGAGGCGATAGCGCCAGCTCGGATAAGCGAGGCAGTCGAGGAAAATGCTAGGGAAATTGGGGTCAATGTGGCAGAGTTCACAGAAGCCGGCGGAATTATCGCTATCGAACTATTTCTTAAGGCAGATGGCACTATTCTCATTAACGAAGTAGCGACGCGTCCTCACAATAGTGGCCACCTTACGATTGACGGTACGATAACTTCACAATTCGAAAATCACCTACGTGGAGTGATGGACTGGCCACTTGGTTCTACAACTATGACCAGCAAGTTTGCTCTGATGCTCAATATACTTGGCTCCAGTGAAGCCGATCCGAGTGATCGGCTGCCATTAAATCATTCAAATGACACAGCGATTCATCTCTATGGGAAGGTAGCTCGCGCAGGACGAAAATTGGGGCACATCACAGCTGTCGGAGACAGCCCTGAAACCATATACGAAAGCGCTCAAAAATTAATTAACCGCTTGGTGTAGGACACCTTTAAAAGTAAGGATAGGTTTAATGACCCGAAATAATATCGAAGTTGGTATAGCAATGGGAAGCGACTCAGATCTACCAATTATGGAAGAAGCGTCAAAGTGCTTAGATGAACTGGGTGTAGCTTACGAACTTAGAATCATCTCTGCACATCGTACGCCGCAGAAAATGATTGAGTATGGCGAAAAAGCAAAGGAAAGAGGATTAAAAGTCATCATCGCTGGCGCGGGTGGTGCTGCTCATCTACCTGGCATGCTCGCCTCAGTTACAACATTGCCGGTAATTGGCGTCCCTGTGGCGCTAAATCAGCTCGATGGCCTTGATTCTCTTTTATCAATTGTTCAAATGCCAAAAGGTGTTCCTGTTGCAACAGTCGCAATTGGAAATGCTCGAAATGCTGCGTTACTAGCTGCCCGAATACTGGCGAATTCCGATGAAAAACTGTCAGACAGACTCTCAGAACTCAGAAAAAATACCGAGCATACTGTGGATGAAAAGGACAAAAAGCTACAACAACTTGACTAACTACGCTCTCCCTGGAGTGTTCCTTGAAGCAATTGAGTCAGGTACAGCTTTACCGGCATCCTTAAAGGCTTTAACAACAACACCGCCTTTCGGGCCTCGATTAATAGCCTCCAAATTCGACGCCACCCAATCACGAGATGCCCTCACGCTATCCAACTGGCCTTGAAAATGTGGTGCGACATATCGGGCCCAAAGTTCATATGATCTTTTGGTATGCTCAGAGCTAGCCCATTCGTGGGCTAGTCCCATAAATCCGCCAAAGCCACCTGTGCTTTCGACTAATTCCTCGATAGTCCTAATTGCATCATCGGGGGTTCCAACGATGGCGCCCCCCCGGTCAACAATCTGTGAAATATCTTCTTCGTCTTTTGATGATGCTCGTCCCAAAGTGCCCTGAAAATAGTCCACATTATATCTAGCTGAACCTTCTTTAACTTGCGCTAACGCATCAGTCTTAGAGTCCGACAGGTGAAATGGTATGACTATTCGCCACTTCTCCCGTGATGGCGGAGTAACCCCAGCCTGATCGGCAGCTTCTTCAGACCAAAGCCAAGCCTGCGCCAACGAGTTTGCCCCTCCAGGATTAGAAACCCCTCCGGCACTCGCGCCTATCGAAATCATTCCAATTTGGTGTTTGCCCGCTGCGGTCGGTCCAGCCGGCGATGCTATATGAGCTGCCGCCATTTCAAGATGCGGGCTTGAGTAGGGAGACAACATTAATCTTGCATCTCTAAGAGTGAACCAATCCGTCTCCATATTTACTGGCGCCTCCTGCGCAAACAAAGCCTTTATAGCGGTCAATGCTTCGTCCATACGTCGCCGCTGATCGGCTGGATTTATCCCCATCATGTATGCATCGGAAGATAAAGCACCCGGCCCCACACCTAACATCGCTCTACCTCTAGTCATGTGATCTAGCTGAACTGCACGATCTGCCACCATCAATGGATGATGATAGGGAAGTGATGTTACTCCCGTACCGAGTCGAATACTCTTTGTTCGGGGTGCAACTGCTGAAATTATTAATCCAGGATCAGCTATCAATTCCCACCCAGCCGAATGATGTTCACCAATCCATGCTTCGTCAAACCCCAGACTATCTAACAATTCGATCAGCTCAATATCTCGATCGAGAGCTAACGTCGGGTTTTCGCCAACCCTGTGAAATGGGGCCAAAAATACCCCGAATTGCATTCTTCTAGGACGATAAACTACTGCCATACAATTACATCCTTAATCACTTAAAGCTCGAAACTAATATCATCGAACCATATCCCATACTCACGAAAAACTGAGGGCAAAATAACAAAATGCCCTGACCGTTCGCACGTATCATAGCTAACTGATAGAGTTTTAGCTGATACAAATTAAGGAAAACGAAAAGAAAAGGAAATACTAAGTCGATTACGCTTGAAAACTTCTGCGTTCGACAATCGGAAGCAATAGCAACGGACTGTGATGCTTCGAATTTACTATGACTGACGAAAAAAAAATACAGACAATCGAAACCTATCGACAAAAAGAAGGTGATACTGGATCCACTGAAGTTCAAGTAGCGCTTTTGACTGAACGAATATCTTCACTGACTGAACATCTGCGCGTGCACATCCATGATTACGACACCCGTCGCGGGCTGTTGAAACTCGTGGGTCAAAGACGCAGACTTCTGCGGTACTTGTCAAAAACAAACGTCGATCGCTATCACAAAATCATAGCGTCACTTGGACTCCGCCGCTAAGGTACCCTGCTCACTTAGTGCGAGTAATCATCACTCATTAATTTTTTGATTCTAGTCTAGTCTTCGACACCACAAAGTTAATTCCTATTAATTCTTAATTTAAAAAACAGATCATGATTGAACAAATAGTAAGGAAATAAATAAACATGACTAACTTAACTGTTACTGGTAATACTACCGGTGGACAAACACAAATCTTTTCTCGAGAAATCGGAGGAGCTACCTTTGAAATTGGTATAGGGCGACTCGCCCAAAGTGCGCTAGCCTCCGTGACCATTCGATATGGTGACACTGTTATGCTCACAACACTTTGCGACGGTGAATCAAGGCCAGGTACGGACTTTTTCCCACTGACCGTTGATTTTGAAGAGCGCATGTACTCAATTGGAAAAATCCCCGGTTCTTTTTTCAAGCGCGAAGGTCGACCTGGCACTGATGCAACGCTTGCGGCCCGAATGACGGACCGACCAATCAGACCGCTTTTTCCCAAAAACTATCGACGTGAAGTTCATCTAGTAAATACTCTTCTTGCATCGGACCGAGCTCACCCAGCTGATGTGCTCGCCACAACAGCTGCATCAACAGCAATCAATATGTCACCGCTTCCGTTCGAGGGCCCCGTCTCTTCTGTACAAGTGGGTCGTATAGATGGCGAACTAATTCCATTTCCGACATATGAGCAAATTGATGCTAGTGACCTAAATCTTGTTGTGGCCGCGAATGACGACTCTGTGATTATGATTGAGGCGGGTGCAAAGCAAATTCCTGAAGAAGATCTCATCGCGGCGATAGAATACGCCGAGGAAATTTGTAAAGAGCTTAATTCGCTCCAAAGAGAAGTTGTCGCTGCTGCTGGTGTTGATAAAGATGAATGGATTCCAGCTGAAACAGATGCCTCTCTGAGCTCCCGTATTCAAGATATGTTACTAGGTAATCCAGAGGCAATCCTTGATGCAGTCAAGGGCGACGGGTTTAGAGGCATGGATGAAATGTCTAAAAAAGTACATGCTCAATTAATTGAAGAAGGCGCTGACGAAGAAAGCCTAGATGCCAAAGCCGTTCGTGCTGAAACAGAATCGACAATAAAAACATACGTACGTGGGAGAATTCTTGACGAAGGAAAGCGAGCCGACGATCGAACTTCTGACCAGATCCGTGAACTTTCCGCAATGGTAGATGTTCTTCCAAGAGTTCATGGAAGCGGACTCTTTCAGCGGGGTGATACGCAAGTATTAACAGTAGCAACTCTCGGATCTTTGCGTGACAGAGCTCGCGTAGACACTATCGCTCCACGCGAATGGAACATGTTTATGCATCACTACAACTTCCCTCCTTATTCAGTTGGTGAGGCCCGACCTCTTAGAACAGCTGGTCGACGCGAAATCGGTCATGGCATGCTTGCTGAAAAAGCGCTTGAGGCCGTTCTCCCAGAATTTGATGAATTCCCATATGTAATACGGCTCGTCTCAGATGTGCTTGCGTCAAATGGGTCGACATCTCAGGCTGCGACCTGCGGATCGACTCTGGCATTAATGGATGCTGGAGTTCCAATCAAGGCGCCAGTAGCAGGTGTCGCAATGGGGCTGGTATCAAATTCGGATGCAAGTAAATACGAAATACTGACCGACATCGCCGGAATTGAAGATGCGCTAGGAGACATGGACTTTAAGGTTGCAGGTACATCTGCTGGAGTCACGGCTGTTCAGTTAGATATAAAGCTGAAAAAGCTTCCGTCCAATTTCTTAAACGAAGTATTCGAGAAGGCGCGCATTGGCCGAATGACTATTTTAGATGCTATGAACGAAGCTTTGGCTGAACCTCGTGACGAGGTTGGCTTGCATGCACCAAAAATCGCGGTCGCGAAAATCAATCCTGAAAAAATAGGCGCGCTAATTGGGCCCGGTGGGAAAAACATAAATGCAATTATTGCAGAGACTTCTGCGTCGATTGATGTCGAGGAAGACGGTACCGTTTATGTTGGTGGTGAGAGCAGTGATTCACTAGAAGCAGCTATGCGAAAAGTAGATGCGCTAACTCGAGAGCTCGAAGTCGGTGAAGAATTTGAAGGCTCAGTCGTACGACTCATGAATTTTGGCGCATTTATAGAGCTACTACCTGGAAAAGATGGATTGTTGCATATATCTGAGCTCGCTGAATCTCGCGACCAGCAAATGGAACAACTTGCCAATGTTGGAGACGTGTTAAAGGTAAGAATTAATGAAATCGACGATCGTGGACGCATTAATCTTGGACTTGTCGGCACAGAAGGTCGGGTCGGCCTAACAGGTGCCGAATCCGATGACACTGGTAGCCCTGACAGGGGCCCACGAAACGATAGGGGCCCACGAAACGATAGGGGTCCACGAAACGATAGGGGTCCACGAAACGATAGGGGTCCACGAAACGATAGGGGCCCACGGAACGATAGGCGATCCAGCAATCGTGACGAAGGTGGCGATTCTAGCCGAAGAAAATGGTAAACACTCGCATGCCACGGATTTTTGTGGCACGCATGCTTCCAGGTGAACTTTCACCTGGAAGCCCACTTAGTCGCCTTGCTGAGGTAGCTGAACTTGATATATGGCCAGGTCATGTACCTCCTACGCCTTTGGAGCTGAAGGCAAGCATTAAGACCGCTGATGGCGTTATAACTACCATTGCAGAGCAAATTAATGATGAAGTCTTAGACGGCACGACACATTTAAAGATAGTTTCTCAATTGGGCGTTGGCTTTGACAATATTGATGTTCGCGCTTGCAGTGCTCGAGGAATCTTTGTGACCAACACGCCTGATGTTGTCACCGATGCCACAGCAGATCTCACATGGTCTTTACTATTGTCCACTGCCCGAAAGCTTTTTGAAGCTAACTCAGCAATTAGAGAATCAAAATGGGGTGCGTGGCATCCGTCTTGGATGCTAGGGTCATCCGTGGCCGACAAAACACTAGGTATTATCGGACCAGGAAAAATTGGAAGCGCGGTTGCCGAACGTGCTGCTGGTTTTCGAATGAATGTTTTGTATCATGGAACCAGCGAGAAAAAAAACTTTCCCGGCAAACGCTCAAATCTAGATTCATTACTTGAACAAAGCGATTTCGTTTCTATGCATATACCACTGGTGGAAAATACTCAATACTACTGTGACTCGGAATTTTTTTCTAAAATGAAAAAAAGTGCAATCTTCATTAATACCGGAAGAGGTGGCTTGGTTAACCAGACTGACTTGATAAGTGCCCTTAAAAATCAAACTATCGCTGGAGCCGGAATCGATGTTATGGTGCCGGAACCACTTCCAGAGAATCATGCCCTCCTGGAACTTGAGAATTGTACGATCACGCCACATATCGGCAGTGCGACACTAGAAACTCGTTTGGCTATGTCAAGTTTAGTTGTGGACAGTATCATTGCGACAATAGAAGGACATGCTCCACCGAATTTAGTAAATCCTTAGTTTGGAACTCTGGCATTGGCATTTAACCAACTTGAAAGTACAGCTAACCAAGATAAAGACGTTTTAATTGAGCAGCTTTGGAATCTTGGTGCCTTTCAATTTGGTGAATTTTCAGAAGGCAATGCGACTCGCAATTCTCCAATATTCATTAATACAAAACGAATAATCTCGAAGCCATCTGTGCTGATGTCAGCGGCACATTTAATTGCGACTGAACTTGAAATGTTACGTACGCGTCGCCGCCAACATCTCAGCGACTTCGACTTTATTGCAGGAATCCCCTTTGGTGGGTTACATCTTGCAACAGCTCTGTCTCTCTATCTCGACGAGCCTCTACTCTATATACGACCGCCGCGGATTCCTGCAGATCTTGCAGAACCTCCCTACCTTGAAGGCTCATACAGGCCCGGTCAAAGCGCTCTTGTTATTGACGATTTGGCAGCCGGTGGCTCATCACTCCGCGAAACTGTCGCCGTACTCAGATCTATGGGAATTACTGTGTCAGACGCAATTGTGTTAGTGGATCGAGAAGCTGGAGTAGCTAAGAAAATGGAGCAATTTGGCGTACGAGTTCACGCAGTTCTAAAAATCTCATACTTAGCAAGGCGACTTCTGGAACAAAATCACATAACCCAAGAAATCTATGAATCGATCGATAAATACCTCAGTAAAGACTAAAATAGTAGATACACACATATACGGATAAATGCTTGTCTAAAAAAATCACAACCGAGTCCGAATCATTGGAACGTAAAATCAAACGCGACCCAGAAAGCCGCGCGCTTGCCGCGCTGCATAAGGGTCTAAAAAATCTGCCCCCCAAGCGCCAACCACACGTTTCCTTACAACTTGTTGCAGATCTGTCTAAAAAGCTTACTCGCGCAACATATGTAGCTCTATCCATCACAGACAAACATGATCGAGTAGAAGGATTTATTACATCCGGATTAAGTAATTCAGAGCTCGCTCGGCTTTCCACTCCACCTCAGGGGCATGGGCCTCTAGGCTCGCTGCGATTAGACGGACGGCCTGTACACTTTGAAAATGTTCAAAATCACGCAAAAGCCTTTGGCTTCCCTAGCAACCATCCGGAAATGACGGCAATGATCGGTGTAGCTATATGGGTCTCGGGGTCAGTAAGGGGGGCACTCTATGCAACAGACCGTAAAGGCAACAGGGGTTTCAATTTAGATGATGAAGTAATTCTTAGCGCCCTAGCTTCTCACGCAGGTCGAGTTATAGAAACGGAATGGTATTAGGTATTAAAGCACTTCCATCCAACAACAATCGCATCTGGACCATACAACGTGGCTGACCTCAAAGTCATAGGCGTAACCATCGTTTTCAAGCGACTAGTGTCCACTGTTTTATTGATCGAATAGGCCAAAGCCTCCGATGCCTGATCAGATCCAGAATGTACAATCGTTAACTCGACCGAGTCACCAATGTGTGACTTTTGTATTTCACGGATCGCCAAATCGCGCAGCTCCTGCAAAAGCCTAGAACGACTAGGGCGCTCCCAGTCGGACGTAAGCATTCTAAGCTCTTGATTTTTAAACTTCCCTATGAACCTAGAGTGGTGAAATGTTCCGTACCCGTGTCGCTCAGGCAAAGAAGCCGACTCAAACAGGCAATAAATCTGAGAACAACAAAAAGGTGCATTCTTCATGTCTTCCACAGCAAGCGCCGCATTTGCTCCGGATTCCCCATCCGCTAGCAGCTCAGCAACAGCCCTCGCCTGCCAGCCAGCAGCAATGCTTGAAAGCGCCTCCTTATTTGTTCCTATGACGCGCAAATCCATTTCTTTTTTAGTAAAAAATCTCTCTACTGCATCTTGCAGCAAATCGCTCCCGGTCTCGTCTCTCAAATTAGGGGGCAGTTGTCCCTCAAGGCAACGCACCCAAAGCGCCGAATCTGCACTCCAATTAAAACGGTGCAGTAGTCTCGATAGCCCATCCTCAATAACTTGCTCAGAATAAGGCCCTACTAGGGAAAACAGGTATGGCACAGTTAGCAAATTCTCATCGGCGAGATTGGACACATCAGCAGCAGCTAAAGGAAACGAGTGCACTTTGACGCCACTCACTTCCAGAGAGGGAAGGAGAACCGCCACATCCGTATCCAAAAATAGATTCGTTGTCAAAAAAACCGCCCATGAAATAGCTTATGACTGTATATCGTGCACCAAATCCATACGAGTTACATCATCAAAAATATAACATCCGGCGTGACAAGAGTGCGCCGATCCAAGCTACAAGACAGATCAGCATCCCTATCAATCCATCTAGCCAAAAATGATTAGCCGTGCAAATAATAGCTACAAGCTGACCTAAAAAAATTATTATGACAAAAAGTTTGAGAATTGTACTTTTGAAACTACTCATTACCGCTAAAACTAACAGTAGTGCCCAGCCTGCATGCAGTGACGGCATCGCTGCGTATTGATTTACAAATGGAGTGAACTCTTGTGCCTGATAAGACACCTGCGAAAATAAGCCCATCGTGTCCACAAAATCGTACCCCTGAATAAGGCGAGGCGGACTAACAGGAAAAAGCCAGTAGATCACTAGTGATATACCACCAGAGAGCAGCATAGAGTTTCGCAACAGCACAAATGTCGGACGAGCAACTATCGAAAACACAATACCCATGACCGCAATCACCGGAAAATGAAACCAAAAATAAACATTATTAAAAATATGAGAGGCAAGCTCACTCGAAGCAGTCCACTGATTGAGTTGTGGCTCAAAAAATAAACCCATCATTTTTTCAAGGTTGATAATCACCTCAGAGTTTTGTTCTGCTTGGGTCTGCCTGTCAACGACTGAACCTCTGACCAAAAAATATAGAAGTAAACCCAGCGTTACCCAACCTAGATCCAGCAATTTACTAGTAATGCGCAAGCTAGATCTCAACATAAATCCTCTTCAGTCCTAGCAATGACGTTTCAAACCGCTAGTAAAATACCGTACGCTCCCATGGTTTTCTAAAGAGCTAAACTCACTGTAAAATAAATTTACCAACCGATAGCAAAATCTTCAATATTTGAAGTAAGAAAGATAAACTTTATGCCCGGACCCAATACGCAAATTCTTACAAGCAATAAATCTCCGCTAACCCTCTCTGGAGACACCCTTGTCGTCACCATAAAAAGGGGAGATGCGCTTAAGGGTGATTTATTAAGCAAACTTAACACCTTGTCTAAGGGCGGACTAGCCGTGTTGAAATCAAATGGCTCGCTGACCGGCGCTTTGGGTGAGTTGGTTTGGTTACCCGTGCAAAATTCTCATTACAAAAGAGTTGCAATAGCAGGTGCTGGTGAATGTAAATCATCTAATTACACAGAAATTAAAGCTCGTGACTTTTTTGGAAATTTATCAAGAAAACTGCGTGCTGCAAACGCCGGCGAAGTGGTGATGACGATAGATCCGATTGTTTCCGCTCTCAAATCAGCGTCACTTGGATCACAAGCGGCTGCAGAAGGACTAATACTTGGTCAGTATCGGTTTGATACCCATCACACAAAAAAAGCTGATAAACCTAAATTCACTCTGGGCAATATTACAATCGCTACCGGAACAAAGGCACCGGCTTCTCAATTAGCCAAAGGCGCAACTCGGGGATCGATAATAGGCGAAGCTATCAACACATCAAGAGATCTCGCCAACACCCCAGCAAATTTGATGACTCCAACCATCGTCGCCGAGCGTGCGAGAGAGATCGCAGATCAGGCCGATATTAAAATCGAAATTCTTGAAAGATCTGACGCTGAGCGACTAGGAATGGGTTCATACCTTTCTGTAACAAACGGATCGCACCAGCCACCGAAATTCATAGTCATGACATATAAAAACGGTGGCCCGCGAAAACCAATTGCTCTGGTAGGTAAGGGAATAACCTTTGACACCGGTGGCACATCGCTCAAGCCTCCAGGCGGTATGGAAAGTATGAAATATGACATGTCCGGTGCGGCGACGGTAATTTCGGCAATCGGCGCTATCGCTCGCTTGAAGCTTAAGACGCATGTGGTCGCAATTGCGCCTTGCACCGAAAATATGCCCGGAGGTGGTGCAACGAAACCAGGTGACGTCGTTTATGCCATGGACGGCCAGTCGATTGAAGTTATAAATACAGATGCTGAGGGCAGGCTAGTTCTGGCAGACGGCATTGCCTATGCTAAAAAAGTAAAAAATGCCGGAGTCATACTCGATGTGGCAACTTTGACCGGAGCCATGAGTGTGTCTCTAGGAGACTATCGGATTGGAGTTTTTTGCAACCAAGATAACTTATTTCGCCAACTCGACTCGGTAGCTCAATCCACGGGCGAGTTAATCTGGAGAATGCCGATTGATGATTACTACAACAAGCAAATTAAAAGTGAGGTAGCAGATTTAGCAAACACAGGCGGCCGGTTAGCAGGTTCGATTACTGCGGCCAAATTTATAGAAGCATTTGTCGGAGATAATCCGTGGGCTCACTTTGATATTGCTGGGTTGATGTCGGCAAAAAGTGATTCTGGGATTCGCATTAAAGGGAGTTCCGGTGTCCCAACCAAATCTCTGATTGAATATGTGGCTGCAAAAAGTGCAAGTTAGAAAACCATCGCGTCATGTCTGAAATTAATCCGTTTGGAATAGCCGGAATAATTATCTGGACATCCAAAGAGCGATTTCAAAGCATGGAGGATTTCTATGTACACAAAATAGGCTTAGTGCCTCTACATCAGCGCGAATATTTTGTTAATTTCAAGTGGCCAGGAGACAAAAAAGACATTCGTCTGACAATTGGTGTCCACTCTAAAATACAAACCGACAACACCGACCCCGATCGCATAATGATTAACTTCCATGTTGCAGATATCCACGCCACCGCAAAGCGCTTGTCGACTGTTGGAATCACATTCATTCGTGAGCCGGAACAAGAATCATGGGGTGGCTGGATAGCAACAATCAGAGACCCTGATGGTAATACGGTTCAATTGTTACAATCACCGGACGAGACTTCTCGACCCAATTAATAGAACCCTAACATTTACACCTGAAGATAATCACTAGCAAGGAGATGGCCCGGTATGAAAATCGGAATTGATTTTGACGACACACTTAATGACTATCGATCACTTCTAAAGGATTTAGTCCATGAGCGTCACCACAAAAAGCTAAAATCGGGTGAAACACTAGCCTCCACTATCGGGAAAGAAGTCAGTGAAAATCTCGTAAAAGAAGTTCTAGAAACAGAGCTTTCTCTTCGGCTCGCGCCTCGAAAAAATTCGATAGAAGTAATGCAACGACTAATTGAAGCCGGTCACGAGTTCATTATTCTAACTGCGAGGTATGATCGCGAAGTTCACTATATAGATGAGTGGCTCACTAAACACGGACTTCAGGCAAATGTCTACCCTACCAACCGTGCAGACAAGGGGCCAATAGCCAAACAGTTAGAACTAGCGTTTCATTTAGATGACATGATCTCTCAAATTAATACATTCACCCGCGACCATCAAACTGTTCCGGTTTTGATCGCTGGTGGATGGATGCCCACAAGCCTTGCCGGTGGCGATAGCAACGCAACCAAAGTGTCAGATCTCGCTACGAAGGTTGAGGATTGGCTTGAATTTGAGTCACTGGTCAATACCGCCGCGTAAACTCAGGCATCCGTGCGATAGCCGTTCCTTAATAAATGAAATCTTAGGACGCAGTAGATATGTCTCCCGCAGCAACTCGCTCACAGGCTCGGCCAAGACGCTTGGCTGCCTCCTCAAGATCACCTTTCTGAGCCCACGAATATGCAAGTCTGATACTCCGAGAGTCCATCTCCTCTTGATGAGGAAAAAACGCGTGCCCCGATGGTGCAATCAAGCCTTCTTCTACGGCCGCGGCCTGAACACTTTTTGGATCAAGTCCATGCTGCAAGTTAATCCACATAAAAAAGCCGCCTAAAGGCTCCTTAAATGTTAAGTACGGCTCACAATAATCACGAAGACCATTCGCCAGCGCGCTACACTTCTCTTGATAAAGGCTTCTCATCGAGATAATATGCTCATCCAGCTGACCTGAGCTCATAAAGTCTGTCAGCATGTGGTGCAATAATGGCGAATTCCCCATATCAAATCTCATCCGTAACACATGATCTAGCACTCTCGGATCACCGTGAATCCAACCCACCCTAAGACCAGTCGCTATAATTTTTGAAAAAGTACCAACCGAAATTACTCCGTGGCAACCTGAAAGCGTTGATAAATCTGTTGGCAACTGAGTAGATGGAAAGTATAGCTCCGCATATGCCTCATCATCGACCACTAGGATTTGGTGCTTAGCGGCAATTCGTAAAAGTTCCTCCCTGCGGTCCTGCGACATTGAAATACCTGCTGGATTATGAAAGGTAGCTATGGTGTAGATTATCTTTACTCTGGATCCATCTTTCGTGACCTTATCAATTGTGTCCTCCAGCTGATCAGTGCACATCCCATTATCGTCAATAGGAATTGTCACTATATTTGCCTGATGACCTCTGAACGTTCTGACAGATCCAGAAAAAGTTGGCCTTTCTGTAATGACAGTGTCGCCGGGTGACAAGTATGCGCTACAAACTAAATCAATTGCTCCCGCACTACCATTAGTCATTAAAAAATGTTCGGCAGTTACATTAGCTCCGCGCTCCTTATTAAATCTCTTGGCCATTTCATGTCTTAAATCCTCGTATCCTACCCCGCCGCCATATCTTAGGGGTTCATCCGTGGGTACATTGATAGTGCGGCTCATGGACTCGAGCAGTTGCTGCCGTGGAAGGGAGTCTGGATCGGGAATACCGCCACCCAGAGTGATCGGTGGGACTTTAGGCTCGATATCTGCTGGCAGCCCCCAGTCAGTAGACGATCCTCTCGAAAGAAATTTAGCACCGTCGGACGCTAATTCATCTAAGTCGTAGTCAGACCATATAGCTTCTAGTTCACCCGTGATACTCATGTGAATGCTCCATTTTTATTACGTAAACACTGCCAAGATCCTAGAGCGAAATTGGTTTGTGTGGCAAGTCTTCATCCTGCACTAAAGGATAAAGCTATTGTAATCGACTTACTTGCTAATGATTTTCAGCGATTTGCCAAGCAATTTGATTGCGCTTGTTAAAGACACTTCATCAAGGGCTGAGAAAACAACTCTAACCCTCAATCCTTGTTCGGCGTGATCCGACAGGTAATAGCCTTGGCCAGGTGATATGGCCACACCCTGCAAAGCAGCGGCTTCCTGAACTTCGGTAGCAGAAAGCCCTTCACGCAGTGTTAACCAGTGGAAGAAACCACCCCGAGGCTCGGAAAAAGTCACGAAAGATTTACAGTACTTATCAAGTGACTCAGACACCACATCCCGTCTACTGCGATAAATCTTCTGAATTTTTTCCACATGCTCTGGGTATTCGTCGGAAGTGTAAAATTTATGAATGGCTTGCTGAACCAAAGACGATGAGGCATTATCAAATCTCATAAATTTGAGGGCCCTGGTGATAGAGGGGGAAGCCACTATGTATCCACTTCGCAACCCAGTAGCTATTGTTTTTGAAAATGTCCCGCAATAGATGACGCCTTGACCTTGGGCTAGCTGAAACAAAGAAGCCGGAGGCGGGCCTGACAAATCAATACCTGCATAGGCACCATCCTCTATTAACAAAATCCCATGTCGGTTTGCGACTTCAATCAACGCTTTACGTCGTTCCAGTGACATTAGTACCGAAGACGGATTGTCATAATTTGGAATCAGATACGCTGCCTTTATTTTTAAGTTACCGGCCGCGCCTTCCGTTAACACCGAATCCAATCCTGCAGCACTAAATCCATCCGCGTCCTGCTCCACTGAAATTAGCTTTGCTCCGCGTGAAGTAAATGTTCTAATCGCACCTGGATAAGTAGGCGCTCCAACCAAAATTACATCTCCGTCATCCACAAAAGCTGCAGCTATGTTATCAAGTCCGTGCGCCGACCCTGACACTAAGCTCACCCACGATTCATCAATGCCGCTAACTGTTTTTGCGATTCTCTCTATGATCGCTTTTTTTAACGGCTCGAATCCATAATTTGGAGTGTCATAAGTAAGTGCCTGCTTAGGATTAACTCTAAGTACTTCGTCAAATGCTCGTCGTAACGCCTCAAGTGGAAGCGATTCGCTATCTGGAACTCCCGCATTAAGGTCGTACTCAAGCCTCGAAATTGACGTCGGTGAACCTAACTGTTCTAATCGGCTGGAAAGGAGTGAACCAAGCTTGTTGGCATCATGAATACCCATTAACCCTCACCTCTTAACTCTTGCCTCAGCGATTATCCCTGTGGAATCAATTGCGCCCTAACTACTAAACGATCACTATACTCTCTGGATTCAGCATCAAAGGTGCCGCCACAGGTATACAAGGTAACGCTCTCAACCGGAACGTCAGCGGTCCAGGCTTCTCTCCAATTTTCTACATCTGCGTCAAAGGCTCGACGCCAGATCACCTCGTATACATAAACTCTTTCATCAGTATGAATCTCAATCCTGTCACCTTGCGACAAAAACCGAAGATTCTGAAAAATTCCCGGGCCCCGATAATACGCTCCGGCGTATGGAACCGTAGCATTGTAGTCAACGTGGCCAGCTAAAATAGTATTACCACCCGACCCAGGTGTTCCGCCTAGCCGGTTCCATTGCGTTAAATCATACATAGCAACGTCAGCTGGGCCATATGGGTTTGGCATATTCGTCCCAATCGGGACAAAGTGGTTACAAATAGTCGCACTAACGCCCAAGCTTTTTATTTCCAGCCTGGTGCTCTTATCACAATCCGAATGATAACCGTATAGACTCGTGAATCGCTCAAGGTCTAGACTTTCGTCTGAAGCTACTTCAGTACCGTCTCCCGCAGCAGTAGGAGTGGTTTGGATTGAATTACTTGACCCTACAGCTACTACAGAATTGGAATTTGGCTGCACAAGACTGGTATCCGTTTCAATAGTGCATGCCGAGAAGATCATAAAAAAAATAAGGACGAACAGAACCGCTCCGCTTAACCGGATCAAACTCTTATATTCCTTCAGTAAACAAAATAACACTGCCCCGACCCTACTTCATATAATTAAAAACTCCTGGATTAACTATGATACATCAGCAGGTTGCGGATCCTCATCTTTTGTCAATTAGGTCTTAGTATTACCGGTGTAGTTTACGCGCTAAAACATTTGGAAATAGGAGTGCATATGGCATCAGGCCCACTTGACGGAATAAGGGTGCTCGAATTCACCCAAATTATAGCCGGACCGCTTGGCTGTCAGTTCTTAGCCGACCTGGGAGCCGAAGTGATTAAAATAGAACCCCCTACCGGTGAACCATGGAGGTTAGCCGCTCAATTCATTCCGCTTGAATCAAAAACATTCATCGGGCTCAACCGTGGGAAAAAATCTCTGGCTATTAATCTCGCTAACGATAAATCCAGAGAAGCAATTCACCGCCTCGTTAACGACATAGATGTTGTCGTAATAAATTATCGTCCGGATGTAGCAAAACGGCTAGGAATCGACTACGAGACACTATCGCAAATCAAACCCGACATAATATATCTCGACAACACGGCTTGGGGCCGCGAGGGACATCTTGCCGACCGACCCGGCTACGACATAGTGGTTCAGGCCTTCAGTGGAATGATGTCATCAGTTGGAAAAATTACAGATGCCGGCGCCCCACAAGTTGGCCCTGCATATGCAGACACAACAACCGGCTACGCTATCTGCTCTGGGGTCCTAGCAGCCCTATTTCACCGCGAACGAACAGGTGAGGGTCAAAAAGTCGAAACCAGCTTGCTCATAAATGCTCTCACAACTCACATGAGTGCTTTTCACAGCGTTCCCGTCGCCGATCAAATTCAAAGAGATTCATTTCTGCACACACTGACTGAATCCCGTGAAGCAGGAACCCCGTACTCTGAGGTTCTTCAAAAACGCGATGAGCTACTTAAAACAGCGGCTCAGGGAAACGTGTACTATCGGGTTTTTGAAACCGCTGATGGCGCCATTGCAATCGGCGCCCTTTCCGCCAGTCTGCGTGGAAAAGTAAGAGCTGCAGTAGGTTTTGAACATAACCGAGACGAACCTGGTTACGATCCGATAAACTCGGCCCAGATCGCGATTGATACCTCAGTCATCGCCCAAGTAGAAGGGATTTTCCTGAGCCGCAACACTAATCAATGGGAAGAAGTGCTTACGACAGGTGGAGTGCCGTGCGCGCCTGTGAAATTCGTTCAAGAATTACTTGATGATGAGCAAGTTGTTTCGAACAACTATGTGATTGAACTGGAACACGAACTAGCTGGGCCTATCAAAATGCAGGCCCCCCCTTGGAAAATGTCAAAAACCCCTCCCACCCCTCAAGGAGCTAGTCCTTCATTAGGACGACATACAGACGAGCTGCTTGCTGAAATAGGTTACTCAGAAAGTGATATCGCTGATCTCAGGCAAAATGGAGCTATTCTGTAACTGCACTAATTTTAAATCGGAGGAGGGGTGCCATTTCTAACTTTGTAACTATCGAAAAGACAGACGGCGTGGGTAGACTTCGGCTAACACGATCTGATAAACGCAATGCCATAAACGAAGAAATGGCAGTGGACATAATCGAAGCGATGTCAAATCTTGATGATGATTCTGACATCATCGCTATCGTTATTGAAGGATCGGAGGGATCTTTTTGTGCTGGAGCCGATATGGCAGAAGCAAACGCGGCTTACGAACGTGGTGAAAGAAGGTTTAATCCCGCTCAAGAGGCAGCCAACAGAGTAGCCGCATCCGAAAAACCAACCATTGCAAGTATCGATGGCCCTGCATACGGTGCCGGCGCTGCCCTCGCATGTGCATGTGATATCCGAATATGCAGTGATAGATCCCGCTTCCGCTTTCCTGGAGCTGATTACGGCTTGGTTGTGGGAGCGGCTGCCTTGCCATCAATCGTGGGCGGCCCCATAGCTAAAGAACTAATCTTTACTTCTCGAGTAGTAGACGCAGAAGAGGCATTAGATATTGGACTCGTGAACAAATGTGTTTCTCAAGCTGAGTTTTCTGCAGCCGTAGACCTAATAGCTAATCAGGTGGCTGCGGCCTCTCCTTTAGCTTTGAGGTGGTCGAAATCAACAATTAACGCATCAATAAATGGTGGAGATGCTGTGGGACTTGAGGGTCAAGCTGATCTGCTTCTGCGAGGCGGACCAGATCATCAAAAGCGCTTCAGTCAGGCAACTCAGAAGATTACAGGGAATAAGAGGTAGTTATGACGAATCAAAATACGGGTGGCCCAGGCGCCGAAGAAGCAGAAAAGGTACGAGGTTATCTTTTAGCCCAGGGCAGAAAATACACATGGGGTCAACTATGGCCTCGTATAATGGGTTCTCGGGCGGCATTAGTTGAATCACTCGCAGGAGTGTCTGATGAACAGGGTGACTGGGAACCAGGGAGGGGGACCGGTGAGGAAGCTTGGGGGATCACTCAAATCGTTCGACATGTCATCTCGGCTGGTGATGGCACCCTAGCATCTGCGGAAGCCCTAGCGAATGGAAGCAACGCACCAGAGCGTGACTCGCCAGACCATGACAACCTTACGCTTTCAGAATTAATGCCCTTACTGCTTGATTCATCTGAGAATTTGGCCACAATGCGTAAAAGAGTACCTGAAAACCCTAACATGGAACTGACTGCCCCTCACTCTTTTTTCGGAGAACTTACATGTAAGGCATGGTTCCTATTTATACGCGTGCACGATACCGACCATCTAAACCAAATAGCTACAATAAAAGATACAGCCGGTTATCCTGAATAGATAAAATTTTGTGATTAGATACGGACCCTACACATGTCAGATTTATATAAACACGGACAGTCATATACGGCAGTTGAGGCTGCGAGCTTAGCCGAACGCGTTATCAGTAAATGTACCGAGCTAGGCCTCACTATCGCCACCGCCGAATCAACCACGGGCGGACTAGTGGGTCACTTATTAGTGTCGGTCCCCGGAGCATCCAAAGTGTTCATTGGCGGCATTACGGCCTACCACGGACGCCCAAAAATAGACTTGCTCCGCATTGATCGACAAACTCTTGTTGACTCGGGCTCAGTGAGTCATGAGACGGCAATTGCAATGGCGAAAGGTTCTTCGGATCAATTCGGAGTAGATATATCAGTGTCAGAAAGTGGGATAGCAAGCACTACTGGAAACCCTGATCGTCCGGGCGGCCTCTACGCGCTATCGCTAGTCACAAATTCAGGCATGGAAAAAAGTGAACTCTTGCTGTTCTCTGGTAATCGCACAGAAACCATGTACAGCGCCTCAGCTACTCTTTTTGAATGGATTATTGAAAGCGTAGAATAGCAGTTACAGAATTACGCCTGCTTCTCGCATGGACTCTATTTCCTGCTCCGAAAAACCAGCCATCTCCGCATACCTGTCGTTATCCCTGCCAAGTGCTGGTGATGCACTAGTTTCCAGCGGGGTTGCCGACATCTTAATAATTGGGCCAACTTGTGTTTGTGGACCTGTTAATTCATGATCGATTTCAGTCAACATACCATTTGCTATTACCTGTGGATCGGTCAACATATCCTCGGGAAAATTCACAGGCCCGCCCGGCACTCCCTCGCGATCTAAAATATCCATCCACTCCTGTGTCGTTTTCGATCTAACAAACGCTTCAAGCTCTTTCACCTGCCTTGTTGCATCTTCGATCCATTCAGGAGTAGCAGACGCGAGGTTGGGATCGGCCCACCCAAGAAAATCTGTTTCGAGAGCCGTTCTCACCTTGGCCCACAAACCGGAGGACAGCGCACCAACAGCCATGGCTCCGTCCTTTGTTTGATACGGACGATAATAAATATTCGCGATACCTCCCAGTAAAGAGCTGATTCCGCCATTCCTCGCTTCAAGAAGCTCCACATAGCTTGCGTTCTCCGAACGCTTCTTGGCAACCATCTCCCTACTTGCGTATGCACCTGATTGAGAATCGGCCAACGGAAGATCAAAAATCGACGCCGCCTGAAATGACAGCGCGGTTTGCAAGAGCGTCGACTCGACCAATTGACCTTCTCCGGTGCGTTCACGATGAAACAAAGCAGCTGTAATGCCCCAAGCTAACGCGAGACCAGTTCCGTAGTCCGCAATAGCCGTAGAACTAATTGTCTTCGGTTCTCCATCATCACCGAGCTTGCCTTCAGCGGCCATCATCCCGGATACGGCCTGAACGACTATGTCATAACCTGGTCGATGTGACCAAGGACCACTCCTCCCAAACGCGGTATTGTCGGCATATATCAAATCAGACTTAATAGCTGACAAAGTTGCGTAATCAATCCCTAGGCGCTTAGCAACATCAGGTCGATAGTTGACCAAAACAACGTCACAAAAAGGAATCAATTTCATAATTAAGTCCTGCGCAGCAGAATCTTGAAGAGCGATCGCTAATGACTTTTTACCCCGGTTTAAGCTTTGAAAATATTTAGCCTCTCCTGGATAGAATTGTGAAAACTGACGCCATGGTTCACCATCTGGCGGTTCCACCTTGATTACCTCAGCACCCATTTCAGCCAAATTTTGACAAGCGTATGGTCCAGCGATGATTTGAGAAAACTCCAACACCCGTATTCCTTCTAATGCACCTGCCATAACTACCCTCCCCATATGTGCGCCATCTTCCTGTCTAATCCTAAACCGGTCTTTAAACATTTTGCAAAGGCTTGATATGCTAGATAACAAATCGTATTAGCACAAGGAAAATAATGCCCGGAAAAATTCTAGCCGACTACGAAAAATTACATAGGAAGTCACTGGCTTTGGCTACCCAAGCAGCAAGCCTATTTCCTTCCGGGGTAACTCATGATGGTAGATCCTTTTTTCCATTTCCAATCTATGTCGAGCGCGCTGCCGGAGGTAAAAAATGGGACGTAGATGGAAATATGTATGTCGATTTCATTGGAGGGCATGGATCGCTGCTGTTAGGGCATCGACACCCTGAGGTTATGGAAGCAGCTGATAAAGCGTCTAAGCGGGGAACCCACTTTGGCTCGTCGCATGACTTGGAAATAGATTGGGCAAAACTTGTTCTGGATCTGGTTCCTTGCGCAGAAAAAGTTCGCTTTACCTCATCCGGAACTGAAGCAACAATGATGGCCCTTCGGCTGGCAAGAGCCTATACCAATCGAGATAAAATTATAAAATTCACGGATCACTTCCACGGATGGCATGACATCGTAGTTGGGCGACAAAGAGAAGACCAATCGTTGCCGTCCTCAATTGGGGTGCCCGACAGCTTTTATGAATCACTTGCCGTTTTGCCGCCAAATAGCGAGGACATGTTAGTCGAAGCGTTGTCAAAAAATGATATTGCAGCGGTGATTATCGAGCCTACCGGCGCTCATTGGGGAAGCCATCCAATCCATAAGAGTTTTCTTGAAACTATACGATTGCAGACCTCTAAGTCCGGCACGTTATTTATTATGGATGAAGTGATTACCGGATTTCGAGCCTCCCCCGGCGGTATCCAACAGAAATACAACATAATTCCCGATCTTTCAACACACGCAAAAATTTTAGCTGGGGGATTCCCTGGGGGTTGCGTGACTGGAAAAAGTGAAATTATGGATATCCTTGAGTTGCGTGAGTTAGATGAATTTTGGAATAAAGAACAGCGAATTGCACACCAAGGAACCTATAATGCAAACCCCGTCTCCGCGGCCGCTGGTTCAAAAACACTAGGTCTCATCAAAGACGGTGCGCACACCCAGATTGCCGACGCCACCACCGCTGAACTCGTGTCTCAGCTGAATAAGCTCTTCGATACTAGAGCAGTCGATGCTTCTGCCTGGCATGTATCAAGCATGTGGCATCTAAACCTCGGTGAAAATTCACCAAAACCAACTGATGTCGAAAACAACCCTGACTACCTACCTTCTGGCATCGATAAACCGTTGCTTCAGCCATTACGATGGGCCTTATATAACCATGGTGTCGATTTAATGGCTGACGGAGGTATGGTTTCCTCAGCTCACGGAAAAGAGGAAATTACACTCACTGTAGAAGCATTTGATCTGGCCATAAATGACTTAAGGAACGATGGATATCTCTAAATTAACAAACAGCGAAATTGCGGAAGAGCTCAAAAATAGCCTCCAACACTGGGAACTGATTGAGAATAAACTTCAAGCCTCATTTAAGCTAACGAGCTTCGCCGAATCCCTGGCGCTAATTGCGCAAATTGGATCTATCTCCGATAAACTCGATCATCACGCCGAGATTTGGAATCTCTACGATCAAGTGACCTTATCCGTATGGTCACACGACGCAGGCGGCATCACTGAACGTGACCTTAATTTTGCTCAACAGGCTACATCTGCCTATCAGGCTATAGCAGGTCGGGGTCAGGCATATCAATCCCAAACAACGACCAGCCCGCCCGAGTCGGCATAGATCCTCCTTGCTGAATTCGAAGGCCTTGGCTGTCATTCGAATTAAGCGTTAATTCAATAGCCCAACGGGACAATCCTTGAACTCCCTCCATCTGCGCCATTTCATCCAAAGAAAAAAAGCCCGCATTTGCGATTTCATCACCATCCCAAACTGGCTCACCTGACACATAATCTAGGGCAAAAACGATGTATACATTAGCGGAAGGCCCCCCTGCTGTCCCCCCCAGAGAGTGCCTGAACGCTACAGCCCGGTTTACCTTGGCTTCTACTCCAGCCTCCTCCATCACCTCTCGAGCAACACCTTCTGTAATTACCTCGTCTTGCTCTACGTACCCACCTGGTAGCTGCCATGTGCCTGAAAATGGTTCCCAACCTCTCTGCACCAAAAGGGCCTTGTTATCTCTCAGCACTACACCCGCACATCCAATGGAAGATTCTCCGAAAAAAATAAATTTGCAGGCAGGCGTAGGACAGGCAGGTCGATCCCTGCCACCATCCATTTTCCAAACCAAAGAATTTGCGCACCTTGGACAATATTTTATGTTCTCTGGAAGCGGATTTGCTGTCACTACGTTCTCCTGACTTTTTACTTGTTAATTAAACTCGGCCCGAATCGAAGTCGAATACACCTCGAGCAATAGAAAGTCTTAAAATATCCGAAGCTCCTCCGGCAAATCTTAGAGATCTTACTCGTCGATACATCTGCTCCAACGCCTCCCCCTCAATAAGTGCTTGTCCACCAGCGAGCTGGACTGCTGTGTCTACGACTCTACCTATCATCTCAGTACAGAGTACTTTAGTTGCGGCGGCCTCGTTGACAACATCTTCGCCTGATTCTGCTAGCCGAGCTGTTCTGTATAACGCTGATCTTGCAGCATACAAATCGATTCGCATATCAGAATAGCGAAGGCGCACCCCTTCTCGATCACTCAATCGGGTTCCCGATCTATGAGCCGCATTCAATCGATCAGTTATGTGCTTAATGGTCCAGATACCCATCCCGCAGGCGCCGGCTGAGATTTGAAGACGCTCTTCGCCTATGTTGGACATTGCGCGAGGCATACCTTCGCCAATCTCTCCTACTGTATGAGCATCCGAAACACGCACTCGATCCAGACGTAACTCAACATGGCTTCCGCCCTCTAATGACCTAAAACTTCTGGTTATTTCAACACCAGGAAGATTACTGTCTACTAAAACCATTGCTGGCCCGGCTGCCATGTCACCAAACTCTTCTACGTTTACAAATACCGCAAAAAAATCAGCCGAAGCGCCGCCCGTAACAAATGATTTTGAGCCTGTGACAACTAAATCGGCCCCGTCACGAATCGCATATGTTTGCCTCGCAGGCGCAGTAGCCCCTGAGGGTTCAGTAAAAGCAAACGACCACCGCTTTTCTCCTTGCATTACCGGATCCAAGTAAACAGATTTCATCTCTCCTGTTAGATTCCGCAGAAAGCCTGGGTCTGGGCCAAGCACGAAGCCGCCCATCGAGCTATTCGCTGATGCCACAGATTCACGCGCTATCGTAAGAGCAAGCGGTCCAGCACCAGAGCCACCAAACTCCTCAGATTGGGTAAGTTGAAATATCCCATACTTTTTGGACTTAGCTATCACGGCTTTCCGTCGATCGATATCGTTAGCTTCAGTGTCTTCTAAATCCTCAAGCTCGACCAGTAACGCCTCAACTCGTGTCCGTAAATCTTGCATCTCTGCACTTATAAACTCTGGCATCTCGCACCTTTTACTTCTAGTACTTTTTGGCATCTTTTAGTCTAAAAGACTCGCCTTAGATTACTACGACTTTCCCCAAACAAGCTGTCTACATTTTCTCAACAATCGATGCTGCAGATTGATTTATCACTCATTGTTTTCTCTCGGCGCGCCTCGGAACTCGTCAGCAATTTTAAAAAAAATACCTAAATCTTAGTATTCGGACTTGCAAGCCACAGCCACTTTGTCGTATTTTCAAGTTGTCAGAAATCGCTTCTAGTTAATCAAAAGTATTTCTTGACGATGGGGCGGGGAAACCCCTGATTTTATAAAAAAGAACACTCGATATTTTATTATCGGAGCCACGGCTGATGGTGGGGGAGCCACTAGTTCGATCTCATAGGGGAATACCAATTACTACTAAAAAGCCCACCAACCACCAAGATGCTGCAAGTGATATTTGGGAACAGGCAACTGTTTTACTGCAAAAGGAAATAGGTAAGCGCCTCTGGATTACTTGGTTTGCCGATGTTCATGTCTCAGAAATAACGCCTAAATCAATAATTATGGAGGCGCCACAACTTGCTGTTGAAAGAATAAAGAAACAGTGGTTTAGTGAACTTAGCAACGCTGTGTCTGATGCGGGCGGCCATGGCCTAAAAATTACTTTACAGGTGGCTGAACCAGAATCCACAGATCAAGAGAAAGCTAGTAAAAACACTCCCTTTGTTGCGCCTGATGATACAGGTGACATTGGGCTAAATCCCCGTTTCACATTTGATACGTTCGCTGAGGCAGAATGTAATTCCTTCGCCCTTGGCCGCGCAAGAGAGGCCGCCCTCGGAAAGGCTCTCGACTACAGTCCTCTGCAAATTAGCGGTCCTGCAGGTATGGGTAAAACCCACCTTTTACATGCAATTGGAGCAGAACTTATTAAGGCTGGTAAAAAAATAACGATCACAACCGCTGATGAGTTTACTGCTAATTTTATTTCGGCAGTGACCGGTAAGGACGGTCAGAATAAACGAACTAAGATTTCTGATTTTCGAGATAAATATAGAAAAATCGATGCCCTGCTGATCGATGGCCTCGATTTCTTTGATGGATCCAAGCCTAAGTCTGTTTTAGAGCTGGCCGAAGTTCTGAACGAACTTAACACTCGATCAAAACTCGTTGTTGTCACGTCGAGAAAAAACCCACTTAGCCTTAAAGTACATGAGGAACTCAAAAACAGAATACATGGCGGATTTACTGTTAGGTTAGCGGAGCCGAACACTGAAGACGGTGCCATCATCGTGAAGCATCTCGCCTCTGCCGTCGGCATCAAGCATATTTCAAAAGAGGCCGCCGCGACTCTTGCCAGACGGCGACAACAATCCGTATCAAGGCTGGTTTCAGGCGTGAATTCGCTCAACGCTTATTTAGAGGTTACTAAATTAAAGCCAACCGTCGAGGCCGTTAATGCGGCCTTAGAGATGAGTACACCCCCGCCAGAGGGCCTAATTGACTCGTCTATCGTTTCTCAGGTGGTTTCAGAATATTTTGACATACCTTGGGATGAGATAATTTCAGGCCGGCAAACTCACGACCTAACCCGGGCTAAGCACATGGCGATGTACCTGCTGCGAACTGTGTGTGAGTTACCTGTAAAAGAAACTGCGCGGTTCGTGGGCCTTAAACACTACTCGAATGCGTCACGTGCTGAAAAAGATATTACTCTGAAAATGAAATCCAGCCCCTCGCTGCGCGATTCAGTGGCCACGCTGATTGAAAAAATTAATGAAGCGGCCTAACCGCTAAAATAAACTCTTTTATGCAAAATAAATTCAGCAACACCGCTGGGTAAATCTGCTTCATCAAGAGGATTTACGCCACTTTGAAGGCGCCCTCGTAAGTGCGTTGATGTAGTCGCCAATGGCCTCATCGGCACGAAATCAAGCTTTTCACTAATGTTTGGTACTAAGCCCAACAGCTTCGCATCTGGGACAATTCCTGTACTTTGTCTATCAGCGATAGCTAGGCGAGCCGAAGCTATAATTTTTTCTGGCTGGACCCAATTGCTCATATCTGCAAGAGAATCTCCTCCGATGATAAACCAGAGCCCTGCGCCTGGATGTTCGGCCTGCAACATCTCTAATGTTTCGAAAGTATAGGTCGGTCCCGACTTGTCAATCTCAACCCTGGACGACGTTGCCCAACTCAAATCTCGTATTGCTTCATTGACCATTGCATATCTCAACTCCGCAGAGGTTAAATCACCCCTCTTTTTTCTCCACGGGTTACCGGCCGGCATAAATATCACTGAGTTTAGGTTTAGCTCTTGTCTCGCAGCCTTTGCAAGCTCCAAATGGGCACGATGAGGGGGATCAAACGTGCCACCCAACACCCCAATGCGACTTTTCATTGACTTTACATATCCCACACAATAAATAAATCTCTAACTTTGACCCTGTCGCCGTCCCTCACTCCGGCCCTCCTTAGCTCTCGCTCAACACCCAGTCTTTTCATTCTGTCAAAAAATTCCGCTCGGGCTTCTTCTTGCTGCAGATCGAGAGTTAGGGCCCACCACTCAACAGTTTCTCCTTTCAACTCAGGTTCTTTGCCATCCTCGCTCAAAACTGAGAATCTCCTGGTTTCTGTGACTTTTGGTTTTAAAATGGGAACACTCACTGAAGATGTTTTCGTATCCGAGCGCACTTGCTCAAGTGCTTTATTTGCTAAATTATCAAGACCTTCTTCACTTTGCCCTGATATTTCATAAAAGTCGCCAAATTCAGCCCTGATCTCATCCTCAAGAAGTTCGAGCTGTGCCCTGGCGTCGGGATTATCTATTTTGTTAAGCGCTAAAATAACAGGCTTCTGGTCCAAATTATGGCCCGAATTCGCCAGCTCACCCTGAATTATTCGAATATTTTGAACTGGGTCTTCTCGACCCATATCCACAAGGTGGATTAATACTTTCGTTCGCTCAATATGTCTCAGGAATTCATGCCCAAGACCGATGCCTTCACTGGCCCCCTCTATCAAGCCAGGCATGTCCGCAGCGACAAACGAATCATATCCCAAATAGACAACCCCTAAATTAGGTTCAAGTGTTGTGAATTCATAGGAGCCAATCTTTGGCTGTGCCCTTGACCAGGCTGAAAGTAATGTTGACTTGCCAGCATTCGGTAACCCGACCAAACCAACATCTGCCAGTAATTTAAGCTCAATTTGTAAATGGTTATGCTGTCCAACCATTCCTTTCTGGGCGAACATTGGGGTTTGGCGAGTTGATTTAGCGAATCTCTTATTCCCGCGGCCTCCTCGCCCTCCGCGGGCAGCTATAAACACCATCCCGTTCTCATCTAAATCTGCCAAACGTTCACCATTCGTATCTATCTCTTTAAGAGGAACTCCAACTTGGTAATTTCCGTCTGGTACACCCCAGAGTATTGAACCAGTTGGCACATAGAGCACCACATCCGCACCAGCGGCTCCGTGCCTCTGCTTCGTGTTCCCCTTCACCCCGTTCATTGCTTGAACTGTTCGTGTGTTTGAGTATTCTTGCAAGGTGCTTATATTGTCAGCCGCAATAAAAACTACATCGCCGCCACGCCCTCCGTCGCCACCATCTGGTCCGCCTCGGGGAATAAATTTTTCACGCCGGAATGAAACAGCACCATCACCACCATTACCGCCAATCACTTCAAAATTCACCACATCTAACATGAAATTTCCTGTTTTTTTAACTTGTTATTCTAATTTTTGTTTTATTTCAAGTCTAGTTTGACTAGGTACCTAATTTATTTAATAGTAGTAGTAGGTGAGATAATGTGTGAAAGATCTAGTTAGGTCTATGGAACTTCGCAGCCATTGCAGCATTTTAAACATTTAAACCACTTGAAATATTTGTTAAGCTTTTGTGCAAAAAATGCAAGTGTTCGTTTGATAATGCCAAGATAGAAGATTTTATATTTTAGGTATACGAACACTAGAAAAATATTCAAAAAAGATTAAATAATTAAGACCGATATCAAACATATCGTTCACAATGCAGTGTTGCGAAGGCGGTCGGGAACCTCGAAACCATCAGGCGGCTTTCCTGCAAGTACCGAGGCTCGGGGGATAGGCGGAAAAAGAAAGGGGCGAAGGCGCGCGTCTTCGCAGAACCCAAACCCAGCGCTTTCCGCAACCTCTTGAAGTGTTTCAGTAGACCGAAGAATAGGTTGGCTTACATAACGCGACAGGACGAAAGAGTTCCACCGATCGAGCTTTTTGTTCCCACTTGGACCGAATTCCCAAAGTAGAAAAAGTCCGCCGGGTGCTAATAATCGATATGCTTCAGAAAAAAGCTTCAATAAGTCAGTTTCGTCTAGGTGTTTAGCCACATAACCACAGGTTATTAGATTAAATTTGGCGGTCTTCAGGGGTATATCAGTTGCGGTTGCCTGAAGTAAGTGCAGACCCGCGTGTCGGTCACTCCCCCTTTTTAAGCTGTTTATTCGAGCAATTTTTAGGGCGCTTGAGGAGAAGTCAACCAACACAGGAGCGTTAGGGCTCCCAGTGCGAAGTGATAAGTGATGGGCAAGCGCACCAGTTCCAGAACCTATATCCAGATGCGTTGTTTCTGCTGTCAGGGACAATTCTTCGGGTAGTCTCACGAGGGGCGTTGACGCCATCCACAGGCCAAACGTCCCGAATAAATATCGAGCAAGAAGGCCTTTAACGCCGGACGAACTAAACCAAGAGTCGTACTCGTCTAGAATGGCCGACTGGTTATCCATATAACGTTTTAATTAATTAGTAATTTCCGGAGGGGCAATCCGCTCAACGAACACATTCATGACTCCCCCGCAAATTTTATCTTCACCTTCAGTTGGCTCAGTTAGATCGACAACCACTGTTCTGGATTCACCATCAAGCATGGTTTCCATGGCGCTTTGCCAAACCTCCGCTTCGCCGCACCCGCCTCCAATTGTTCCGGCGAATGTGCCGTCTGGACGCAGCAGCATTACTGCTCCCGTGGATCGCGGGGTTGAACCCGATGTTTCAGACACGGTTGCTAAAACACGTGATTCACCGGCTGTTTGTGATTCTATGAGTTCCTTAAAAATTTCCGTACTCAAAGTAAATAAACTTTCTTATACAACTATTTTCCTAAGTGTACCATCAAAATATTGAGGCTATATGTTGAATAAAATGTTCAAAATATCTCCGTCATTAACGACATAGTCCTTCCCTTCCGTCCTGGTGAGGCCACTTTGACGAAGCGATGCGGCGGAGCCTTCATTAGCTTGATAATCGGAAAACGAGGTAACTTCAGCTCTGATGAATCCTCTTTCGAGGTCACTATGAATTTTTCCAGCAGCTTGAACAGCGGTAGTTCCTATCGGGATTGGCCAAGCTCTAACTTCATCTTCACCAGTGGTAAGGAACGAGTGCATCCCAAGCAATGAGTACGCAGCGTTCAGAGCTTTATCCTGGGAAGATTCGTCGGGTAGCCCCAGATCTTTTCGAAAGGCGTTAGCTTCGGACGCTTCAAGCTGACTGACCTCGCGTTCAATTTCAGCTGAAATTGCCGCGACAGCTGTGTATCCATCATTTGATAAAGCCTGATATTGGGCTTCAATTTCAATTGTTTGGCTTACGTCTGATTCATTTATGTTGACCAAAATCAGTAGAGGTCGATCAGTAACAAATCGATATCCCTGGAGTTCTTTTTCTTCGTCGCTTGTTCGCTCAAAGGATCGCAAGGCTTTGCCCGCTTCGAGATGTTCTCGCATTCGAGCCAGAAGCGCTGCGTGGCGCTCAGCATTTACTCGTTCACTGGCTTTCATCGAACGAGTCTCAACTTCTATGCGATCCAGGCGACGTTCGATTAGCCCAATATCGGCGACAGTCAATTCCAGGTCCAGTGTTTCAACATCTCGCTCAGCATTTACTCCATCACTTGGCAACGGCACTCGTTCGTCTTCAAATGCTCGGACGATATATACGAGTGCATCGGAGAGTGCTAACTGATCTATAAATCTTGCTAGACCTCGTCCGGCACCTCCGGAGTCAGTAAATACGGCACCGGGGTAATCGATACATTTCATTTCTGCGGGTATAATCCGATTTGGATTGTCTATCGCGGACAGAATTTGGAGTCTTTGGTCCGGAACTTTAAAGATGCCGATATTGGGGTCACCACCACTATATCCACCAGTCTCAGCGTTTTGGCCTGTGATGGCGTTGAAGAAAGTAGTTTTACCCGAGAGCGGGAGTCCTAAAATTGCTAGTTCCATAACTATAAGTTTCTCACTCCAAGCGCGTATGATCGTCCTATCGGTGAAAGGTATTTTTTGAACTACAACAATGAGACTTTGACGATAATGCAGGACGCCTTGGCGGCGCTTGAGGGCGGCAAGGCGCTTTTTGTGTTCACCATCACTGACCCTGGAGAGTTTGCGAATTTATTAGCTGGCAAAAAGATTGCTTTCCGCGCTGGGAAAACAGAGCAAATTGGTTCATCAGGAGACGAAGAGCTAGATTTACTATTGGAATCGTACGCTCACTCAGCCTTATCACAGACTACGGGCGGCGAGGCGAGTACGGTTTATATCAACCGTGATGTAGATGGAAAACTGGCGTTAACTAATCGCCGTGGGGAGGCGGAAGAAAAATCAGTTCGCGTGCTGGCGCAACTTTTTAAGGGGTCACCGAGGCTACTTATTGTTGGGGGCGGACACGTAGCGCTTGCGTTAGCGCGTGTAGGGGAAATAGTAGGATTTGAGATCGTAGTTACGGATGACAGAGACTCTTTTGCTAACAATGACAGATTTCCGATGGCTGCAATAATAGATGTTGCCGAGCCATCAGATGCAATTCCAAGGCTGGTGGGACAAGCCGAGACTTTCATTGTGCTCGTGTCGCGAGGTCACCGATTAGATGAGGAGGGGTTGCGTCAAGCGCTTAAAACTAAGGCTAGCTATATAGGAATGATCGGTTCAAAACGTAGGACCGAAACGGTATTGCGGCATATGGCCGAGGAGGGTGTCGAGCAGGCATTACTCGATGCAGTGAGTACTCCGATAGGCTTAAATATAGGGGCGGAAACGCCGGAAGAGATCGCGGTTGCGATTGTTGCTGAGATACTAATGTTAAGGAATGGTGAATCCGGGAACCGGATGATGGATGGGGCAAGAGCTAAGTGAGTGTTTCAGATAGTTTGAGGCTCACACCAATAGGCTATGTAGAGAATAAATACGATGATGTCACCCAGACTTCTTGGGTTAAAGTAAAATCGTCAATCTTACTTCATGAAAATTTCACAGAGACCCTAAATGGTCTTGAGGGCTTTTCGCATATTTTTGTTATTGGCTGGCTGCATCTTTTTCCAGATCATCTTAGAAACAGAACCGCAGCATTTCCTCGCGGTGATTCGATGCTGCCTCAATTAGGTAGCTTTGCTTTGCGTGGCGCCCGCCCGAATCCCATTTCTGTGACCGTGTGTAAATTACTAAAAATAGACGGGAATAATATATTAGTTCAGGGCCTAGACTTAGTTAATACGACTCCGGTTTTGGATATCAAGCCGTACATTCCTGAATACGATTCAAATTCATCGGCGAGTTTGCCAGACTGGGCCTATGAAAAGTAGACGTATTTAGTCAGCGTCAGTCTGATCTTTAAGGAGCTTGACTAGTCTGCTTTTTCGGCGAGCGGCCGTATTTTTATGAATAATATTTCGGCGAGCAGCCCTATCTATTGCAGCCTGAGCAGCTTTAACTAAGTCAGCACTATCGGCATCGTTGTTTTGGATTGCTATCCGAGCATCTCGGACACTGCTAGCTGCACGGGTTCGATAAGGCTTTAGTCGAGCTGTACGTTTTTCCGTGGTCCTCCAACGCTTCTTAATAGAGGGAGAATATTTTTTGAATGGATTATTATCGGGCATCGTTGCCCTCCTAAGGGCTTAAAAATCTGGATCCTTAGGTTACGCATGAACTTCCGTTGGATCAAGGGATATACGAATTTTGTTCTTAATCCATCCACTTGTTGGCTCGAGGCTCCCGCGGCACATTATCGTCGATGTTAACCATATGCTTGGCCAAAGGTTTCAATCGGTCCATTATTTCATTAGTCAAACTAGGAGTTATTCCGGACTGGAGTAGTGCTGCGCCCATTAATTCTAGCCATCTTTCGGCATGATCTGGGCCGATGACAAAGGGAAAGTGCCTAATTCGGAGACGCGGATGACCCCATATTTTTGAGTACACAGGTTCACCGCCAAGCCACTGTTCCATGAACAAGGATTGTTTTGCTTGACCGGCTTTTATGTTTTCACTGAACATGTGACCAATTAACTCATCCACAGAAGCGCTCGTGTAGAATAGCTCAACAAATTTTTGAATCACCGACCTACCTCCAATTGCTTGCAGTAGGTTTTGAGGAGGAGCTGGATCCGCGGTGGCGGTATATTCAGCCTCTTTGCTGAAACCATCACAGGTTAGGAGTGGCAAGGAAGGATATTTTTTGAATCTAGTGGGATTTTGGTCGCTTAAGGAGCACCGTAGATATTCGGCGGTGTTTTTAGCTGTGACAATTTTGGCGTGGATGCACACTCCACAGATACCGCGATTCGATCTAGCCGTCATTAGCCATCATTGTTCCTTGATGGCAATATGCATCATTACGGTGCCGAAAACAAATTCAAATACTCGGATAACGGTAAAGCCGTTAATTCTCAGCTGGGCGGAAAATTCGCTTGGGCTAAAGAAATTATCAGCCGAGACAGGTAAATAGCTGTATGCATCCTCATGTCCGGAAAGAATTTTACCAATTAGTGGCACAAGCTTATTGAAGTGAAAACGCGCACCTGGAGCAGCGATTTTCTGGACTAGGGTACTTGGTTGCAGTCGAGCTGCGTCAAGGGTAATAAGTCGTCCTCCTGGTTTTAGTACTCGATGGGCTTCTTGCAGTGCTACATCTAGTTTTGGAATATTGCGGAGGACAAAAGCGCCGGTCCAAGCATCAGCGACCGAATCAGGTAAAGGGAGCCGAGTCCCATCAGCAGCAGCAAAATCGACATTGGTCACATCGTTTTTTTGAGATTTTGATCGAGCATTAATGAGCATGGGTTGAGCAAAGTCCAAACCGAAGACGTTTTTTGCCCCCATCTTTGAGCATTCAAGTGCGAGGTCCCCACTCCCGGTACCGGTATCGATTATTAAATCAGCACCGGTGCCAACCGCTGCGGTTGCGACAAGATTTCGCCATCGGATATCTAGACCAAAAGTCATTACTCTGTTGACGAGGTCGTATTTAGGGGCTATTTCGCTGAACATATTTTGTACGTAGTTAGCCCGTATTTCGGGATTTTTAAACATGTCGTCGAGTGAATCTCTATTAGGTACCATTCATTTAGAGTAAACGTACAAGCGTTCCTGTGCAGTTGATGTAGAATCTTATGATGAGTAGTAAAGCCAGAGTAGTCAGACTGTTTAAGTACCCGGTCAAGTCATTCACCCCAGAACCGGTCCAATCGCTTCAGGTGGCTGATGATGGTCGAGCTTTGGGCGACAGGGTGCTTGCTTTTCGGTTTGATAACTCTGGTGAGCCAATGAGAGATACACCGCATGGTGGATGGTGGTATAAATCGAACCTTGTGTCGTTAATGCATCTTCCCGACATTGCTAGACTAGAGGTTATTTTTGATAACGAGACTCAGCATCTGACTATTTCCAAGGACTCTGAGGCGTTGGTTAGTGATTCGATCCAGACGGACGAGGGACGATCTAACATTGAGACACAATTGGAGGGTTTTCTGCGCGATCTTCCTGATGATTTAAGGCCAAAGGACGAGCAATTCCCCCTACATATAGAAGGTGACGGAATCGGTGGAAGATTTCATGACCGACCCACAGGCCAGTTGTCATTACATAGCGTGGCTAGTCTAAATGCACTTGAGACGGCACTGGAGACACGTTCGTTAGATGAATCTAGATTTAGATCGAACATCGTAATCGATGGACTTGAGCCATGGGAGGAGCTTGAACTGATCGGTAAGAAGGTATCGATCGGGGATTTAGATTTTGAGGTAACAGGTCCGGTGATTAGATGTTTGGCCGTTCATGCAAATCCGGTTACAGGGGTGCGTGACGAGCAAATACTTACGACTTTGACCCATAAACTAGGGCAGGAAGATCCGACGTTTGGAATTCTTTTGCAACCGGTCCAGAAAGGCGGACTGTTAAAACTTGATGATAATTTGGTGGTCAGGTCATAGGTAAAAGGAGCT
>CAJXBM010000015.1:0-38424 GCA_913051185.1 uncultured Chloroflexota bacterium | reverse complement strand
ATGATGTCCCCGGAGATCAGGCGTCCTTTATCAATATCAATTCGCTCTGGTACTCCGATCCCGCCGCTGCACGTGCTCAAGTGGGTGGTGGTGCAGCAGCACCTGCTGCTGACACTGAAGAGGCTGCTGTGGATGCACCTGTTGCTGAGGCAGCTGCAACGGAAAATACCTCTGCTGATGCCCCTGTTGCCGAAGTAGCTGAAACCCAAGAAGAACCTGAACCAGATACGTCTGAGGACGCACCTTGGAGTGCCTACACCACTTCATTCAAATTCGGTGAAGCTGGCGTTGAAGGAAAATGTGGTCTTTGCGGGACGTACGTAATTAAAGGTGGAACGCGGTTCCGTCAAAAGTCAGTTCTTTGCCCAGATTGTGTTGACAGGCAGGAGAATGCATCGCAACCATACGGCGTAACTCCCGGCAGCCGATAAATCTTTATTTATCTTCCCTGCCAACACATCAAAATCTAGAATATTAATCCGTGTAAGATTTTCCAGCCTTGGTTGCGTCTGTGCGATCTAACCCAGCCACGTCACGCTCTGCGTGTTGACTGGCCTTAGCTGCACGAAAATCTCTAAATGGACCATCTCTCCATTCGAGAGCCGCCTTCAGGCCTTGCTCACGAAGTCTTGAATTCCAGTCCTCAGCCGCTGGTCGATGTTTACTCATCGCCTCAACATCGGTGCCTGACATTAATCCATTACGAATCCCCATAGCTTCATACTGTCTATTTACAGCTCGCTTAGAGTACATAAGCATATCGTTGTCAATATTAGATATCCGTCGTGCGAAGCGTTCTGTGAAATCAGCCAGTTGATCTCCGGGGACCGCGTAAGTTGCCCACCCCATCTCCGCCATATCAGCTCCACTAAAGGAATCGCCTACATACGCAAATTCACGAGCTTTCGTCATAGGCAAATGCCAAGGTGCCCACATAATGTCCATCGAGCCCATCGCCCTAACTGGTGGGTATCCAATTTGAGAATCATCCGACACAATTCGGAAATCACAGAAGGACGCAAGCTCAGTGCCTCCCGCTAGACAGTAGCTATGAATCTGAGCAATAACTGGCTTAGCTAATTCCCAGATAGTCCAATTTGCCATCAATACATGCCTACTCCAATCATAATGAGCAGGATGAGTGGTATTTGTATCAGGTAAAAGCGAACGTGGATGTACGTAGGGTGAATCATCGCCAGCCTCCCGAGAAGGAGACAAATCGTAGCCCGCACAAAAGGCGCGGCCTGCACCTCGAATGATAATTGCTCCTACTGCCCGATCGGCCTCAGCTTCCTTTAATGCATGGAATAGCTCACCACGCAGCTCGTTCGAAAGCGCATTCAATTTCTCAGGACGATTCAGCGTGATGTAGGCGACTCGTCCATCGGCTTCATACATAATATTTTCGTAAGTCATGTCGTACCTTTCTTATTCTATTGAGCGAGGCTATCACTCATTTTCTCATTAGTCGGTGTGCCCTTTAACACTTATCTGTTAATCTTCGGACCAAGTATTCCATTTCACCCAGCTTCCTATCGAAATTCTACTATCACCAGTCCGCGCAAGTGTATCCGCGTCCCCAGTTGGATAACCAAAGGTAACTGCCATAGCAACAACCCAGTCTTCCGGGAATTTCAATAACGACCTCGCACAGTCGTCGTGCTGAATCCCAACTGGACAAGAGTCTAATCCTCTCGCTTTTGCCGCAAGCATCATATTCTGGGCCACACGCCCAGCGTCAAAAGGTCTACTGCCGGGTGCCCTCACTAACACAATTACCACTGGACTTTCAGGAACATGTAAACCATAATCGGCACAGTTCGCTATTTCAGCTTTAAGAACTGGATCCGTAAGAACAATTGACCGAATCGGCTGCTCATTCTTTGAGGATCCCGCCATACGACCGGCCTGTAAAATCTCGTCAAGAACAGATCTGTCGACTTTTACATCGGCGTCATACACTCTGCGATCTCGCTTGCCAACAATTGTCTTAAACAAATCACTCTTCATGGGTTTATTGGCCTGCTGAGCTTACCCTCGTCCCCATTCAATTCCGTTATCTAATAACTGAGGGAATGCGTCCGTCTTCCAAGTCTCGCGCAGAGAACTCGTATCAACACCGGCCTCGGCCACATTTGGATGGAAGTAACCTGGTTGATTGGTAAGAGGCGTATGGCAGTGTCCTAAGGAAATGTATGTGACAGCTCCGTCACCAAGTTTCTTCTCGTAGGTAATTACACGAGTCACTCCGTCGGATTGAAGCGCTGTGTCAGACTCATACTCAAAACCAAATCCTGGAGGAGAGTCGTCAGGACCCAAGGCAGCAGTGAGAACAATGTTAGTCTCTTCCGGTTGTTGCAGCTCAATCATGTACGGTTCATCGACGACATCAAATGATGCAGGCAGTTTCTGAGTAAGCACATGGTTCGTATCAGCAACGTCGACCGTGAACTTCTTAATCGGAGGATGATTAATGAAAAAGCCTCCCATTGTATGGTGATGGTCATGTTTGATCATTTTCCTATTACCACTCTCCTGTTTTCGAGCCTGGCCGCCGCTCGACCCGTGCAATGATAGCCATCGACCTCCTCGATCGATCCAGTCTCTGAGAATTTCGTTCTCTTTTTCACCTGCAAATGGACCAGCGACATAGGTGATTAATAAAGACACATTGGGCTGGAGCCATTTGTCAATATCTGTGTAGTCTCCACCAACAGTCGTATGAATAGAATCATCCTGACCAAGTTTTTCTAGAAGTCGCAAACGCGCGTAGTCCATGTCATGCCCTGCATGTTGGCCAGGCGGATATCCGCCAGCTATTAGGTGAACTCTGGTGGGTTGTTTTTCAACCATTCGTAACTCCTTCTTGCTTAAACTAGGAAGATATCTCCTATATTTGATATGCCGAGTGTAGCGTGCCTTACCGAAACACGTGCAAACGAATTAGCTGTCCGTGTAACGCACGTATTTCTGGTGAAATTTGTATTGGAGTTACACTCGTAAGATGAAATACGTAATTTATGGAGCGGGCGCAATCGGTGGGGTTATTGGGGCATGTCTGCATCGCAGTGGCTTCGATGTAACTTTGATCGCACGAGGAGAGCATTTAAAAAAAATACAATCTGATGGTCTCAGATTAATCTCTGCTGACGGAGCAGAAGTCTTTGATATACCGACAGTTAGCCATCCAAACGAGATCACATGGTCTGGTACGTATTCAATTGTTTTGACCATGAAAGCTCAGGATACAGCTGCCGCAATCGACACACTTCAAGAGCTGGTGCCACGCTCAACCCCAATCGTCTCAGGACAAAATGGAGTTGCAAACGAAATCACGGCAAGTCGTTGGTTTGATAATGTATACGCGATGCTCTTACTGATACCAGCTACTTTCTTGAATGCTGGTGAGGTCATCCACCATGTCTCCAAAAAATCAGGTGCGTTAGGCGTGCTTGATACTGGAAGATACCCGTTCGGCACAGATAGTTATGTCGATACCTTGTGCCGAGATTTGACCACGTCAGGCTTCAGTGCAACGCCAGACGCGGAGATAATGAAACTTAAATACGCAAAACTCATCACAAATCTAAACAATGCGGTTGGTGCAATCTGCGGATTTGAATCTGACACTAAAAATATATCCTCTCGTCTAACAGATGAAGCATTAAGTATTTTGAGTAAAGCAGGTATTGAGTTAGATAGGGAAAGAGAAACTCAAAAATATACTCTTCTCGGTAGAGCAGAAGTACCAGGGGCTCCTCGTGGAGGAAGTTCATCTTGGCAGAGTGTTATGCGTGGCGGTCAAATTGAGGTTGACTTTCTAAATGGCGAAATTGTGCTTATTGCAAAAACAATGGGCCTCTATGCACCAGCAAATTCACTAATTCAGGAACTTGCTCAAAAAACCATCCGAGAGTCCCTGAGGCCTGGATGGATAAGTCCTCGAGAAATACTAGAAATCCTCGACTAAATGTGCAAATCGAGCTATTGTATCGGGTATGGGATGTCCGGTTCATATTTGGGTGCCATTGATGGCAGCAGCAGCTCCGTTTGGCGTGATAGTTCGCGCACGCACGCGAGACATATTGAATAAGTACCGAAAAAATACTCCTGACGATTTGGTGGAAACACCAGTGACAAGATGGGCTCCAGTGTCAGCTTCACCAGATGATGAGGCTAGTAGCTCTGCTTAGCCGGCGTTGGATATTATTGCTGGCCGTTCCATTCGATAAGTAAGCCAGTCAGACTCGTATTTCATCCCGTTGTTTTCATAAAAGCGCCTCGCGGGGTTCCAATCAAGGACTGATAACTCAACCCGAGCTGCATCACGTGTGACGGCTAACCCACATACGGCATCCAAAAGTTTTTTTCCAACCCCTAAATTACGAAACTCAGGTTCAACATATAATTCTTCTATATAAATACTTTGCACAGCTTCCCATGTAGAATACTTTCCAAAAAACAATGCAAAACCAAGTGGTTTAGAATCCTCAGATTCGGCGATTAGTACTTCAAACTGGGGAACTGTGCCGAAGCCCGCAGCTCGTACCTTCTCCGCAGTCAACAAAACTAAATCCGGATCGTGTTTTTCAAACTTAGCTAACTCACGAACAAAATAAACTATTAGATCTGCATCGCCTATCTGAGCCGGCCGAACATTAACATTCATAAACTAATCTCCCGTGCCCCTACAATGGTCAGGTCGCAACTATCTATGAACAAGTGAATAGGATGTCGAGTGAATAGACTCGCTGATGAGATTAGCCCATATCTAAAGCAGCATGCAGAAAACCCAGTCGATTGGTTCCCATGGGGTGACGAAGCATTTGCAAAAGCTGACGAAGAGAATCTTCCCATTCTTCTGTCAATCGGATATTCAACTTGCCATTGGTGCCATGTAATGGCTCATGAGTCTTTCGAGGACGATAGCGTTGCGAAATTAATGAATCGTAATTTCGTCAATATAAAAGTAGATCGTGAAGAAAGGCCTGATATCGATTCGGTGTATATGACGTATACGCAGGCATTAACTGGACAAGGCGGGTGGCCTATGACCGTCTTTCTCACCCCCGACAAAAAACCATTCTATGCAGGGACTTATTTCCCACCCACTGACAACCATGGCAGGCCTGGCTTTTCGAGATTGCTTGAATCTATATCTCAGGCTTGGCAAGAAAAACGTAGTGAGATCCAAGATCAGGCGGCTGACATAACGGCCAAAATAATACAATCAACTGGGTCACATGCCGCTCAAAAAACAGAATTACATAGAGAAATTTTAGACCAAGCGGTAGAAGGCTTGGCAAATATTTATGACCCAGAATGGGGAGGATTTGGTACTGCTCCGAAATTCCCTAGCCCTGCAAATCTAGAATTTCTTCTCGCATATGGGTCTCTTGGAAAATCAGGATCAAAGCACGCAACAGAAATGGCTTTGAATACTTTAGAAAAGATGCTTTCAGGAGGCCTCTATGACCAGCTGGGTGGTGGATTTGCTCGCTATTCCGTTGATCGGACTTGGCTGGCCCCTCACTTTGAGAAGATGTTATATGACAATGCAGCCCTGATTAAGGTTCTAGCTCAAGCGCACCAAGTGTCCCCCGACAAGTCTCGATTCGCTGAGGCAGTCCACGAAACTATTGCCTATCTAGAAAGAGAAATGTGCCTGCTAATCAATAATGAGGAAATTGCTTTCTATTCTGCGCAAGATGCGGATAGTGAGGGTATTGAAGGGAAGTTCTTTCTTTGGACAATAGCTGAGCTCGAAGAGGTGCTTGGCCTAGAAGATGCAGCAATAGCCGCCAAAGTATTCGATGTGTCTTTGAGTGGAAATTTTATGGACCCACATAACCCAGAACTAGTCCAACGAAACATTCTAACTCGGCGTAGAAATATTTCTGACGTAGCTAACGATATGCAAATTGACAGTCAAAAACTTACCAGCAGAGTGGAGTTTATTCGTGCCCGACTATTTGAAGTTAGGGAAAAGCGTATCCATCCAGATCGTGATGACAAAGTGCTCACCTCTTGGAACGGACTACTTATTGGTGCATTTGCCGAAGCGGGCCGGGTTTTTGGAAATCAGAGATATATCGAGAATGCAGAAAAAGTCGCCCAATTTATCTATAAAAACCTTTGGACAGCCGAATCACAAAATTCAAAAAAGTACTTGATGCATATCTATGCTGAAGGCCAAGCTAAAGTGCTGGGACAGCTTGAAGATTATTCGTATCTAGGCCTTGGACTAATTGACCTCTACCGAGCCACCGGCAAACAATCGTATCTAAATTGGTCCGAAGAACTTTTCAATATCATCCTTAACGATTTTCACGATGAAAAAACATCTGGCTTTTTTGACACCTCTATTGATGCCGAGAATCTCGTAATTAGACCAAAGTCAATTTATGATGCTTCGATTCCCGCTGGTAATGCATCGGCTGCAAAATTAGGGGCCCTTCTCGGGCGCTATTTCGCCGATGATAAATGGTTGAATACCGCTTCAGACGCAACTTCTCTTGCAATCGCCTCGGTACAGAGAGGAGTCTCGGCACTCGGAACATCACTTCAAGCAATTCTACACTTGACTAGTGAAAATCAAGAAATCGCCATTGTTGGAGAGTCAAAAGATCGGCAAATTTACGAGCGCGAATTAGCAGCTAACTATCTCCCAACGATACTGATTGCCTTAACCAGCAAAGATGAAATAGCAAAATATGGGCCACTGGGTATCTTTACCGGACGAGAAACGTCAGATTCAGCAGTTACTGCTTACATCTGCCGTGACATGGTATGCAATGTTCCAGCCAAAGATCTCAGTGAATTTAAAACACAATTAGCCAGATTAAGAAACTGATGCAAGCCGGAGACTCACAGAATAATTCGATGCAGACTCCTAAGGTATGGCACCTCCCACGATTTCGGGATTATAGTCTTCTTTGGACTGCCACAATTTCGCAGGTAACTGCGTCACAAATCAGATTTCTTGCAATTCCCCAATGGTTACTTGCAGAAACTGGAAGCCCGGCACAAGTTGGATTAATCGGCTTGGTTCAGCTCTTTGTGCAAGGGGTTGCTGTGGTTTGGGGCGGGACTATTGCCGATCGCTTCGATCGGCGCTATGTAATGGCTGTCGCAAATTTTGCGACTTTTGTAGCACTCGGTTTATTATGGCTAGCAGATATTGCCGATTTTCTAAAAGTGTGGCACGTGTATGCCGCTATTGCTTTCTTGTCGGCATCATGGGCTCTTGCCTCACCCGCTCGGGCATCATTAACTCCTAAAGTGGTACCCACAAAGTACTTAAGTGTTGCGGTGACTGCGGACGTCGCAGCACAAAATGCCGGCTGGATATCCGGTAGTCTGCTCTTTGTATTAATAGCTTTAACCGCTGACGTTAGTGCCTCTTTCGCGTTGGCAACTATGGTTGCTGGAGTCTCATCTTTATTGCCATTATTTATAAAAGCGAATGGAAAAGTTGACGAGGTTGCTACGCTGTCACCATTGCGATCAGCTCTGCAAGGATTTCATTTTGTCCGGAAACATCCTATTCTCCCTGGCCTGTTCGCGCTCGATTGGGGAATAACTGTTGTCTCATTTTACCGCGAAATACTGCCAGTTCTTGCGACCGGATTGTTTGCAGGAGGAGCGTTCGCAACCGGAGTTCTTGGATGGACTAGTTCATCAGGAGCATTAATCGGATCAATTTTGGCGCTCTTGCTGGCAAAGGCGAGACCAAAAGGCTGGATAGTTCTTGCCGCCACATTCGCCTATGCGATTTTATTAATTGGTCTCGGTGCGTCTGACTGGCTATGGCTTGGCGCATTTTTCGTCGGAGCACTCGCTGCAGCAGACTCCATCACAGTGGTGGCCAGGCAGACCACTGTGCAGCTCACTACGCCAGATCATCTCAGAGGCCGTGCTTTTGCCTTTATGGTCTTGGCGGCACAAACAGCCAATAATCTCGGAATACTTTGGATCGGATTTTTCTCCGAGCGTTTTGGAGTTGAAGACACTATGTACATGGGAGGAACATTAGCAATAATTGCGACTCTCCTAATTGCAATATTTAATAAGCCTATCAGAGAGTACCGACAGGAGGCATGATAGGTGCTCTAGATCACGTTTCGATCTAAAAATTCAAGGTACACTGCAAAGAATATGACGACCGGCACTGAATAATATGGAGGGATAAATATGAGCGGTAGCGATCCAGAATATACAGACATTATGTACGAGGTCAAAGATAGAATCGCGCATATCACTTTAAATAGGCCAGAGAAACTAAACGCACTTTCAAATAATCTTCGCGCTGAACTAATACACGCAATGAAATGGGCCGAATCAGAGCCTGAAGTGGGAGTTATTGTACTTGCCGGTTCAGGGCGAGCTTTTTCAGCTGGATATGACCTGACTCCTTCGCGAGCAGCCGGAGATGACAACCAATATGTCCATCCAAAGTCACTGCTTCCTGACACCGGCACTACCCATCCTGGTCCACAGGAATGGGCCAGACATGTAACAATGAATAATTGGTTCATTTGGGAGCTGTCAAAACCGGTAATTGCAAAAATTCATGGCTACTGCCTTGCAGGTGGTACCGAACTCGCCTCAGTATGTGACTTTAGGATTCTAGCCGACGGAACTCAGGTAGGCTATCCCCCAGTTCGGGCAATGACCACAATGGATATGATGTGGACGCCGTGGCACATGCCTATGGCAAAAGCTCGCGAATTTGCCTATATTGGTGACTCCTATTCTGCTGAAGAAATGGTGAATCTTGGCTGGGCAAACTACTCAATCCCTGGGGAACAACTTGATGAGTTCGTGAATAAATTTGCTTCACGAATGGCGTTTATTGATAACGACATGCTGATGTATTCGAAACGAGCTGTGAACCGACAATATGAAATCATGGGAATTCGCACCGGTCTAGCATCGGGCTTCGATATCCAAGCCTTATCGACCTATCGTCCGGCGGCAGGTGAGTTCGGTCGACGTAGCACTGAAGAAGGTCTAAAAGCTGCGCTAGAATGGAGAGATGGTCCTTTCCGAGATTTCCGAGGCGCTTACGAGTCAGCAACCCAACATCGTGATCGTTCTCTGCCCGGATCCTCCGGAAACGAAGGTCCATCAACGTACGGATCTGACTAGTAATACACGGCTAACTAATCGAGTGGCCGTTTGCTACTCTTCAAAGAGAGTCAGCTGTTCGAACCTAGAGCCACTAGCAGTCCTGAGAAACAGATAAAAAGCACAATGGATACTTTGCGCAAAGTATCCATTGTGCTTTTTATTGGACTTGCTGTCGCTGTTCTCTGTGGACTAGGAATCTGGCAATTAATGAGGCTAGATTGGAAAAATAATTTAGTCTCAGAAAGAAATAACGGGATTAATAACTCAGTACTCGAAGTTAATGAGTCGCTGCAACACGTACCACAAAATCTCGACTGGCAACGAGTACGAACTTCAGGATCGTGGCTGCCGCCAGTACTTATCGTCGGTAACAGCGCGAGATCTGGAATCAGAGGGAAAGAATATATTAAACCACTGCAGGTTTCAGAAAATCTAATTGTTCTTATCAATCTCGGATGGAGTCCTGAAAACAACAGCGACGCTGCTCTTAACGAGGTACAAAGCAAATATGTTGGGCTCGATAATGTAAGTGGACTTGCAACTGATCGGTCTGATGTTCGAGGAAAGCTAACAGCCGGTGGCGACTGGACCACTTTGTCTCCACAAGACATGAAACAATATCTTTCAATGACAAATATTGCTCTTTGGACTATCACTAAGGGAGAACTCACAAAGACGCGATTCTCCAACGTCCAAACCGAATCCTATCTTATCGATGGATTTCAACCATTCGTTAATACAACTCCACACCTTGAATATGCACTAACTTGGTTCGGAATAGCAATTGTCTTAGTTATTACGGCTGGAATCCGCTTAGACTGGTGGAGGTTCATCAAGAGATTAAAATGATTCTTCTAGCAAAGTATTGGAAGGCAACCGCCTGTGACGAGATCTAGTTTTTTACGGTACGAATGCTCAAAATGTGGGGCCGCGTATCCAGCTGAAGAATTACAGACAATATGCAAGGATTCCAATTGTGGGCGACCGCTCTTAGCTAAGTACGACCTGATGAAGGCTAAAGCAACTTTGAATCTGCACACACTAAAAACTCGAGAGACATCACTTTGGCGTTATGAAGAGGTTTTGCTGGTCGATCAAGATGATGCAATAACTTTAGGTGAAGGATTTACGCCTTTACTCAATACACGTAACCTCGGAAAAGCTGCTGGCTTCAATTCAGCTAACGAGCCAACAATCCTTGTAAAAGATGAATCAGCAAATCCAACGGGAAGCTTTAAAGCGCGCGGATTGTGTATGGCAATCTCTGTCATGCACAAGTTAGGGGGAGATCACGCTGCCCTACCTACAGCAGGAAATGCGGGCGCTGCTGCTGCTGCTTATTCTGCCCGTGCGGGAATAAAATGTCACGTAGCGATGCCGTCGGATACCCCCCAAGCAATGATGGATGAGGTACGGGCATACGGTGCAGATCTATATACAGTTGATGGTCTGATTGGTGATGCAGGAAAAGTAATCAAAAAAGGAGTGACTGAACACGGTTGGCTGGATCTATCTACGCTAAAAGAACCCTATCGACTGGAGGGTAAGAAAACCATGGGATACGAGTTATGGGAACAGCTAGGTGGAAAACTTCCTCATCATATCTTGTATCCTACTGGAGGTGGAACCGGCTTAATCGGAATGTGGAAAGCGTTTCAAGAATTATTGGAAATGAGTCTCGTTACTGGACCTCTTCCGAAAATGTACGCGGTGCAATCCACTGGTTGTGCACCAATTGTTGAAGCCTTCGACGCAAAAAATGAACGTAGTGCCGCCTGGAAAAATGCAGCAACAATAGCACCTGGTATACGAATTCCGACGCCCTTTGCCGACGATCTCATTTTGTCTGCTCTCCGTGAGAGTAAAGGTGGCGCCATAGCTGTAACTGATGATGAGATAGTAACGGCCATGAAAACAGTGTCGTCATTGGAAGGCATCGATGTCTGCCCTGAAGGCGCCGCAACCTTTGCAGCCTTATCTCATTTGAGAAAAAATGGGACTATCTTAAAAGACGATTACGTGGTGCTCTTTAACACTGGAACAGGGCTGAAACACCCAGAGTTACGGTAGATCGCTATCGGTATCATCCTCAACTGGTGAAAGCCCAGCTTGCTGCGCATATCGTTCGACGAATACAAGCAAGCCTAGTGAGGGTAAAAAAGCCATAAAAGCTATTCCACATATTAACCACCAGCCACCAATGAGAAATAATAATCCTAGTGACAATGACAGAGACATACCCATTATCGATACTATCCGCGCACCTAGGACATATGGAGGGACACCTGGACCCATTTATGCTTTCCTCGCTACTATCTCCACTAAATTTTTCTAAATTTGTGGTCGGGGCGCTCGGATTCGAACCGAGGGCCTCTGCTTCCCAAAAGCAGCGCTCTGCCAGACTGAGCTACGCCCCGTTGAATAACTACCTAATGGAAACTAACGTCAGTCAAGCAAGAGCGCAATAGCAAATTACTATTTTGCCACTCCTCGAATTTCAGACAAGGACTTAATTCCGTTAGAATCACACCAGATAATTAACTCGTTAAGAATTTGCCACGCGGCATCTGGCCGAACGAAAGTGGCTGTACCAACCTGTACAGCTGATGCACCTGCCATAATAAACTCGATCACGTCGGTACCTGAAACAATTCCGCCAGAAGCAACGATCGGGATATCCATTTCTTTGCCCACTATAAACACGTGCCTCAATGCAACGGGTTTAATTGCTGGACCAGAAAGCCCTCCAAAAGTAGCGCCTAACGTCGGCTTACGCTTTTCGATGTCAATAGCCATACCCGGAATTGTATTGAATATAGTTAGGGCATCCGCACCAGCCTTTGCTACGGATGTAGCAACGATTCGGGGATCCGCAACAGATGGGGTTAGCTTCACGAGAATTGGCAATTGCACACTTTCCCTAATAGCCTTGATTAATTCACCAGCTAAACGAGGGTCTTGCCCAAATTCGAGCCCACCGGCTTCAACATTTGGACACGATATGTTTACCTCAACCGCGGCTATCCCAGAAATTCCATCTAGTGCCTCGACAAGCTCAATGTACTCTGAAAAGTTTTCGCCCATAATATTGACCACTACAGGCGTATCCCAGTTTTGCCAACGAGGTGCGTAGTCATTAATTACTGCGGACAGACCTACGTTCTGAAAACCGATCGAGTTCAACATACCGGCAGCAGTTTCAACCGTCCGAGGTGTAGGATTTCCCAGCCTAGGACGTAAGGTCGTACCCTTGGACACTACCGCACCCAATTTGTTGATATCAAACCTTTTTGAAAGCTCTACACCATTAGAAAAAGTTCCAGATCCCACCATTATTGGGTTCTTTAGCACAAGCTCAGTCTTGCCGCTTGACGCAATCTGCGTCCGAAGATCAATGCTGGATGTTTTAGAGGCCATAGCCCCTATCATAAGCCCAATTGACGTCTAGCTACTTCGCTTGATGTCCCAAACAAGTCCAATTCCTATGTTCTATCGGAGCTAAATCTCATCAGCGAGCACGTGATCACTAGGTCTCACATCCTTGTATCCACCCGCAGCTGTCACAGCATCTGAGTTAGCACCAGGTCGATAAATAGCTAAGTCACCAGAATTATGAAAGGAATTTTCCACACCACAATGCTTACATGTGGCCGCACTGTCGGGGCCATTAGCTAACTCTAAAATCCAAAAGTGGTTGCATTGCTTTGTCATTCTCTTCCTCAATTCTCCTCTGCACTTTTAGTTACAAGCTGTAACTTTGTTTATTACTTACGTCATACATTTGTATTGTAAAAAATATATTAACGCATTTAATCAGTTTTATCAAATCAATGCTTTAAGTCATATAAATGCTGCTTAATACACTTAGTCAAAAGACACGCTTCGACCGTGATTGCTCGACAATGTATGATGGGGAAAGGTTAATTAAACTAATTAAATTTAAGGAAGCGAATGACTGACTCAACTGCCGTCATTGAAAAACTAAAGACGGTGCAAGATCCAGAATTGCACCAAGATATCATCTCACTGAACATGGTAAGAGATTTACAAATTGAAAATGAAGAGCTCAGCTTTTCGTTAATACTTACTACACCCGCTTGTCCTCTCAGAGAAACTATTGAGAAAGATATCAACGAGGCTCTAGCAGGATTTACTGATCTTCAGAAAATAGATATCGATTGGGGAGCAGAGGTAAGAACAACGCAACGTGGAGATGGACCAGAGGCAATAAAAGGGGTTAAAAATGTAATCGCCGTTGCGTCGAATAAAGGTGGTGTCGGGAAGTCTACAGTATCTGTTAATTTAGCCCTCGCACTATCACAAGCCGGAGCCAGAACTGGCATTCTGGATGCTGACATTACAGGACCTAATCTGCCAACAATGCTGGGAATCGAGGGCGGACTCCAAGCAACTGGTGAATCTGGACTTAAGCCAGTTGAAGCCCATGGACTAAAAGTAGTCTCGCTTGGATTTGTATTACCGCCTGGGACACCTGTAGTTTGGCGAGGTCCAATGATAGGTTCAGGCGTCAAGCAATTAATGCACGATGTGGACTGGGGTGAGCTTGATTACCTAATTGTTGATTTACCTCCTGGAACATCCGATGCGTCGATGAGCATGGCACAAGATGCATTAATAGCGGGTGCAGTAATAGTATCCACCCCAGCAAAAGTAGCCATCGAAGATGCCCAAAAAGCGGTAGGAATGTTCGATCGGCTGGGTGTCCCGATATTTGGAGTCATTGAAAACATGCGTGGAGAAATATTCGGCAGTGGTGGAGCGGAAGATGCCGCCGATGATTTAGGGTTAGAGTTTCTTGGGGCAATCCCTCTGGATGCTGAAATTAGAAAATCAGGAGATGATGGGCAACCGCTTCTCCAGAAAAATCAATCGCAAATAGAACAAGTATTTACGTCATTGGCCGAACAAGTCGCGGCTCGCTGCTCAGTTCTACAATTTGCCGGTGAAGGGACATAAATTTGACTGAAGAACAAAGTTCATCATCCCCGCTTATAGCTGGGCGGAGAAAAGCCGGTACTACAAATCTCTCAAAAACTACGAAGTCTCCACCCCGTAAAACTCGTGCACGAACACGTCCCACCGTTCAAAAAAAATCGGAACCACAATCAACGCCTGAAAGCGAAGCCCGTAAAGATATCGCCGTTGACGATAAGTCAGGGACAGCAGTGAAATCAACCAAGCCTAGGAAATCAGCTGTTTCTGAAAAACGTGCGCCAAAATCAAAGCTAGAACCCGTAGATAAAACTGCCCTTGATACTGAGTATGGAAAACTACACCAAGAAATCAAACGACAAGAATCAGCGATTTCAGCTCTAACTAATGACATGGAAGCGCTGACTAGCGAACTGAAAAAATCCACTGCCCGGCCGCGACTAGGAATCTTTGTTGATGTCCCAAACTTAATTTACGGGATAGAAGATATTGAAATTCATATGGGTAAGCTACTTGATTTTCTCTCGACCGATCGTCAACTTGTTCGAGCTATTGCCTACTGCCCTATATCTGACGATCCAAGAGAACCGATAGAGACACAAAAATTCATCGCCCCTTTTATAAACTACGACTATCGATTAGTTACGAGCCCACTAAAAAGATTTGCTGATGGCTCAATCAAAGGTAATTGCGATGTTGAAATGACGGTTGATATGCTCTCAATGGCAGAAAGGTTAGATATCATTACCCTAGTGAGTGGTGATGCTGATTTTTCGAGAGCTGTAGAAGCTGTTCAATCTCGCGGCGTTCGTGTAGAAGCTGCTGCGTTTTCAGGAAGTACGTCATCAGAAATTCGGGCTATCTCCGATCGGTATATTGACCTTAACAACGTCCTGTCGGAAATAACGTGAAAATTTTATTCAGTCGAGAGGCCTTCTTTATTCTGACAGGGCTAGGCCTAGGTCTTTTTATGGGAAACTCATTTCTTAATATGAATCCTGCGTTTTTCGGCTGGCTCTTTTCAATCGGCATGGGCATTTCTGGAGGGGCGTTCGTAGCAGCCATTTCCAGAAACATCCCGCTGATTGGCGGGCCACCATCCGCAAAACAGAAACGAACTACTAACCATACAAAGTCCGAGAATTAATCATTGGTCCATCAGTACAAACTAATTTGACTCCGCTCGACTTTTTGGGAAATACGGCACATGAGTAACAAACTCCAAAGCCACAGGCCATTCTTGCCTCTAATAAAGCTTGCAGCTCTGTCGATGGACTAACATCTAGCAAAACGGAATGTAAAGCTTCAAACATTGGATCAGGACCACAGGCAAACGACTGATCGCTCCAAGGCAAAAGTTGTTTATAAGGATCGGTTACCAAACCTTTTTGACCTAAAGTACCGTCCTCTGTCACGCTTATAAACTCAACCTCAGGTTGCAAAAGCTCCTTTGGAAAAATTCCCTGACTACTGCGAGCACCTGCTATCAACGTCACAGCTGCCCCCCTATCAGTGAGCCAATCTGATAACCAAATTAGCGGAGCAATACCAATGCCGCCACCAACAAGCAGCATATTTCTTAAACCCGGATCAGGTTGAAATCCATTACCCAGAGGACCTAAAACTTCAAGCACGTCACCCGGACTACGTTTGCTTAACCACCGGGTACCAACACCAACCACATCATATAAAATACCTAAGCGAACATGATCATTATTCACTTCTAATCGATAAATAGACATAGCTCTACCAAGCAATGGATCTGGATATCCAGCTTCCGAATCACCACAAGTAACCATCATAAACTGCCCTGGCAGCGCGGATCTGTAATCATCACCAGCCCGAAGCCAGATCAGATGAGTGGTCCCATATAAACGTACGTTATCAAGTACGGCCAAATCATTTTTGTTCATAGACAAAATCGCCAATCACATGCTAATCGTAATCTTCTGACCTATAAGCACTAATTGGTAAAACACTATAGCTTCCATCTGGATCATCATCGATGGCCTGCACCGCGGCTCTCGCCGTGTCCAAAGACGTGAAGCAAGGAATTCGCATTTCGGTTGCGGCTCGTCGGATAAAAAATCCATCTCGCCTAACTTCTGTCCTACCGCCCTCAAGAGTATTTATAACTGCACCAACTGCTCCATCCTTGATTAGCTCCACTACATTCTTATCGCCATCATCTAGTCGTTTTGAAATAATAGTGACCGGTATACCAAGTGCCGTAATCAGACTTGCCGTACCCTCAGTGGCAAAAAGAGGGCTGCCTGACTCATGGAGATATCGAATCAAAGAAGTTGCCTCCGATTTGGTTTGATTGGAAATAGATAGCAAGAATGGAGTTTTTGGAAGAATATTCATTGAAGACGCTATTAACGCCTTCCGCATTGCCGGAGCAAATGACTTATCAATCCCCATAACTTCACCAGTTGATTTCATCTCAGGACCTAAAAAAGTATCGACGTTTGTTAGTTTATTCATAGAAAAAACTGGGGCTTTAATCGCAATCAAATTCATAGAAGGATGCAGCCCTCCATAGTACCCCTGATCAGTCAATGACTTACCGAGCATAATATTTACGGCAAGATTCACCAACGGAATATTGGTCACTTTAGAAATAAAAGGAACTGTTCTTGATGATCGTGGGTTTACTTCAATAATAAAAACGCCTGTCCCATGAGGATCCGCCTCTTCGGCAATGACAAATTGCACATTCATTAAGCCCTTCACACCAAGCTCCAATGCCATACGAGTGGTGTAGTCAACAATTGAATCAATTTGTGCCGGTGTAAGACTCTGTGGTGGATAGACTGCAACTGAATCACCTGAATGGACTCCAGCCCGTTCCACGTGCTCCATAATTCCAGGGATTAAAACAACTTCACCATCACAGACGGCATCAACTTCGACTTCCGGCCCTTCCAAAAATTTGTCAATGAGTACACTATTTGTACCTGCGTCTACCCCAGCCTCAAGTGCCGCCGCAAAAAAAGTAACCATCTCATTCGCATTCTGAACAATTTCCATCGCACGGCCACCAAGCACGTATGACGGTCTGACTAGAACTGGGTAGCCAATTGCGTCACCCGCCTGCAGAGCTTCCTCCAAATCAGTGACGATAGTTCCTGGAGGCTGAGGAATATCTAACCGATTCAACATTTCACCAAACAATCCTCGGTCTTCAGCCAAATCAATAGTAGCTGCGGATGAGCCTGCAATTGGAAGAGCTGCCCTATGGAGAGGACCAGCCATGTTTACGGCCGTCTGGCCACCGAATTGGACTATTGAAGGGGGAGATCGGTCGCCACCCGCCTCATTATCCAAAAGATCGCGAACGCCTTCCTCGTCTAGCGGCTCGAAATAGAGACGATCAGATGTATCAAAGTCCGTCGAGACCGTTTCAGGGTTGGAATTCGCCATGACTGCATTTACGCCTGCAGCTCGGAGAGCCTGAGCGGCACGCACAGAACAATAGTCGAACTCTATGCCTTGACCAATTCGGATAGGACCTGAACCAAGAACGAGCATCCTGTCAATCATATCCGGGACCGCCTCATTCTCATCATCATAAGTTGAATAGAAATACGGAGTAACTGCATCAAATTCTGCAGCACAGGTATCAACCATTTTATAAACGGGACGAACATCCCAATCCAAACGCATATTCCTAATCTGCTCTGGCAGCTTCCCTGCAAGCGACGCAATATCGCCATCTGCAAACCCCAAACGCTTAGCTTGACGGAGAAGTATCGGCGTCAGATCACTCGAAAGCAACACCTTCTCCATGGATACAATCCGGCTTAGTCTTTCAAGAAACCAACGATCAATACCCGTGCGATCAGACAATTCGCTTGAGTCAATATGATGACGCAAAGCTGATAAAAGAGCCCAAATCCGCTCATCCGTCGCCTCAAGGTATGGTGCGTCCAACCAACTCATTCTCTCCCACAAAGCAGACCGTCCACCTACTTCAAGTGAGCGTATAGCCTTTTGTAGCGCTTCCTCAAACGTGCGAGCAATCGCCATCACTTCGCCCGTTGCTTTCATTTGAGTACCAAGTTGTCTATCACCAGTCGCAAATTTGTCGAATGGCCAACGGGGTATTTTGACTACGGTATAATCCAACGCTGGCTCAAACGCAGCGGTAGTCCTTTGAGTGACCGCATTTTCAATCTCGTGTAAATCTCTGCCTAAAGCAATTTTGGCGGCCACACGAGCAATGGGATAGCCAGTCGCTTTGGAAGCTAAAGCCGATGATCGAGATACACGTGGATTAACCTCAATTACATGGTACGGCGGAAGGGCTCTAGCGGATTCCTGCTCTGTCTGTTCAATTAAAGATCGTGGAGCTAGAGCAAACTGCACATTGCAACCACCCTTAATTCCTAGCGCCCTAATTATTTTGAACGCGCTATTTCTGAGCATTTGATATTCACGATCAGTAAGCGTCTGAGAAGGAGCTACTACAATTGAATCACCTGTATGGACCCCCATAGGATCAAGGTTCTCCATATTACAAATGATAATGCATGTATCGTTCCCATCTCGCATAACTTCATATTCGAGTTCTTTCCATCCTAGAAGACTCTGCTCAACTAAAACTTGATTGATCGGGGAAGCGTCCAAGCCCGATCTTACGATAGACGCATACTCGCTCTCAGTGGTCGCAACTCCCCCCCCACTGCCGCCAAGTGTATAGGCGGGTCGGATAACAGCCGGCAAACCCACCAGCTCTTTTGCCAAAACCGCATCATCCCAGTTTTCAACAATTTTTGATAGTGGTGTTGGCTCACCCAAGTCCTCTAGTAGTTTCTTGAACGCCTCACGATCCTCCGCATAACGAATTGTCTCAACAGATGATCCGAGCATTTCAACGTCATACTCTTCTAGTATCCCAGCTTCAGAAAGTTCCATACCCAAATTGAGGCCAGTTTGCCCACCAAGAGTTGGCAATATTGCATCTGGGCGTTCACGTTGAATTATTCGAGTAAGAACTTCAACCGTAAGTGGTTCTATATAGGTAACGTCCGCAACACCATCATCAGTCATGATTGTGGCAGGATTTGAATTGACCAATATAGAACGGACACCCTCTTCACGCATAGCTTTGCAGGCTTGAGTCCCTGCATAGTCAAATTCAGCAGCTTGCCCAATTACAATAGGGCCATTCCCGATAATTAAAACTGATTCTAGCTTCTTATCTTTCATATTTTTAACTTATAGCTCCAAGGCAAACCATAATATTTTGTTGAATTAATTGTGATATCCCTCCCGATAATTTTCTCCACGCATTTCAATTTGTGCCACCACATCTAGAGATGCATAGTGGTCATGGGGCATGATTGGAACTCGAGCCATCTGCAAGTGAGTGAGCTCAATGGTCGTAAATTCAACAGTTCGCCAATCTTCTAAAAGGCTGAGTAGGTTTTCCCGTCTGCCTTTCCCACTAAGGTGTCCAACCGGCAACTTTGGAACAAACATATCTTTCCCGTCGATGAATTCACTCGAATCACGGAGCACTTCATAGACTTTAGGTACTCCATTACGGGCCTGCTTACGAGCATCTCTATAGGCACCTGAATCATAAACACCGACATACACCGTACCCTTGTCATCAACTGAAACCCCCGACAACTTAATAGAAAAGGGTGGTACGCGCCGTAGCCGAGGGCTTGCGTTCACATAGAAGGTCTCTACCTGTGACCACATAATATCTGTGGCCATCAAAAATCCAATATGCACCCATGTAATATGTAACCAATCAGTGGGGGGCACAATGACTTCTGTGGACGAGTCTAGTTTGCTTAAAAGGGGCTCAAGTGACTCGAAATGTCGGGGTGAGTCTAGACCAATAGGTTGAATAAATTGAATAGGCACTCGCCAACTATTTGAAAATTCCTCCCAGTACTCCCAGTAGCTTGGAAGACTATCTTCACTTTCCGAGAAAAAATTATCCCAATCGCTTTTCATCCTCGCCTGATAAAAACCAATTAGATCATCCTCCTCTATCGTATTCGACATATCTAGATCCTTTCAGTCATCAATTGAACAAATTCGTCGAAAATATATTCAGTATCATTCGGACCAGGAGATGCTTCAGAATGATACTGAAGAGTAAAAATCGGCTCAGTCGCGTGTTGCATTGCCTCAACTGATTCGTCATTTAGATGCACTTGGGTGACCCGCATATCTGCGTGCAGGCCGTCAGAATCAACGGCAAATCCATGATTTTGTGAAGTGATATGTACCCTGCCAGTCACGGTGTCAATCACTGGGTGATTCGCACCGCGGTGACCAAATTTCATTTTATAAGTCTTTGCGCCAAATACTTTAGCCAACACTTGATGTCCCAGACAAATGCCTAGCATAGGCATTTTTCCTACTAAATCAGTGACCGATCTTGTTACTTCACTTAATAATTCTGGATCTCCTGGCCCTGGCGACAGCAAAATACCATCCGGCCTGAGAGAAAGAATGTCTGACGCAGGGGTAAGGTGTGGAACGACCGTCACCCTACAGTTACGCTTCTCAAGTAAACGCATAATATTATGCTTCACACCAAGATCAAGTACGACCACATGAGGATTATTAATCATGTCTGGCAGGGCACCAGTTAGATCAAAATTCTTTTCGGTAAATTCATATACTGATGGCGCCGATACTGACTGCACGTGATCCCCAGTGGAATAGTCAGGAGTTGTACCAAGTCTGTGAAGCGCCTGATCTACACTCTCGTCGGTTGTAATCGTTCCCATCAGAACACCGCTAGACCTCAAATGACGAGTTAATGACCGCGTATCGACCCCGGTCATTGCGAGAATGTTGTTTTGAATCAAGTATTCATCCAAACTCATCACTGAGTTCCCGTGACTAGGCAAATCAGTAAGTTCTCTGACTATAAAACCTGCAACTTGAACTCGTGAACTCTCATCGGCCTTCTCAGCAATTCCATAATTACCTTGAAGCGGAAACGTCATCGTCAAGATTTGACCCGCAAAAGACGGATCAGTAAGAGCCTCCTGGTAGCCTGTCATTGATGTACTGAACACAACTTCACCTGTAGCTCGGGAACCTACCCCACGAGCTAATCCCGAAAATGAACGCCCATCGCTTAAAACTAGAAGAGCATTTTTCTCAGAGTGATTTATATTTTCTAAACTCATCAGATACCCTCATTCCTATCAGTCAATCGCAAGCGCCCTGCAACAAGTGAGTCCGCATGCATAATTTCACCTTCAGAAATGGTCACGAGTACTTTTCCTTTCAGCGTACGTCCTTCGAGCGGTGTGTTTTTGCCTTTTGATCGGAAATCACCTACATCAACAGTCCACTCCATGTCCGGATCGAATATAACCAAGTCCGCGGGGGCACCTGGTGCAAGAGTACCTAGGCCAGATAAGCCAGTGCGCTTATCCAAATCCCAAGCTCTCACCGGAGCGCTGGTCAAACTTCTGATCAACGTACCCAACGGAAACGTCCCGTCATGCACTCGTGTCATGGTCAAGGCAAAGGCTGTTTCCAACATCGATATTCCCGGAGCGGCTAAATCAAACTCAATTTCTTTATCAGATAATGAGTGAGGAGCGTGATCGGTTGCAATAGCATCGATAATTCCATCACGGATCCCTATCCCTAGGGCTTCAAGGTCTGAATCTACGCGCAGAGGTGGATTAACTTTCGCCGAGGCGTCATAACGTATGTCTTTGTAATTACCATCGAACGCAACAAGTTCATGAGTTAGCGTCAAATGATGAGGCGTGACCTCAGCTGTAACGTTAACGCCTCTTGCTTTCGCCGCGGCGATTAGCGCAACTGAACCAGCAGTGGACACGTGAGCAATATGGAGATGTCCTCCAGTTAATTCAGCAAGGGCAATATCACGCGCAACAAAAATTTCTTCCGCCGATGAAGGCCTCCCACGTAGGCCTAATCTTGTTGATACCCACCCCTCGTGCATCTGCCCATCGGACACTAATGAGGGGTCTTCGGCATGCTGAGAAACCGGTAAATTGAATAACGAACTATATGAGAGGGCAGCCTGCATTAGCGCTGCATCTGCGACTGCGTCGCCATCATCAGAAAGTGCAACGACACCTGAATCAACTAGTTCACCTGCCGGAGCGAGCTCATCGCCTTGCCGCCCGACTGTGATACAGCCAATAGGCAGGACTCGGACTTGAGCAGATTGTTCGATCTGTCGCAGAAGAGATTCGATCGATGCCTGAGAGTCCATTGGAGGGCTGGTATTTGGCATAGCACACACCGTAGTGAATCCACCTCGCGCCGCCGCCGCCGTACCGGTTGCAATAGTCTCTTTGTACTCAAAACCTGGTTCACGCAGATGACAATGAAGATCTACAAATCCCGCACTAACTACAAGGCCCGTTGCATCAATCCTCTCAGCATCAATCACCATCTCAGCCTCGTTTGGACCGACGCGTGCGATACGACCATCCACCAAAACAATATCAACAATGCCATCAAGATTTAGTTCAGGATCGATAATTCGAGCGTTGTGGATCGCCAATGTTGTCAATTAATTCTCCCCCTGTTTTTTTGGGCAATTAAATATAAAAGAGCCATTCGAACAGCTACTCCATTAGTAACTTGCTCTTCAATTGTAGAATTTGAACCTGAAGCAACATCGCCGCCTATCTCAATACCCTCATTCTTTGGGCCAGGGTGCATCAAAATATGATTACTTTTTGCCTTACTCAGTCTCTCCGATGTAACCTGATATAAACGTGAGTACTCGTGAAGTGAAGGCAGTAAGCCTCCCTGCTGTCGCTCCTTCTGCAAACGCAATGCCATGACCACATCAGCATCCTTAATGGCAACGTCAATATCAGTCTGTATATCGACGTCAGGCAGCGCCAAACGAGCATGCGCTGGGCGCTCGCTCACTGAAAATCCAGACGGAAGCAGTGTCGGAGGTCCGCACAGTACAACCTTTGCCCCCATGGCAGAAAAGCCCCACATACCGGAGCGAGCCACACGTGAGTGAGAGATGTCCCCTACCATCACTATCTTCTTATCCTTCAAATCACCAAGTCGCTGTGTCAAGGTATAGATGTCTAGCAACGCCTGAGTGGGATGAGCATGCGATCCGTCGCCCGCATTAATCACCGATGCACGCGTATACCGAGAGGCTAGATATGGCGCACCTGACATCTCATGACGCATCACTATAGCATCAGCAGTCATCGCACTGAGAGTTTTGACGGTGTCAATTAATGATTCTCCTTTAACAACCGACGAGGTGTTTGCACTAACGCTAATTACATCGGCACCCAATACCTTGCCCGCAAGCTCGAATGAGGCACGAGTCCGCGTTGAAGGTTCAAAAAACAAGTTAATCACAGTAAAGCCTCTTAATATTGGTGCTCGTGCAATCCGGCGATCCAATATTTCTCGCATTTTTCCCGCAAGATTAATTACGCTCTCAATTTCCTCAAACGAAAAATCATCCAAATCTAGCACATGATCATGATTCCACACCACATCCTGAGTGGCAGTACCGAGAGCGCCTTCAACGTTCGAACCCAGCATAGAATCTACGGGTTTCTCAGGATCATTAGAAGTCATCGCTAATCATCTCTTGGCGCAAAAGCACCACGCTACTCCCTGTTTGGTCATCATAAGTAACCTGCACTTTGTCATCAAAAGAAGTTGGTATATTTTTGCCAACAATGTCTGCTCGAATCGGAAGTTCCCTATGCCCTCGATCAACAAGAACCGCCAGGCGAACTGCTTCCGGACGACCTAAATGATTAATTGCATCGAGAGCTGCACGAACGCTTCGACCAGTGAATAACACGTCGTCAATCAGCACAACAATTCGCCCGTCGATATCAGGAAGATTCGAGCCAGCCAATGTAATAGGTGGAATTTCTAATCCAAGATCATCACGATGAAGCGTGATGTCTAGGGTTCCCCAGGGAATACTCGTTGCCTCAATTTTTTCAATCTCGAGCACGAGTAAACTAGTCAGCATTGCGCCCCCAGTTTGTATTCCTACCAAGACAATATTATCCACTCCGTCATGAAATTCAATTATTTCATGTGCTAACCGACGTACGGTCCTACCTACGGCAACATCGTCTAAAACAGTAGATACCGCAACTGTGCTCATTTTATTCCTACTTCGGCACTATTCTTTACTGGAAATTCCAATAGGCAAAAAAAATCCCCTCTAAAAAGGGGATTTCCCGAATTTAATCGGACACGCGCCGTGGACTTACTATGAAATTTTTTACGCACCTGTGTGCCTTTCTGGCCTCACTGGACCAGATTAAAGACTCAATTACTACTTCTGAATGTAAAGACTAATCAACCACGCTCGAGTGCGCAAGTGACTAGCTTCCAGAATCCCTTTGTTGCTTAAAAAAGTCATCGAGATCGTCCAAAATCTCATCACTATCGGGGAGATCTATTCCATTTTCTTCAACAGATTCTTCTATCTTATTTGCGAGGTCAGCCATGTCTGGGTCTTTACCTAACTCAGCTTCAATTCGTGCCTCCCAGCGAGTAATCCGACTCTCCATATCGTGCAATGACATGTCAAGATTTAGAGAGTCATTCAATCGCTGCAACAAGGCAAGTTGGCATCGAGGATTCTTCCCAGACCCAAGATAATAAGGTGCATTAGCCCACAAAGAAGCGGATGGAATTTCTGCTTCCCTTAGAGCGTTCGACATTACTCCAACAATCCCAGTAGGGCCTTCATAACTTGGTCGCTTTTGTGTTGTCTCCAGTTTGAGAAGTTCGGCGAGCCAATCTTCAGTAGCGGAGCCATGCACAGCGGCATCAGCGCGATGACTAACATCTGATAAGAGTGCTCCAAGAAGTATCACACCTGTAACTGAATATTTTCGACAGATTTCTATAATGGTCTCAACATATGCTTGCCAGGCCAAATGTGGCTCAATTCCATGGAGCAACATGAGATCATGACGTTCACCGTCGCGCGATTGACCTGAAATCAAATTAATTGGCCAGTTAAGTACTCGCTCGCCGTTAGAAATATGAACCGTGGGTCTAACCTGAGTAAAGTCATAGAACGAATCAGGATCGATGTCAGCTATCTTGTCAAATTTCAAGCGACTTCGAATAAAAGCAACCGCGTCTGACGCGGCCATCCCTGCATCGTTCCAACCACTCCATGCACAAATCAAAATAGGATCATTAAGCTCGATCTCTGAGATCGGCCTTAGCAGCTCGTTAGACGAATCAAATGCAGACATTCGGTGCCCCTTCCATCTCGTCTGATTGTATGATTATAAAATCTTTTGCCTTACCAAGGCAGAGGCAAGCTTGAGAGGCCGGCTCGGAGCCCTCGACGCACAGCCGTCTCAATCAACAAGCTACCTCGTGGGTGCGAAAAATCAATTAATCCGATCAGAATCACACCCCTGTGAACAAGCCACCATTGGGCAAGTTCATAATCTCTTTGACAAGCCTCCCATGAATAATCACTTACGCCACTTTCGGTAAGAGCATCCCAGTAAAAACGCACCAAATGTTCCACAGATTTTTGAGCTTCATCGTTGAGATTTGGCAACAAAAAATATGCTACGTCAGCCATTGGATTGTATACGTTGACTGTCTGGAAATCGATAAGAATCGGATCTGCACCATCGGATCTGAAAAAAAGATTGTCTAGTCGAAAATCACCATGATTTAAAGTGGCATGCGTATTATTCGCCTCCAAGAGTGCGGCACCGTTTTCAATAAGCCAATCAAGCTGTTTTGAGGTTTGCTCATCAATATCATCTTTAAACACCTCGAGATACGTTGGCAATGCCTTCATAAAAAGTCCATGCTGCACTTGACTTTGATTAGCCCCATTATTGATCCACGTTACATCGTCAAACGATCTACCCCAAAACGTAGATTGAAACTTCGCAAGTGAACGCAGCGCCGCCTGAGCTTCTTCAAGATTACAACCCTCTACTTGATCTCCCACTCGCTCGTCAGACAAGTCTTCAAGTAACAGTCCCGATCTTCTGGAACTAGTCCCAGCACCAGCTAGAAGTTTATCAAGCATTCCTACAACTGTTTTCTGTGGCAAAAGATTGATTACAGCGCCAGTCAATCTCTCAGAAAATGTTTCGGGAGCAATATCTGCCCAAAAACAACGCGGCATCGCAACTTCAACACTCGAGGCAAGCTCTTTATAAAATAGAACTTCTCGAGAATAACTATCAAATAATGTAGCGAGTGCACGAGATTTTTCGGAACTTGTTGGAAATTTAGCTATTACTACGTCCGGTGCGTCAGGCTCATCACGCAAATATGAAATTCGAATACGTTCAATCTCACTCAAATATCCAAGACCTGCTCCGTGAGAGTCTCTGTCGACCGATACAACTGAATTATCTTTTGAAAGATATCCAGACTCATGTAATTTTTCGGTAAGCCACTCTTCATTCACATCAGACGCTGACTCAGGAATAGGTATCGGCATTATTCACACTCAATTCTAATCACGACATTAATGTCATGAGATAGCACCTCTACGAGTGTAACTAATTAATATCAATTTGACCGAAAACTTTCCGAAATAGTTAGGGTGGCTCCCCGACGTGGATTCGAACCACGAACCTGCCGGTTAACAGCCGGCTGCTCTACCGTTGAGCTATCGAGGAATGCTCAGCTTTAATTCTCTCGCATTCGAACATCCAAAGCAAGAGGCCATATTGGCTGCCGGACCAGGGATCGAACCTGGGCTATGGGATTCAAAGTCCCGTGTGCTACCTCTACACCATCCGGCAACTACATCCATCCTAAACGTAAGTCACGTTAGGGATTAAAATACTACTACCTATTCCCTCTGCAAAATACGGAGTAGCATAGTGTGATGCCGAAGTGGCGGAATTGGCAGACGCAGCGGATTCAAAATCCGCCGAGGTAAACTCTCGTGTGGGTTCGAGTCCCACCTTCGGTACCAAAAGATTATATTGCTTCGTTACCTGCCTTTATTCCGGCCCTTACGCCGACGCTCTGCTCTAGTCTCTGTAGCAACTTGAGCATATCGCCAGCGGTACCGATCTATCGGGCCTTGAACAAACCGTAGTAGCACCGCTGCTAACACTATGGATACGAGTATTATGGTCGTCTGTCCTATTGATCTACCAAGAAATCTCATCTGATTTTGAAATAATCCGTAGGCTGCTGCGACAACTAGTAAATGAGAAATATATAGGGGATATGACAGATCTCCCAGAAACCTGTCAATTCTGTCCCAAGTGACAGACTTCGGCATAGAAGCAATACTGGAATCAAATTTAAAACTAATCGGCAGGAGAATCGCTACAGCAGAGAAAAATATCCAATTTTTTGGATCGGGTAACAGGTCATAACACAAAGCTACTACACACAGGAGAAGTGCCGCTCCATACCTATGGCGGCTGGTCAGATCAAAGTCTGAGTCCTCCAAGAATTGATAACACTTAAACGAAAGTATACCTATGAGAAAAAATCCGAGTTCAAACGGGAAAAATTTATATTGAAAAAATCCATTAAGTCCCAGATCAGTCAACTCAAGCATGAATAATCTCAAGGCGAGGAATAACACCGTTAGACCAATTAATCCCGCCGATTTAATTCGCAGTAAAAATGGCGCCATTGCATAAAACATCAGTTCCAATCCGAGGGACCAAGCTTGGGGAACAAATAAATATTTCTCTAGAGTCATATAGGGAACATTTGATCGCGGCTGCCATCTCACTTCGCCTCCACCCGCGTCAACTGCGAATGATCCGAAAACTTCCGTCATCCGAAATTCCCCCACTGTTGTGATTCCCGTAGGAGTTGTGACTAGACCGTAAACAAAATCTTGACCGATCAAGAAAATATGAGATAACAACAATAAAACAATGCTTAGTGGATCCAATAACCCAAATGATTTAAAAAACACGTTACTGATAACGCTTGGATAGTCATAGCCCGACGGTGGATTGTTACCGTATTCATAAATGTCTAAACCAACAGTAGCAATCAACAGGCAGATAATCACACCAGACAGCAGAACTGCATAGTAAATAGGAAATATTTTTAATAGTCTAGAATAGTAAAAACTCTTGGGTGACCCGAGGCTGTACTTGCCAGCTAGAATCATAGCCATATAAAATCCGGACAAAATAAAGAATGCTTGAACAGCTATTCCTGCGTTCATCCGCCCAAACAACGGATTTGTCCAATCTGCTAAGCCAGGCAGATGGCCTAGCAAAACGAAAAGCGCCAATAATAATCTAAATACGCCCAATATCTTCTCCGATACGTCATGAGTCAATGAGAAATTAAAGCACAAATATCAATTAGTCATAAAACAAGCCTGATCTTCATAAAAGTTTAGGGATCCCTTCAGCCAAAACAAAGACTTGGCTCATTACGACACATTCATGTGTTTAAACCTGAACCAACGAGGCAATTATATGCCTAATTGAGTACGAGTTTATGATTCCCGTTCACGTATAATTTGTCGCATGATAAAAGCCACACCCAAACCTGCGACAAGCCAGTAAGCTGTATTGAGAAAATTATCGGGCGCTAATAAGTTTCTCTCAGCGCCCAGCCATGGCCATAGTATTCTTACAGCGCCAATCGTCAAGCCCAGTAAACACGCCAAGACAATATCCTGAAAGCGCGTCAACATCCACTTAATAAATGTAGAAAAAAGCAACATTCCTGTGAGAGCACCTAACCCGAAACTTGTCCAAATAGCGATTTCACGTTCACGGACAGAGTTAATAAACACGTCATACACACCAAAAACCATTAACAAAAAAGAACCACTCAACCCCGGTAAAATCGTCGCACAAATGGCGATCGCCCCTATGACAAAGATAATTATTAATGGAGGATCATAAGCGCCCTGTGGCGGCAAACCTGCCAGATAAAAGGAAATGAACGATCCCAACAAGAAAAGAAAAGTTAGAACTGGGGTCCATCGGTCGATACGACCAAAAGGCAGCGAAATCACACCAAGAAAAATTCCTAAAAAGAACGCACGTAAATAACTTGGATGGTTCTCAATAAATATTCCGATGACCGACGCACCTACGAAAATAGCGGTAAGTATCCCAAGACCTAATGGGATCAGCAAGCTCCAATCAAGCGACTTTAGTAAGGACCAACTTAAACTTATCTCAAAACGTAAAACAGATCGGATAACTACAACGACCGTAGCGATTGAGGCAATCAAGCGTTCCCAAATTCCAAACGCAAATGCGAGAGTGCCCCCGCTGACTCCCGGTATCAGATCGACTATTCCAATCGAAAGACCTATCACCAGGAATCGAAAAAACTGCATCTAAATCATCCTAACAGATAGGCACCTTCAAATAGATGATCGTATGGCTAGGGGCGCTCCACCTCAAAGGAAAATTCAGCTGACCAATCTCCCGTATACAATCGATTTCGAAGTCTAGCTTGTAATATATAGGTTCCAGACGGCAAATTTTTGAGCTCCCAATTGTAGAAGATTCCAGTAACCCCGAATTCCTTTCGATTCTCATAAGAAAATCCTGCAGCCTCAGCAGCTTGGCAGTTTAAACAGCCAATGAACGAATCGTCAGAATTAATCCGCAGTTCGATCCACGTGTGCTGTGTGGGTGGATCAGTCAACCCGACCACAAGCTCGACAAGTGGAAAATATGCATCTTTGTCAGCATTGAGTGGGGCGACCAACGCTTGTTCTGGCGCACATATCAAATCTGCACAGACCCCATATACACGGGCTGCACCAGGTGGTTGAAGAGACACTCTGAAATTTATCGAATTTGACCATGGTGCACCAACAAAGCGAATCTTAATCGAATGTGTCTCACCCGCTTCGAGCCCTGATACCACAGCATCAATATCTTGTAATCGAATTGGTGTCGAATCATCGTTGATTGAAAATTCTAAATCGTCAGCCGAAATACTAATACTAGGTATAAAAATGACTCTCTCACCGAGACTCAGTGTGTTGTCGGAAGCTTCAAAACGCATACGACAAGTATCTACGTCGACGAGGGCTTCCGTTCCGGAACAAATAGCCAACAGTTTCAGCTGTTCACGTTGGGGTGTCTGAACTGATAGAGGCGTACTCGTTTGTAAAGTCTGCGTATTTGAAACAGGTAGATTGGTCGAGCGGAGCTCGTCAGATCTATCATCTGCAAAAAAACGGAGAGTCAAACCGATCAAAATGACAATCAGGAACGCTATGACAACCGAGATAAATCTTGGATTACTAAAGAAACTCATCGGAACAGATTCAACTCCGAGGTGCGATCATAATATTAATTGGAGCGGAAGACGGGGGTCGAACCCGCGACCTCCTCCTTGGCAAGGAGGCGCTCTACCACTGAGCTACTTCCGCGACGAAGCCTAGGTAACGATACTAGCCCAAACTAGCCATGTACGCATCAATTAGCCGTATCTCACTTGTCAGCTGAATTTGCAGCTTGCCGTCCTCTATCCCAAGCAAACCAACGTGGTTCAGGGAGAGTTCCGGCTAGATGTAGCTCTTTGATTATCGGTATTTGGTCGTCTATTGATTTGATGAATGTTTGCAAATCAGAATTATTGTGAAATACATAATCGCTTGCAGGGGACCTAGTCTCCCAAGGTTGCTGTGCATCGATTCGTTGCTGAGCCTCTTCAGTTGCAAACGAATTACGGGCCATTAAACGAGGCAAAGCCACCGAGTTATCCACAGCCACGAGCCAAGTAGCGTCACACCATTTTGAATATCCCGCCTCAATCAGATTTACTGCCTCAAGCACGCCAATTCCATCAGCTGGCAATTCCTGACGCCATCCGTCTATAATGCTTTTCATTTGGCCTGCAATATCACCTATTGCCTTGGTCAGAGCGGACATCCGCTCTTTATCACCAAAAACCTGTGACCCCAATACTTTTCTATCAATATAGCCATCATTGCCGACCACCACATCGCCAAATTCTGAAACAATTCTGTCAAATCCGGCAGTGCCAGGATCATACATCCTGTGTACTACCTTATCTGCGTCAGCATGCACGGCACCATACACTTCCGATAAATGACTGCAAAGATACGATTTACCCGTGGCGATAGATCCTGTCACACCAAGAATAAGTGCCATTACTGTCCTCCACTCCGTGAAACTATGTTCGATCGATCGTCTGTGTGCTAACTGCTGCCGATCGAGCCGCCGCCGTAGCGTGATTCATAGGAATCAATTGGTGATTTGCCCATAGATCTAGCTGATCAGAATAGTGAGGGCTGCCGGGAATTCCCGATGCACCGCCAGGAATAATCCATAAGCCATCTTCAGGATTCGAAAAATCAACTACCTGTCGGTAGACTGACAGGGCACCGACTGGAAACGAAATTTCTCCTTCTATCTCTGCAGAAATACTTGATACTTGAACCGTGTCCCCGTCACCGCCCATCTCAGCGGCTGGAGGATTAAGACCTAGGTTAGATCGCTCACTAGTTGATAGGGTGTGCTTCGCCGCAGTTTGATGATGAAGGCCCCAACGCCAACCAGCTAAATCTTCGCCACCAATTTCCTCAGCTTTGCTCCAAGCTATTGCCAACACATCCGCCATCAGCGAATTTATATCTCGTCCATCCGCTGTGGTTGGACTAGGCATATCAGCAATGGTGATTCCTAACCCATAAAACCATCGCGAAACAATCCCTTTGGCAGTCGCATTTGGGGACGCGTTAACCCATTCCCAAGTCGCATCCCCAAGCAATGGTCGATAAATTGCCTCAATCATAGCTTCTCTAAAACAGCTATATAGTAGACCATGAGGCTCATTAATTGATAAGTCACCATCCCAGCCAGACAGCATTACACGAGCGCGTTCAGAATTACCTACCAAGTCCGACAAGTTAGCTGCCCGGTTGGCCCAACGGCGAGCTGGAACAGAAACAGTATCTGCCTGAAGTGCAATCACTTCATCTGACCTCCATTGATCACCGACTGACAAGGCTTCTGATAATCGCTCCGCTCGTGAAGCTGGAGAAAATTCATGTGACAAGAAGGGTTCATCTTTAGTCCATGGGTTTTGATTGGAAGTAGCGATAAAGCCTTCACTTGGATTAGTTGCTTGTGGCAGAGCATCCCGCGGCACATCACCAACCCAGATTCCACCGTTCGCAGATCCAAGCGAAGGCAAAATTCGTCCTGACACATCACTTCGAATTGGAATTCTTCCTCTAAATAAATACGAAATATTATCAGACGTATCCCCAGACACTAAATTATTTACCGGTTCTTCCCATAGTTCTTGGCTGCGATTTAGTTCATGTACGTCTCGCGCCCAGAGCATCGGGCGCAAACACTCCCATTGCTTATTTATTTGGTCCGTCGCTGTATAACGCATGACTATCGCCGCACCTTGACGGGGCTGCCCATGCATTACGCTGCCACGTGCGGTTCTCACCAACTCAAACTCATAAGGCGACGCATCCTTAATGTCGATTGCCACAGTCCGAATTTCAGCGGGTATCCAATTCTCCTCTGACTTATATTCAAGAATGCCGTTTGATTCTCGAAACTCTTCTACCCATAGATCAGTGTAGTCAGCTGAACCATGGGTGATATTCCACACAACTGAACCATTGAAACCAAAGTGCGGATAGGCTGGGACACCAGGGAACGCAGCTCCTGCTACATTAAATTCAGGACAGATTACGTGGCATTGCCAGTACACGTTTGGAACATCAAGAGGTCGATGTGAATCATTGCAGACGATTGGCCTACCACTTTCGGTGCGAGAGCCATGCACAGCCCATGAATTCGAGCCACCTTCCTCAATTGCTAATGTTCCTAAATTCTCGAGAGCAGACTGAAACTCTTCTCTTCCAAGCGAAATCACTGTTTCACCCACGCCTCCGGGAGGCAATATAATCGTTCTACCAGCGGGCTCGCCATCCAATAATGCCATCTGTTCGGCGCCAAGGCGATTTAACAGATCAAGCCTAGCTATCTTTGAAAGCTGCTTACCCATAATCACGTGCCGGACTTTGAAGACAAGAATTGAATGCCACATTTCCCAGGGTTCCCAGTTTATCCCTGCAAGTTCGTACTCAGGAGGGAGTTGCCCCTCCTTGGCAAAGGCATTGACCCCATCCGCATAACGCTGAAACATAAGTTGTGTTTCATCGGACAAGTCAGTTGTATCAACCTGTGCCGCAACATCCAATCCAAATTGTCGAAAGAGCTTATCTGCCTCTAGTCCCTCCGAACCAACAACTTCTGACCAGCGTCCAGTACCTCGGCGTCGATACCACTCCATTTGCCATAGCCGATCAGCAGCCGACGCATAGCCCATCCCAAACCAGATATCTGATTCTGATGATGCTTCGATATGGGGGATACCATATTTATCTCTGTGTATCTGTATTTGTTCATTCATAACCACAATGTATCTCACATTATCATGTCAGGCACTATCCTTTCTGAGATACGGCGGGAGATTATGATGTGCGATTTCGATCAAATTGTGTACCCAGTCGATCGACTCGGGCTACGAACAATCGCAAATTCGTTCGAAATCACTCCCCGTCTCATACAATCAGCTGCTGCTGCCGTGCAGGAAACTAATGAACGTTACTTCGATGATTCGCGAGCAAACGGTCTTGATGTCCATCCCGGCCTAATCTTCTCGTTAGAGTGGTGGACCAGGTCGATGCCAGGTGGTGCCATGCTCGCAAAAGAAATAGGACTTCGTGGCGTGCATGCCTGGACAGATATTGAACTGAAGCGCTCTTTTAAGCTAGGTGACATCATCACGAGTCAAGGCCAACTGATAAGTATCAAAAAGATTCCTCCAGGCACATTGACTGTCACTCGTTGGACTTTCTCTGATGCATGGGGTGAGCTGGTCGCCGTTTACGACAAAGGCAATATAGTGCGTGGCATCTTCCCAGATGGAGAAGATCACAGCATCAAAAACAGTCTGCCAGTTCCGAATATTTCTGAAGCTGCGTTACTCGGCATGTGGTCCAAAGAAGTCCGGATTAACGCGAATACAGCCCAGATTTACTCTGAATGTGCTCAAATATACAACCCCATTCACACCGAAAAACAAGTGGCACTCAAAGCTGGTCTCCCAAACACCATCCTGCACGGAGTCTGTACGCAAAGTATGGCAATCGGAGCTATCCTTGAACATGTCTGTGAAGGAGATCCGAACCACCTCCGACGAGTCTATGGTCGATATCGTGAGATGATCCTACCGAATTCAACGATCACAGTTCGTATCATTGCTAAGGAGTTAAAGTCTGACAATTCCACTCTCATCAAGTATGACGTATTGACAGAATCAGGGGCCCAAGCAATCGATAATGGGATAATCGTAGTAAAAAAATAAAGCGTTAAGGAAGTACCGCTATGCAAAGAGATCCTGAAGAGATTAAAGAGCTCCAATTTCACCGAGCTGGCACGCCACCAATATGGACCAAAGGTGAAGGTGTATGGCTAGTCAACGACGCAGGCGAAAGATTTCTTGACGCCTCAGGCGGGCCTATGGTGGTAAATATTGGTCATGGCCGGTCCGAAATTGCCGACGTTGCCGCAGAACAGATTAGGACACTCGCGTACACCCTGCCAAGCATGATTATCGAATCCAGATTAAAACTAACTGAACAAATTCAGAAAATTACCCCACTGGGAATGAACCGAATTTGGTACGGAAACGGTGGTTCGGAGGCCAACGAAGCGGCGATGAAATTTGCAGTACAAGCCCAACAGGTCTTGGGACGTGAAGGAAAATACAAAGTATTAGGCCGACGAAATGCCTATCACGGCAGTACGATTTTCACACTCTCCGTTGGTGATATGCCTGAGCGACGAAAAGCATATCTCCCACTGCTACCTGACGTCCTCGAAAACATAGAACCAGTAGCTGATTGCAACTGCTATCACTGTCCATTCAATTTGGAATATCCCGATTGCGACCTAGCTTGTGCCAACGATTTAGAAAAGAAAATTTTGGACCAAGGCGCTGAATCCGTAGCTGCCTTCATTGCTGAGCCCGTGGTTGCTGCGGCAGCCGGCGTAGTTGCGCCCCCGACCACTGAATATTTCACGCGAATTAGAGAAATTTGTGATAAATATGATGTGCTGTTTATAGCCGATGAAGTAGTTACCGGCTTTGGCAGAACAGGTGTGCCTTTTGCATCACAGCACTGGGATGTATTACCTGACATCATCGTGTTCGCAAAGGGAGTTGCCTCTGGATACGCTCCACTTGCAGGTTTCATAGCTGCAGATACGTTGGTTGATGCATTTGATGACACGCACACGCGAATCAACACACTGTTTACTTACTCGGAACATCCGGTGTCGGCTGCTATTGGTGCCAAGGTGCAACAGATTATGCAGGAGGAAGATCTCATCACTAAGTCAGCATCGAATGGAGAATATCTAGGAGAAAAACTTGAGATGCTGCGTGAAATTCCGATAGTAGGTGATATCAGAGGAGTAGGTTCACTCCGAGGGATAGAGATTGTTGCTAATCAGGAAACAGGAGACCCATTGCCGGCAAGTCTCAACGTGGCTGAAGATATCCAAAAGCAATTATTTAAGAACAATATCCTCCATTACCTAGGCTATTGGCGTGACGATGATGGTGCTGGAGCCCAATTAATTTTGGCGCCCCCATTCATTATCAATGAAGAAGAAATTGACTTACTCGTAAAAACGTTAGGCGAAGTCTTAACAGAACGTGCAGACGTCTATAAAAATGTTGGAGCTAATTAATCACATCTCCCGCGAAAGGATTTCTTGAAATGACAACACATCCCCTTATCGGTGAACATATCGATGCAGCTGACACTCCCGCACTCTGGGTCGACCTTGATGCGTTAGATGTCAACGTTGGAAAAATGTACGAGTTAGCTAAGAGCCATTGGGTCCGCTGGCGTCCACACGTCAAAGCGAGTAAATCACCAAATCTCGCGAAACGACTTCTTGAAGGAGGCGCTCAAGGCATTACCTGCGCAAAAGTCAGTGAAGCCGAGGCGATGGTGGCCGGAGGCGTTCTGGATATCCTGATTGCAAACGAGGTCGTCGGGCAAACAAAAATATCTCGGCTGATCGAGGTCGCAAAGAGCGCACGTGTTTGTGTGGCTTGCGATGACTCAAAAAATATCCAAGACATCTCTCAGGCAGCGACCGCAGCCAAGCAAAGTATCGATATATTAGTGGACATTAACGTGGGTGCAAATCGCTGCGGGGTAACTCCTGACAAAGCGCCTCAGCTCGCTGAACTTGTGACCAATCTTCCGGGTGTGCGTCTCCGAGGCCTTATGGGCTATGAGGGGCATGTAATGGGTATGCAGCCAGAAGATAAAGAGGCCGCCTCAGCCCAAGCGGCGGATATTCTCGCGGAAGCAAAGCGAGCATTAGAAACGGCAGGATTTCAGGTAGAAATTCTTTCAGGGGGTGGAAGCGGAAATTATTGGCATGCCGCGTCTCTCGGATCAATAAACGAGCTGCAGGCTGGAGGCGGTGTGTTAATGGATATCTCATATCAAGAGTTAATGAAACTTCCTGAACATCAATACGCGCTATTCCTCAATGCGCAAGTAGTATCTACTGCAGTCGAAGGCAGGGTCATCCTTGATGCAGGTTGGAAGTCCACTGGCCGCCACACAGGTCTTCCCAGAGTAATCTCACACGCTGACAGCGAAGTTGTCTCGTTAAACGCTGAGCACACTATAGTCTCGACTTCCGGCGACCTCAAAATATCAGCCGGTGACCGGATGACAATGGTACCGCATTACAGCGACTCTACCGTTCTTCTGCATAGAGAAATGTATGCTGTACGAAACAATATTATTGAGGATGTCTGGCCGATCACTGGTGCTGGTGCATTACGTTAACCCCGAGGAAGTCCAAGCCCGCGAGTTGCAATAATATTTCGCTGAATTTCACTCGTGCCTGCCCCAATGGTCTCCGACACAGTTGCCAGATAATATGTGCCCCATCTAGCTCGCTGAGGCGTTCGGTCGTCGTCTTCATCGTATAACATTGCGTGAAGCCCGATACCATGTAGCCCAGTATTCGACATCCGTTGGTGCAATTCAGAAGAAAATAGCTTTTGCACAGAAGATTCGTAATTAGCAATAATACCTTTGTCCTGCAACGTGATGATTCGGTAAGAAAAATTTCGTGCTACAGCCGACTGAATTTGACAATCAGCTAAATTTAATCTGGTCGTAACACTGCGATCGACATTCGTTCTGCCGTTTTCCTTCTTGCTCTCAGATTTCATGAAATTAATCATGTCATCCAAACGATGCTGAAATCCGACAGCAGATCCAATCGATGAACGCTCGAAGTCCAGGTGCGTGGCCCCTACATACCATCCTCGGTTAATCTCACCAACCGCATTGGCAACTGGAACACGCACGTCTTCAAAAAACACCTCGTTAAATGATGTAGCACCGGTGATCTGCTCCATAGGACGAACCGTTAAGCCGGGTGTATCCATCGACAAAAGTAAATACGAAATACCCCGATGCTTAGGAGCCTCCGGATCAGTCCTCACTAGCGCGAACATCCAATCAGCGTACTTTGCCCCCGAAGTCCATATCTTTTGTCCATTGATGACAAAATCGTCGCCATCCCTAACACCACGAGTCTGCACGGATGCCAAATCAGATCCCGATCCTGGTTCCGAATATCCCTGACACCAAGCCACATCACCATTGACCAAATCTGTTAGATGTTGTTTTTTTAACTCTTCGGAACCATGCACCAGAATCGTCGACCCCACGTCGTGGACTGAAATCGTTGGTGCCCGATTTTCGTTAAAGACCTCCTTCATAATGAATTGGTCCATTACACCCATATCTGCTCCGCCGTACTCCTTAGGCCAAGCTGGTGCAATCCAGCCACGATCCAGGATTTCCTTACGCCAAGATTTCATAATCTCGACTCTTTTGCTATTTCCTAACGGTCCCCGATGTAGACCACCAAGTGAACCTGCAAACAGTTGATCATCATGTAGATCTTGTGGGAGTTTCTCATCAATAAAGGCTTGAACCGTGGCCCGCCACTCCGCCTGATGTGTAGTATCTGAAAAATCGACCATAAGCACTCCTCCAATATCAGCCAACATACCTAGAATAGCATTGTAATACTCGGCAGACGTCGCAACCTAAGTCTCCGAGTAACTTCAGAAGGTTTCAACACCAGAAAAGTTAACTCCGAGAGATAACATAGGCGTAAATCGAAACATAAAAAAAACCACCTCCCGAAGGAGGTGGTTTCTCAAATCACAAAATGATTTGGCTAATCAAATTAACTTCGTCTACGTGTCACAAATCCTGCTGACAATGCACCA
>CAJXBM010000014.1:0-39230 GCA_913051185.1 uncultured Chloroflexota bacterium | reverse complement strand
GTCCCTTGTGATCTAATGCTAATTGGTGAAGCACCCGGTAAGAATGAAGATGAACAGGGTCTTCCTTTCGTCGGTCGGAGCGGCGCACTGTTGGATCAATTACTCGCAGATATCGAATTAACCAGAGACGATGTTTACATAACGAACGTAGTCAAATGCCGACCGCCAGAAAATAGAGACCCAACACCAACTGAGGTGGCAACATGTGGCGACTTTCTATCCCGCCAGATTGAACTCGTAAATCCCCGAGTTATAGTGACCCTCGGAAAATTTGCCATGGCGCGATGGTTCTCAGGCATGACTATTAGTAAAATACGAGGACAAGCGATTAGTGAGTCCGGCCGCTGGATAATGCCTGTTTTTCATCCAGCATATGTGCTTCGAACCCGAGTGAAGAACATGCCCCGCATCAAGGCAGATTTCGCTCAAATAGCGAATTTACTTGAAACACAACCATCAAGAGAGAGTGCCAAAACGGAAACAAGACGATCAAACATAACCGAATTTGAGAATTGATAAAAATGAGTACCTATCAAACTAACCCGTCTCCCTCACTTCGCCCAGACGAAGTGAGGGTCATTGCAGTCAGCGGCTATGGCGATATTGGGCGCAACATGACAATCATTGAAACCGAACGCTCATTGATCGTCATTGATGTCGGCGTAATGTTCACTGATGGAGAGCTACCGGGAGTGGACCTGATCATTTCAGACTACAGTTACATTCTCGAACGGATAGACAAGTTAGAGGGGATATTCTTCACTCATGGTCACGAGGATCATATAGGTGGTGCGCCATACCTTTTTCGAGATCTAGTAGATCGTGGGATGGCTGAAATATCAGCCTATGGCCTTGGACTTACTAGGAGCTTGCTAAACGGAAAAATCAGCGAGCATGGGTTAAAAAAATCAGTAACTCTTCATGCAATTCAGCCCGGCCAACTCATTGAGCTTACAGACATGGATGTCGAATTTTTCTCAGTGGCACACTCTATCCCTGACTCGGCTGGCCTTATAGTGCACACCTCTCTTGGTGCACTTGTCCACACGGGTGATTTTAAAATCGATCACACACCGATATTAGGGCAGACAACTGATCTAGCTCGACTGAGTGAAGTGGGTGACTCTGGTACATTCCTGCTTTGCTCTGATAGCACCTATGCGGATGTGCCAGGGATGACACCACCAGAAGAGAGTTTACGTAAAACTTTCGAACAAATCGTCGAGACGGCACCCGGCCGAATAATATTTGCAACTTTCGCGTCACTGATTTCGAGAATTCAACTAATAGTTGACGCCTCGCAGGACACTCAAAGAAAGTTTTTTCTAACAGGTCGGTCGATGCTGAATGCCACGAAGTACGCCCAAGAACTTGGACATCTAAATACGAAGCATAATCTTTTCATGAGTGTCGAACAGTTTAAAAAAAATACCAGTACAGATGTAATCATTGTCTGCACAGGCTCTCAAGGTGAAACAAACGCTGCACTGACTCGAATGGCAAATGGTACGCATCAGCAGGTCGAGATTCAATCAGGAGACACCGTCGTTTTATCCTCAAATCCGATCCCGGGAAATGAAAAAGCGGTATATCGGAATATAAATAAGCTTGTTGAACTTGGTGCCAATGTCATTCACAACAGGATTGCAAACGTGCACGTACGTGGCCACGCTGCCGCTGAGGAATTAAAGCTCATCCAGCGCCTAGTGCGCCCCGATTTTATCTTGCCAGCTCAAGGGGAACAAAGACATTTGCAGCACCACCGGCTCCTGGCCGCTGAAATAGGAATGGCACAAGAAAATATACTAGTAGGCAGTGATGGCGACGTCTTTGATTTTGGTTTAGACCAACAAACTGATGAAGAGACTGATCGAATAGTACTTAAAGTCACATCAAAAATAGTTTCAGATTACGTCTACGTCGATAATCACAGGAACCAGATTAATGATTTAGGGTCGATACAGGAGAGGAAAGAGTTATCAACTGACGGAGTGATTGCGGTGCGAATACACATCGCTGACACGAAACGTTCAAAAAAATTTACAATTCGGGTTAGAAGTGTGGGTATCGATTACTCGGACCTGGAACTCGAAACTCAAATCAAAAAAACGATCGAAGATTTAATCTCCTCGCAACAAGATGAACTCAGTCAACAAGACTTGGAAACATCAATCGAAGAACAAATAGCTCAAGATATAAGGCTAATGGTATCGCAACGCCCGGAATTACTTCTCGACATCTTCTTTACATAAGGATACTTAACGGCAATCACTCAGAAAATCGATTAGACTAACTGAGGCGGGAATAGATTTAGAAGCAAGGTCTTTCCTATGAATCAACCGAGTCGCCCAACTAGACGAGTCAGTAAAACCAACAGGTCAGAATATTTTTTTGATCTCTCTGAGCCCATTATCAAGACGGTGAAACGTCTTTTAAAGCCTGACGCGCTTGGCAGCTATGTCGTACTTCTAGGCGCGGCAGCACTAGTCTATCTGGCTGGCGGAACCCGTAAAATCCCTATCGAATTTACACTGATTGAGAATTTCAAGATTCAATTATTAGCTGCAATCGGGTTACTTATAATTCCTCTCGCCATCGGTCTAATAGCGTTGGGCCTGCTTGTTAGCCTTCACAAAACAAGAATCATATGGACCGCAAGACAGAACATACTTGCAATCATTCTCGCGATTTTGTTTGGCTATGGCCTCGCCACACCAGCAAGTCTACCCACGTATTTTATCGAAGAACCTGGACAGTTATACACCGTAGGCGGTGAACTCGGCATGACGATTCGTGAAAGTTCGATTTATAACACTCTATGGCTTGTCACTGGACTTGCTGCATTCCCGATATACAACCCACGACTAAGTCTATCCGCCAGCAGACTGGGGATGAAATTAGTCTCACGAAGTCTTCTTCGGTTGTGGAATCTCAAGCTACAGGTGCGAATTCCTCAGGCCTTTTTTCGGCTCCTCAAGCTTGTTAGCCGGTATTTAGCAAAGCGAGTGTCTGTATTTAATGCAGCTCGTACTGCCAAAGCACCCGAGCCCGTAATCGAAGACATCTCGGCGCAAAGCTTTGATGTAACTTCGATCGCTGGCCCGAGAACCGAATCACTTGCCAATTCCATACCGGAACCTCCGACCAAAGAATTTCTAATTCAAGACACTTCGCCGGGCCTAGAACAAACAATTCCGGTACAAGCTACTTTTTATGCAGAGGACCACGTCGCAAAGGATACAGATGCAATAAATCATGGGTATTCCGACACGTGGATCCTGCCACCACTCGCACTACTACGACCTGGTGAAAAACAAGCTACTGCTGACTCTGATAATGACAAGCGAGCGCGAGTGATCGAAAGCACCCTGAGCTCGCACGGCGTTGATGTGACTGTGACAGAAATTAATGAGGGACCTGCAGTTACGCAGTTTGGAATTACTCCCGGCTGGGATATAAAAACAAAAGTTGTTAGTACGAAAGGTGATGATGGAGAAATTCATACTCACCACGAAGAAATATCACGATCGCGTGTTCGAGTGAAAGCCGTAACAAGCTTGCAAAATGATTTAGCACTAGCTCTTGCCACCCAAGAAATTCGGATCGAAGCGCCCGTGCCGGGTAAGCCTATAATTGGACTAGAAGTACCCAATTCCCAAACCCAGCTCGTGATGCTCAGAGATATTTTAGAATCTAAGGTCTGGCAAGTCAGTAAAAGTGACACTGCACTCGGAATTCCACTCGGCTCTGATATTTCGGGACAAGCCGTAGTGGCTGATCTCGCCAAAATGCCACATCTTTTGATTGCCGGAGCAACAGGTTCAGGAAAGTCGGTGTGCCTGAACGCGATCATATCTGGCCTACTCATGCAACATACCCCTGACACTCTTCGGCTGGTGCTTATCGATCCGAAAAGGGTAGAGATGACTGCTTATCAAACCGTTCCACACCTTGCTTTCTCCGAAATAGTTACGGATCTTGACCGCGTCCTGGGGACTTTGCAAGCGGTCGCCAATGAAATGGATGCTCGTTACCGGAGATTTCAGGCAATGGGAGTGAGAAATATTCAAGGCTATAACGAAAAAAAATCTGACGAAAAGTTACCCTATTGGGTAGTTGTCATAGATGAATTAGCCGACTTAATGATGACTGCACCCGATCAGGTGCAACGATTATTGGTGCGACTAGCACAACTTGCGCGCGCGACAGGCATCCACGTAATTGTGGCCACACAAAGGCCATCAGTCGATGTGATCACAGGGTTAATCAAAGCCAACTTCCCCACGCGAATAGCTTTCGCAGTCTCCTCACTAGTAGATTCCAGAACAATTATCGATGGAACAGGTGCGGAGAAATTACTTGGGCGTGGTGACATGCTTTATGTTCCTCCGGGTGCAGATAAAGCGAAGCGCGTGCAGGGAGTCTTCGTTTCCGATAATGAAATTGCTAGCGTCGCCGATTATTGGTCAGCTGCCAGTGCTGACGCCATAGCTCCCGACAAACATGATAGCGAGCTTGAAGAGGCCGTATTACAAGCAGCTGAGGTCCTTGCCACCGAGCTAGACGACGGATCCGGTTCACAAAATAACCTCAGTGCCGATCCTCTCTACCAACGTGCTCTTCTATTGGGTGCCGAGACCGGAGAGCTATCTACTTCAATGCTCCAAAGAAAACTCGGGATCGGATATCCAAGAGCGGCACGAGTCATGGATCAGCTGGAGGAAAACGGCGTCGTAGGGCCTATCGCCCAAGCTGGTAAGCCACGACCAGTAATCTCACTTGGCACGGGACTAACCGAAAATCTCAATCCTCAAGACCAGGAATCAGATCTCTCTTCAGGACCTGTATCTAGACCAAACCCGCCAGCTCATTTTGACGAATCCTGAGCCGAATCAATTAGAAATTTTACTCAAACCCATCGGTGTGTCAGCACGTCTAGCGTTTTCCATTTTTAAATGCGTTATTTGATCACGAATCAAAGCTGCACGCTCGAACTCTAGATCGGAGGCCGCCTTTTTCATTTGTGATTCGAGATCTTTGACGATATGCTCGAGTTCGCCTGATGGAATATCCTCATACGAAAAGGGGCCATCCTCAGTCTTCACTTCTTCACGAATTCTGTCGCCAATATCTTTAATATTCTTTGCTATAGCCTCGGGAGTAATTCCATTTTCGCTGTTATGTGCGATTTGAATTTTTCGGCGATTCGCCGTTTCATTTATTGCGGCTTCCATGGAGCGCGTAATCTTATCAGCATACATAATTACGAATCCGTCTGGATGCCTTGCGGCTCTACCCATTGTTTGAACAAGTGCACCGGTCGACCGTAAATATCCTTCTTTATCCGCATCTAATATGCAAATTAGTGAGACCTCAGGTAGGTCTAATCCTTCACGTAACAGATTTATTCCTACAATTACGTCGTAGACGCCGAGCCGTAAATCACGAAGAATTTCTACCCGCTGCAGCGTATCTACCTCTGAGTGAAGATATGTGGAGCGAATCCCTGCATCCTTCAAATATTCGTTTAAATCCTCGGACATCCGTTTTGTCAATGTTGTAACCAGAGTACGCTCGGATCGACCGACTCTCTCTTGAATTTCTGTCAACAGATCGTCTATTTGACCGCTAGTCTCGCGAACTTCAATTCGTGGATCTAGTATCCCGGTAGGACGGATAACCTGATCAACTGTCTCTGTACAGTTTTCGAGTTCAAATGGTCCCGGCGTCGCCGAAACAAAAATTGCTTGTTGTATGTGCGAAAAGAATTCATCGAAGTTAAGGGGTCGATTATCAATCGCCGAGGGTAATCTGAAACCATGCTCGACCAATGTTTTCTTTCGAGACGTATCCCCCAAAAACATGCCTCGCACCTGAGGTAATGACATGTGTGACTCATCAATAAAAAGTAGCCAATCCTCAGGAAAATAATCGAGAAGTGTCCACGGGCGAGAGCCTTCAGAACGACCAGCTAAGTGTCGCGAATAGTTTTCAATTCCCGGGCAATACCCGACTTCGCGCATAGTTTCGAGGTCATATTGTGTTCGCTCCGAGAGACGTTGAGCTTCAAGTAACTTTCCCTGCGATCTGAAATCTTGTAACTGAGCTTCAAGCTCTTTCTCAATTTCTATCATTGCATCGTGCAACTTTTCTTGTGATGTCACAAAATGCTTTGCTGGATATACAGCTTCCGATTCCATTCGTTCAATAATTTCGCCAGTTAACGGATCCAATGAAGTGATTTCTTCGATTACATCGCCCCAGAAATCAACACGCAATGCCAACTCGCCATATGCTGGAAACACCGTCAATGTGTCACCACGAACCCTGAATGTCCCACGCAATAGAGTCATGTCATTTCGGTGATACTGCATAGCGACCAGTTGTCGAATTAGATTATGAATGGATGTTTTTTTTCCTCTAAGAAGTCGCACAACAAACGACTGATACTCCGAGGGTGGTGCTAACCCATATATACACGAGACCGACGCCACAACAATCGTATCCGTCCGCTCCAACAGCGAATATGTCGCGGCATGACGCATCTTGTCAATCTCTTCATTGACGTCTGCATCTTTTGCGATATAGGTATCAGTCCGCGGGATATACGCTTCAGGCTGATAATAATCGTAGTACGAAACAAAGTATTCCACCGAATTTTCGGGGAAGAAGTCTCTGAACTCTTGCGCCAACTGTGCTGCTAATGTTCGATTTGGCGCCAATACCAAGGCTGGGCGCTGCACTTCGTTTATAACGTTCGCCATGGTAAAGGTCTTACCGGTACCAGTAGCGCCCCGAAGGGTTTGTAGATAGGTTCCGGCGCGTAGTTGCTCGACAATTCTATTTACAGCCTCAGGCTGATCTCCAGTCATACCAAACGGAGCATCAAGGGCGAAAGGCACTCGATGATTATCAAATGGTTCTCGTAGTTCGTTATGCGAGTCCGAATTCATCATTTACAGTGTACGCTAGAAATATAGGCGAGGCACTCGGGACAGATCTATCAATCGAGTGCGACGTCCGGCCTTTTTGGCATATATAACGAGCGCTAAGATCAGGAACATTATGGCTTCGATAATTGATAACGCTGTGGGTGTCGACGTGGGAGGAACATTTACCGATTTTCTATTCTTGATTGATAATGAATATACTGTTCAGAAAATCCTGACTACCCCAGATGACCCATCTATTGGAATACTTCAAGGGTTAGTCAACATCCAGGCAGATCTATCACGTATAGCCCACGGTTCCACTATCGCCACAAATGCTTTACTCGAGAAAACGGGAGCGCGTACAGCGTTGGTAGTAACGGAAGGATTCAAAGATATATTAGAAATCGGTAGACAGGCAAGAAGTAACATCTATGAGCTCGAACCTACCCCTCCTAATCTCTTGATCCCTCCTGAGTTAATAATAGAGTTTCCAGGAAAACTAACGCCAGACGGTGAAATCAGAACCGACGTCAGCCCGAACCTATATCGAACCATTATTGAAAATGCAGTTATTAACGACGTCGAAGCATTGGCAATCTGTCTACTTTTCTCACATGTAAACAATTTTTTCGAATATAAATTTCGAGAGACATATGAAAAGATTAAGCATGAATTCACGGGTGACAGCCTACCCTACCTTTCGATTTCTAGCGAAGTGTCTCCTGAATATCGAGAGGTCGAGCGTGCGTCCACCACTGCATTAAATGCCTATGTTGGACCAATAATGTCCACATATCTGTCGAATTTCGAAAGATCATTACAGCAGGTAGATTCATTTAGTGCGCCTCCGTTACTTAATATCATTCAAAGTGATGGAGGTGCTGCTACTACATCGCAGGTGAAAAAACTACCGGTGTCAACGTTATTGTCAGGCCCATCTGCAGGCGTAAACGGAGCCCTGTCACTTGCTCGATCGGTCAATGAGCACAAGATAATCACTCTCGATATTGGTGGAACATCTACAGATATTGCACTTTGTGACAATGAATTACCATATCGAGCGAATTTAGTAATTCAAGATATACCTGCACGAACCCCTGTGGTCGATATTCACACGGTAGGCGCCGGTGGGGGCTCTATCGCGTACCTCGATATTGGTGGGGCTTTACGGGTCGGCCCGCACTCTGTGGGTTCCCGTCCTGGCCCGGCCTGTTATGGAAACTCACGCACGTCATCCTCACCCGCGTTCAGTGTCACCGATGCACATGCCTTACTCGGCAGACTTAACCAAGATTACGTTCTCGCGAATTCACTCGAACTCGATGTAAATGAGGCAGAAAGAGCTGCAGAGCCATTTCTAAATGCGTTCAGGGATAAGTTTGAATTTGCTCAGGCAGTCATAGATGTTACAAACGCAAACATTGAGCGAGCTGTTCGTGTTGTATCAGTTCAAAAAGGATTTAATCCAAATGAATTCACGCTAGTACCATTTGGTGGTGCTGGCCCTTTACATGCTTGTGACGTCGCTCAGATGCTTAATATTGATAAGATTCTGATTCCGCCTTCTCCTGGAGTTTTGGCAGCTCTAGGAGCTCTGCAGGCGGGTCAAACATTCACCGTGGGCCAATCTGTTCTCCGCAAAATGGACGAAGATAATATCGAGTCAGTTCTTGCCGATCTGCACAAGGCTATAAAAATAATTAGTGAAACATTATCTAGTAACCATGTCCAGTATCGTGCCGTATTAGATCTACGATTTGTAGGTCAATCACACGAAATCGGGGTGACTATTGATAATGCCAACAGAACAAATCATGAGATTCTCCTAGGCGCAAAGGAAGAATTTACTGAGAAACATGGTCACCTATACGGACACTCGGGATACGAAGTTGAGATTGCAAACATCCGTGTTACCGGATTCATCGATCCGAAATTCATACCCCCAAAACCCATATTTTCTAGTCGTGAAAATAATCAAATCGTCCCAGCAATTAGTCAGTACTCTGAAGCCATTTTCGACGGAAAATTTCAACGAATACCAATTTATCTTCGCACCGAGCTAAATCCCGACGATCAAATAATCGGACCAGCCCTAGTCACTCAATTAGATACAACCACTTTAGTTACACCTGACTGGATTGGTCAGGTAGATCTCGAGGGAAATCTAATTCTGTCAAGAAAAAAGAGTTAAGAGGTTCGATCGATGCAGGAGTTGAAGCTTTCCCCAGCGGACCTAGCTATCGCCGAAGCTGCGTTCGCGTCTGTCGCCGAGGAGATGGGTGAAAGTCTCACACGATCAGCATTTTCACCAAACATCAAGGAAAGGCGTGACCACTCATGCGGAGTATTCATGGCCGATGGCTCTCTAATCGCACAGGCCGCTCACATTCCCGTCCACCTAGGGGCGATGCCGATGACTGTTAGAACAATTCTGGACATGGGCCCTTTTGCGGAAGGCGATATTATCGCACTAAATGATCCATACAAAGGCGGTAATCATCTGCCCGATATCACCACAGTGGCTCCAATTTTTTACGCAGGAAAACTTCTGGGGTTCACAGCTACTAGAGCACATCATGCGGATATCGGGGGTATGGCGCCTGGCTCAATGCCTGTCGCGACTGAACTCTACCAAGAGGGATTGATTATCCCCCCAATAAAACTGGTTGAAGCAGGAAAAATCTCAAAAGCTGCGTGGTCAATCATTTTACGAAACTCAAGATCACCACACGAACGTGAAGGTGATTTGCGAGCCCAATTAGCGGCGACGGCGATGGGTATTGAACGAGTCCAGTCCTTAACGGAACGCTTTAGTCCTGAGGGTGTCCAGATTCGCTTCAGTGAAATGCTACTACACGGCGAAAGAGTCATCCACGAAGTAATCGCCGAAATCCCTGATGGTCTATACGAAGCTGCAGATTACCTCGAAATCATCGAAGGTGGCAAAATAAATCTTTCAATAGAAGTTAAAGGAGATAGTCTCTATTTTGACTTCGAGGGAACTGACTCAGAATCACAAAGCACCTCGTTGAACGCTGTCGCACAGGTTACTGAATCTGCTTGCTATTACGCTGTGAGAACATTAGCCCCCCTCGACGCACCAACTAACGAAGGTTGCTATCGTCCTATCCACATCAGACTACCGGAAAAATCACTCGTTAACGCATCACACCCTCGGGCGGTTTCCGCTGGGAATGTCGAAGTGAGTCAAAGAATCACGGACGTTGCATTGAGAGCACTCGCCAAGGCGTTGCCAGAAAGAATCCCTGCGGCATCATCAGGTACGATGAATAATATAACTATCGGTGGATATGATTCACGTCGAAAGCGATCATATGCATATTACGAAACGCTAGCCGGTGGTGCTGGCGGAGGGCCACGGCAGGCTGGGCGATCCGGAGTGCACACCCACATGACGAATACCTTGAACACGCCAGTAGAGGCAATCCCACTCGCATACCCTTTCTCGATTGAACGATACGAGCTACGAACCGGAAGTGGTGGTGCCGGCAAGCATCCCGGAGGTGAGGGCTTAGTAAGAGAGTATTTGTTTTATGAAGCTGCGACTGTCACAATTATTTCCGAGCGACGGAAATTACGGCCATGGGGCTTAGCAGGTGGACACGAAGGCGCAAGTGGTGTTAACCGACTCATCCGAGCGAATCAGGAAGAATATAAGCTAGCAGCACGAGATACGGTTGAGGTTCAGGCAGGCGACCGCATAGTTATAGAAACTCCAGGTGGTGGAGGCTTTGGTATACCAAACAGTAATTAGTCTGACTGTCTTTCAGGACCTATCGCAATATAATGGTCTAGTAACATCGAGCATTAATCTTTCCAGAGGACTAAAGTGAAAATTACCTCCCTCGCACTAATCACATTGCTTGTCTCCGCCTCAATAGTCGCTTGCAGTGCCGACTCCCTGCCGAGCACACCCCTTTCTCCTGCCCATTCGGAGTCTGAGCAACCACGCACTCTTTCGATATCGGGTACTGGCATGGTCGAAGTATTCCCTGATTTGATAATAATCTCGGCACAGGTCACAGCAATTGATAAATCCGTATTAAGAGCAAGAGAACAAGCCGCGCAAACAACGGACTCTCTTTTGAAATCTTTAAAAGAGAATGAAATAGCTGACAAGGACGTATCGACTACCTCGTTTCGGATCTCTGAAAGGACTGTTTGGCGAGATGGCGAATCAGTTAGGGTCGGCTTCGAAGTCACAAACAGTCTTCAAATCCGTGTTGCAACGCTTGATTCAGCTCCAAAAATTCTTGACGATATGATTTTGGCCGGCAAAGATGAAATCCGTATAAATGGTTTCGATCTGACGATTGCTAACAAAGAACAATATCTTGAGGCTGCGCGGAATAAAGCTGTACAGGATGCGAAGGACCAGGCGGCGACTCTTAGCGCTGCGACCGGTGTAAAACTTGGTAATATCATAAGTATAAACACTCAGGCGCAGATACCCACACAATATCCGCGATTTGGGGTAGCCTCTATGGAGGCCGCACCGATGGGCGACACGAGTACCCCCATCGCATTTGGGACACAAAATATTGCGACAACGGTCATGATTGTGTGGGAAATTGAATAACGGACTTCTTAGTGATAGAGATATTCGTAGCGAACTGGAGTCAGGTCGTTTGGTGTGCGCACCCCTCGCGGAAAGCGCAATCCAACCCGCATCAATTGATGTTCGACTTGGTAACCAATTTCGTGTGTTTGTAAATCATCGCCATGCTTATATAGATGTTAGAGAGCCACAAGCGGACTTAACAGAACTGGAAGTGATTCAAAGTGATGAGCCATTCGTGCTTCACCCAAGCGAATTCGTCCTCGCTAGTACCGTAGAGCTGGTCAAAATTCCTAATTATTTAGTAGCGCGTGTCGAAGGAAAGTCATCCTTGGGTCGATTGGGCCTCCTCGTTCATGCCACCGCTGGTTTTGTAGATCCAGGCTTTGAGGGCCGACTCACTCTAGAGTTATCTAACGTCTCATCGTTACCAATCCGACTATATGCGAACATGAAAATTGGCCAACTCTCATTCCAGCATCTGACGTCTCCCGCAGAACATCCGTACGGGCATCCGGCTCTTGGATCAAGATATCAGGGTCAAGATCTACCGACCGCAAGTCGAATGTATCGTGATTTTTCTCAACCCTAGGATTGCTATTAAGCATGCGGCAGTATGACTAACACTACTTATCCAAATGAAAATGTGCCGTCGAAATGGATGCAAGCTGCAATTGACTTATCCGTCCGGGCGCTACCTAAGGCATCACCACGACCAACTGTTGGAGCAGTAGTAATTCAAGACAACAAAATAGTCGGCCAAGGTGTCACGCAACCAAATGGTGGACAGCACGCCGAAGCAGTAGCACTTCAAGATGCAGGAGCAGCAGCGCGAAACAGTCAAATGTACGTGACATTAGAACCACATGGTTACCAAAGTACTCAACCCCCCTGCACCGAAGCGATTATCCAAGCTGGTGTCTCGAGCGTAACGTTTGCCGTTAATGATCCAAATCCTAGGGTGGCAGGCACTGGTGCTAAGCAATTAATTGAAAATGGAATTGATGTGCGAGTCGGCGATGGCGGACATCAGGCTAGCGTGCTTCATGAAGCCTTCTTCCATTTCATTCAACATAACAAGCCTTTCGTCTCAGTAAAATTCGCTGCAACATTAGATGGCAAGATTGCTTCCTCGAGCGGAGATTCACAGTGGATATCTGGCAGCATGGCTCGTAATTGGTCACATCAGTTGCGAACAGAGATCCAATCAATCGCAGTCGGGTCCGGAACTATTCTTGCTGATAATCCGAAGCTCACAGCCAGACCCGACGGAAACTTAGCCGATGGAACTCTCCAACCACTTCGTGTCGTATTTGACTCAAGAGGTCGAATCTCTACTCATTCAGCAGTTCTTGGTGCCAATACGCTTGTGCTAACTACCGAATCCAGTTCTGACGCATGGCGCAGTAACATTAGTGAAAGTAGGAGCTCGTTGCTAATCATCGACAAAGATGAGGCCGGAAAAGTTGATATGAACTCAGCGCTTGAGAAGCTTGGATCCCTGCAAATTCAGAATATCCTTTTTGAGGGCGGTGCAGAGATTTTAGGAACACTCTTCGATCTAAAATTAGTTAATCGGGTTCACGCAATTATTGCGCCAGCCGTCATGGGTGGTTCCACATCACCAACTGCCGTTCATGGTCGCGGTGCTTCGATAATGAAAGAGATCACTCGCTTGAACGAACTCCGTATAGAGCCACTTGGTGATGACATTTATGTCACAGGCATACCCTATTGGAACGAAAGCAAGTAAATTACAAACAATATGTTTACGGGAATAATTACTGAAGTTGGAACAATTCTCCATAAGATCGGTGGAGAACTTGATGTTAGCTGCGTGCAAATTAGAGACGATGCGAAGCTAGGCGATTCCATAGCGGTCAACGGAGTAGACCTAACGGTTCGAAAAATTAATCCGAGTTCCCTAGTCTTCGACGTGATGCCGGAAACTTTTAAACGATCAAATCTTAATCAAGCCATCGCAGGAAGCTCAGTAAATCTTGAGCCCTCCGTAACTACTGAAACATCGCTCTCTGGGCATATCGTACGAGGTGTCGTCGAAACTACATGCACGTTGCTATCACTAACTCCAGATGCTGATGCCCTGATCGCACGGTATCAGGTCGATGAAGAATATTTACAATATATCGCAATGAAAGGCCCCGTGTGTGTTGATGGTGCGTCTCTGACGGTAATGGCAAAAGATGAAAATTCGTTTTCAGTCTCACTAGTCCAATATACTCAGGAGCATACAAATCTGATTAAACGAGCGCCAGGTGACCTTATAAATCTAGAAACAGATATGATGGCGCGGTACATAGCACAATTTATGCAGCCCATGATAGAAGCTGCGATAGAAATAGAATTAGATAAACGGGGAGTTTCTTAATATGTCTAGCCACGATTCGCTGGATTCAATCCACATTAGTGTTGAAGAAGCGATTGAAGAGCTCCGACTCGGGAAAGCCATCATCGTTACAGACGACGAAGACCGCGAAAACGAAGGCGACATAGTAATAGCCGCAGAATTTTGTTCCACGGAAATTGTAAATCTGATGGTTACACATGCACGAGGTTTGATCTGTGTGCCACTTACCGAGAACCGTGCCGATCAGCTTGATCTCCCTCCAATGGCCGAAAAAAATACCGCACCACTAGGTACTGCATTTACAGTCTCGGTGGAAGCGAGAGAAGGTGTCACAACAGGGATCTCTGCGGCTGATCGGTCACGTACCATTCAACTATTAGCAGATCCCGATGCTACTGCCGATGATTTTTCTCGACCTGGCCACATTTTCCCTCTGCGTGCAAAACCCGGTGGAGTGCTCGTACGAGCCGGTCAGACAGAAGCTTCGGTAGATCTTTGCCGATTAGCCGGTTTAGAGGAAGTGGCCGTCGTTTGTGAAATAATGAATGATGATGGAACTATGGCCCGGATGCCTGAACTAGAAGTTTTTGGTGAGAAACATGCGTTAAAAATTATTACGGTAGCTGATTTGATATCCTACAGGCTCGCAAAGGAACGACTTATCGAAAGAGTCGAAGAGACTTCGCTCCCAACCATACATGGCGATTTCAGAGCAGTCGGATATCGGACGCTAATTGATACGAAAGAACATGTAGCCCTGGTTATGGGAGATCTTGACTCGCCTGATCCAATATTGGTTCGTGTCCATGATAAATGCCTCACAGGAGACTCCTTCAGTTCGCTTCGTTGTGACTGTGGTGAGCAGCTAAATTCAGCTATGAATTTAGTTGCTGAAGCTGGCCGAGGTGTAATTCTTTATATGGACCAAGAGGGTCGAGGAATTGGCCTTCACAATAAGCTCAAAGCCTACCGTCTGCAAGAAGAACAGGGAATGGATACTTTTGAAGCCAATGAAGCACTCGGCTTACCAGCTGAAGGCAGAGAGTACGGTATTGGAGCTCAAATCCTAGTGGATCTCGGTGTTCGAAAAATGCGTCTAATGACCAATAGTCCAGTAAAAATACAAGAACTTGAAGCCGTCGGTGCAATACGTGGCGCTGGTTTGGATGGATATGGACTAGAGGTCGTTGAAAGAGTCCCGATCGAAGTAACTGCAAATCCACACAACATCAGTTATTTAGCAGCAAAGCGAGACAAGATGGGTCACATTTTAGAACAACAGATGCCTGGCAGCGGAGTCTAGTACGATGCGGACACATGGCTTAGACAATTTCTCTGCGGCAGGACTTAGAGTTGCTATTGTAGTCCCACTTTTTAACGATCAAATAACAAAGCTTCTTAGTGAAGGGGCTTCTGCAACGGCGCTAGAACTAGGTGTTTCTGAATCTGACATTGAGGTCTATTGGACCACGGGTGCCTTTGAACTGCCCCTAATAAGTCTCGAGCTAGCAAGCTCCAACAACTTTGATGCGATCTGTGCCGTCGGTGCCATAGTACGAGGGGGCACTCCGCATTTTGAGTTCGTAGCGACAGAGGCTGCCAGAGGGCTTATGAAAGCTACGACAGAAAGTCGTGTTCCCGTCTCATTCGGAGTTTTAACCACAGATAATCTAGATGACGCACTGGAACGTGCAGGCGGATCAGTTGGCAATAAAGGATCTGAAGCCATGTACGCAGTTCTGCATTCAGCCCATCTACTCGGGGAGATCAGAGGGCGTGAGCATAATGGCAAGTAGTCCAGGTAATTCCGGCGGCGAACGTATCGAAGACGTTGCCCAAAACGCAATACGTTTGGCACATAAAACACTCGATAGATTTCCAGATGTAAAACGACGACATATGGTGGTGGCTGGAGGAGCCGCATTGTCCTCCGCAATAATAGCGGCGGCAGCGGTAGCCATAGTCCGGAGGGTAAGATCTGGATCCACTGAGGCTGAAGCAGTGGCTGAAATTACGGCAGACGAACTGGAGAATCCGAATCATAACGTGGACGATGACGACTCTCCCGCTAGTGACCCCGTCTAATCGCGTCAGAACCAAATTTGCCATGAATCTTCTCTATTGCCGATTCAATAGATTTATCGCGAATAATTTTTTCTGTGGGCCCAGACAGTAGTGAAAGCTGAAATTGCTCATCGCTAAAATTACTCAATCCAACGCCCAGTAAACGCACCCCTCGGCTTCGATTGATATCTAGTTCATTCTTCAAAAGATCTTTTGCCACTCGGTGTATCTGCTTATGGCTATGCACACTCTCGGCGAGAGTTCGTTGTCGAGTGATGATCTCAAAATTAGACCATCGAATTTTCACCGAGATAGTCCGAATCGCTCTTCTGCTATCACGTAATTCATTAGAAATCGATTCACACAGTCTGAACAATTGTGCGAATAAATCAGTCTCTGTAGACAAATCCTCAGCAAATGTTGATTCTCTGGAAATAGACTTTGGCTGCCCAGGTAGATGTCGAACTGCAGAGGTGTCTTTTGCTTGGGCTCGCTTCTTCGCTAATAACCCCTGCCGGCCAAATCGCATCGCCAGCCATTTTGAATCCGTATCAGCAAGTTCACCAATAGTATTAATTCCCATCTCCACCAGAGCGCTGTGAAACTTTGGACCGACAGATGGCATCATTTGAACAGGTAACGTCGCCAAAAATATGGCATCGGTACCAACAGGAATTTCAATACACCCATCTGGCTTAACATATGCGGAACCAATCTTAGCAGTTGGCTTTGATCCCGCGACGCAAACCGAAACTGTCAATCCAAGAGACCTTAAGACTGTACGTCGCAATTCCTGTGCTACCGATATCGGCTCACCAAGCCCATTAGCAGCCAGCACGGATAGATCCACGTATGCTTCATCAAGTCCAGCACGTTCTACGAGCGGTGTTCGATCGAACAATATTTTGTGAAATGCATCGGAATACTCTCGATATTTTGTGATGTTAGGGCTGATAACAATCGCTTCTGGACATTTTTGTAGTGCCTGGTGCATTGATTGAGCCGAATGACAACCGTATCGCCTAGCTTCATATGAAGCGGTTGCGACCACCCCGCGCAATCCTGGCCAACCGACTAAAACTGGGCGGTTTCTAAGTTTCGGATTCTCTACGCATTCAACAGCAACATAAAATGAGTCTAAATCAAAGTGCGCGATACGGCGGTCCATACAGTCATCCACAGCTTCCAGTTCATCATAGCCTACAGGCACAATGTGCCAGATAAGAGTACATGGAATAAATTTCAAAAGTCGCATCTATTCCGGTGATCAAAATTCGCATTTCTGAGTTAGTATTTCTATGAAGTTTCGGATCAAACGGATACGTAGATTCGTCTTCTTTAACGAAACACCAATAAGATTCTTTGGAGTTCAGAATGGTCCGATTAGAAGAATCGCTCGAAAGCAGAGTCCGCCTAACAGTCGCCGCGAAGCGCCTCGGGGTCAATGCTTCCACATTGAGGCGTTGGGCAGACAACGGCCAAGTCCCTTCTTACCGTACAGCTGGAGGCCATCGACGCTTTTCGGTCAGTGAGCTAGACACGATTATTTCTTCTAATGGAAATGGTTCGCGAGCAACAATTAGTAGTGCAGTGGTATCACGCGTACGCAGATCGCTTGCACATAATCCGAAGGATGCCTCTTGGAATACTCAATTCAAAGCCGACGATCGAGAAGACTTCAGACGAATTGGATCTCGGCTTATTGCACTCGCTGATGACTATATAATTTCTCAACGAAAAAGCCCCGAGGTCGAACAAGAAATCGGATCGATCGGTCGTGAATACGGGATGCTCCTGTACAAACAAAATATGTCTCTCTCAAAAGCAGTCAATGCTTTCATCTACTTTCGAAGACAAATCGAAGAGACCACTAAGGAATTAAGTAGGCAAAAAAGCTTAAATTCGGTTGAGACCAGTCGTGCACAAATAAGAACCGGTGTGCTTTGTGACTTGGTTTTACAATCAATCGCAGACGTTTACAACATGCGAGATTAAGCCCTACAACAATTTCCCATGCAATCTCAATAGACCAACGTGATTGTAGCTATTGTTTTATTGACCTAGTATTAGATTGATTCAGGTGAGGCGAAATTCGGTGAGAGCCCGATACTGTCCCGCAACTGTAGATCCAGCAAACGTTTGTTTCGCTGGTCAGTCAGGTCGACCTATCTGAATTCATATCAAAAGACCACACCGCGTGGAAACGGGAGGCAATGATCCATGATCCGTGACTTAGTGCATTTAAATCCAAGAAGATCGCTTTGGTCGTTATTATTTATCGGCAGCTTACTACTCACCCTTGGGTGCGACGCTGATGTAAAAAATGAAGAATCGTCGACACAAGCCTCGACCATGACACCAACTACCCAATCAACCATGGCAAATGTTGTTGAGACTGCCACTGTAGCTCCGGCTCCTGCAGTTAATCTCACCTCGTCTTGCATCCCTGACGGCACATTTAATCCTAACGCTGACTATTTTCCTGATAAAGCCATCGTAAATTATGCCACTGGTTTTTCACTTGAATATCATAATTCCTTCAAAATTCTCACAATAAAGGCTACCGACGGCACAGCAGATCAATCGTTCATGCTCGTCCAGTGCGGTGCACCCATTCCAGATACAAGTCTTCCTACTATCACAATCCCTATTGAGTCTGCATTTCTATCTTCAACAACTCAGTATCCCGGTTTTATTGAGCTAGGTTCTGTGGCCAAGATCAAAGGTATTGGTCAGGCCGCCTACATATCATCCAAAAAGATAATAGAGCACGTAAAGACCAACGGAGTTGTGGAGTTCGCCGCCAATTTTGAAGTTGGAACAGAAGCCGTAATAGAGTCAAATCCGGATGTTTTAATGTCGAACGGATTCTCTGACCCTGCGTACGCAAAGTTAGCTGAACTCAATATCCCTGTAATTAATTGGATGGACTGGCAGGAAACTTCGGGACTTGGTCGCGCCGAGTGGATGCTTGTAACGAGCAGCTTACTAAATCAAGAACTCACAAGCGAACTTTTTATAAAGACAGTCACAAAAAATTATGAAGAAATTATGAACAAGGCGATGCAAACGAGCTCTAACATAACCGCTTTGGCTGGTTCAGCATTCCAGGGCACTTTCTATGCCCCCGGCGGAGCCTCGTACGTTGCAAACTTACTTAAAGATGCCAACATTGGATATGTATGGAGTGAGACACCTGACACCGGCTCGCTCTATCTAGATCTCGAATCTGTGATCGCAGAGGGGATGAATGCTGACCTATGGATAAATGCTCCAACACAATGGACCAGCATTCAACAGGGACTTTCGGAAGATCCTCGATATGATGAACTGCAATCGATGCAGGAGAGCAACGTTTGGACTCATACCCTACTTGTTAATGAACAAGGTGCAGATGATTACTTCGAACGTGCTGCATCGCGGCCAGATTTACTGCTCGCTGACTTAGTGAAAATTGCCCATCCTGACCTGATGACTGAACACACGTTTGAGTGGTATCAACAACTGCCAAAGAAGTAAGCTGTTATGGTTGGGCACTATTCTTGAAAAAGTTCATCATGTCAAACCGAAGCAGAATTAGCGATGACACTGACATACCAAATTCAATGTTAAGGCAAGACACCTCAGTTGTACTGACTTTGTGCACGTGCATTCTCATCAGCTTGGTCTTCTCTGGAATTGCCTTAGGATCCATAAAAATTCCGCTTAGCGAGATAGATAATATTTTACTGTCGAGAGAAAGTGCTCGAGAGGCTTGGAGCACAATAGTCTGGCAGATTCGAATACCACGCACTATCACTGCAGTTTTAGTGGGTGGCTCCTTAGGAGTCGCCGGTCTGCAGATGCAAACATTGTTCAGAAATCCAGTAGCCGATTCCTCGATTCTTGGGGTGACGGCTGGAGCTACTTGGGGAGTGGCCTTATCTGTACTAATTGGAGCTGCCGCTCCGGCAACTGATTTTGCGTCTGCGATCGGATGGCAACTTACGTCGGTAACAACCTTCAGCGCGATTCTAGGGGCTGGAACTGTCCTTTTTATCATTTTACTGGCAGCTCAGAAAGTCAGGTCGGTTGGAATCCTTCTTATTATTGGGTTAATGACATCTTATGTACTCGGCTCGAGCGTCACTCTCTTGCTTGCATACGCTGATCCGGAAAATATTCAACGTTATATCTCTTGGGGTTTCGGTTCATTTCGATCGCCCGGCTGGCGAGGTTTATTTTGGTTAGCACCATTATTAATCCTCAGTTCGACAATCGCAATTACAAGCGCAAAGCAACTTAATGCTGTGATTTTCGGGGAAGCCTATGCGAGGTCAATAGGCGTAAATACTAAATTTCTCAAAACAATCACACTTGCCAGTGCTGCAACGTGCGCTGGTACTGTCACTGCATTTTGTGGTCCCATAACATTCATTGGAATTGCCGCACCACACATAGCAAGAATGCTTACTAAGACCTCAGATCATTTCATTCTTATTCCCGTAACGATATTAGTGGGTGCCATAGTGGCCACACTAGCTGAGATAGCGGCGCAGCTTCCTGGCCATGACTCGGTGCTCCCGCTCAACGCGATCACAGCTCTAATCGGTGCCCCGATCGTAATTTGGGTTTTAATCAAATATCAAACATCAACGGATAGTAATTAGAGTGAGTAAGATGAGTACTTTTAATTTTTATTCTCAAAACAATCCGATTTTGTTATCGACAGAAAAACTCGACATCGGCTACGGGACCGACATCCTGATAAAAGAGCTCACGCTTAACATTCGACACGGCGAAATAATAGCTCTGATCGGGGAAAATGGATCTGGGAAATCGACTCTAATTCGAACACTCGCCGGCCTTCAAAATCCACTAGCGGGCGGTATTGCACTAAACCAGGTCCCTATAGAGCAGGTAGGCATGCACGATAAAGCCAAAATGATGGCTACTGTATCGAGAATTACCACTGAAAATATAATGCTGACTGGCTATAAGTTTGTAAGTCACGGCCGATATCCATATATTGGCTGGAACGGACGATTACGGGCTATAGACCACGAAGTGATCGATGATTCGATTGATCTCGTTAAAGCTAATCACCTTGCGCAACGACCCATTCACAGTCTCTCAGATGGCGAAATGCAACGTCTGGTAATTGCGAGAGCTTTGGCACAGGAGCCAGACCTAATGTTTCTCGATGAACCTACTGTATTTCTGGACCAGTCGACAAAGCTAATTTTGCTCAAGTTACTACGAAATCTAAGTACAAAACGTGGATTAGCTATTGTGGCTGCGACCCACGATCTTGAGTATTTCCAACAGATAAGTGATACCGTTTGGAATATCGATTCTAACAAAGTACCCCACAAGTTGTATTCGAGTAATACGGAAGATTACGCCTTGAAGCTCCGTCAAAATTCCGCTGAAGGCATTGCTTTAATCGTAGATCAAGTCATGCGCCCGAATAAGATTTTTATTAGTGCCCCCCAAGGTTTGGAAATACTCGCACAACAATTATTTAATCGTCATGGCTGGGAAATTACCGACATCAAACTAAACTCCGACTATGTCATAGCATTCAGCGTGAATTCGGTCTCTCAAAAAGGTCAAATTCACTGGTCAATAACTCATCAACGTACGCAGACTATCGTCTCAGGTGATTCATTCGAAGAACTAGTTACTGCAACCAGTAGTCTCAGACAAAATTCTGGCTAGATGCTGTAAGTGCATGAACCTAAGAAATCATATTTTCAGGCAGTTCCAAAAAATTTTTCTTCCTTCATTTTATAAATCATTAGCACTCGCCATCTATTTCCATCAATTCATTACTTCGCTTGAAACGGAAGATCCTTGCCTCAAGGATTGCTACCATCACTCCATTACTAAGAATTTTTTTGTATAACGGAGATTATATGACTAGCCAAAATTCGCCAAACAACTCACCGCACTCGCTCGACCACATTTTTCATCCAAGGGCTACGGCTCTATTCGGAGTGTCGTCAAATGCAAAAGGTATGGCCAGCGGATTTCTCACCTCCTTAATCGAGCAAAAGTACCATGAACGTGCACCGCTCTACATTATCAATCCAAAGGCTGACGAAATTTCGGGAATAAAATGTTATCCAGACCTGCAGAGTGTTCCGGGGCCCGTGGATCACGTCATTTCACTAGTGCCCGAGAAAATTGTTCCAGCACTAGTCAAGCAGGCTATTGAAAAGAAGGTCAACAGCGTTCATTTCTTCACCGCAGGATTTTCAGAAACAGGAGATCCAGAACGAACCGCATTAGAAGCAAAAATTGTTGGTGAGTTAACACAATCGGGAATTCGTGTAATTGGTCCAAATTGCATGGGCCTCTATGTACCAAGCGAAGGATTAGCGTTTATGAACGGATTTCCAGAATCTGCTGGAAATGTGGCCGTCATATCCCAATCAGGCGCTAATGCTGGAGATATGATTCAGGGAATGAGCAGGCGTGGAGTCAGGTTCTCAAAAGGCGTCTCGTTTGGCAATGGCGCTGATCTAAAGGCCCATCATTTCTTTGACTACTTAGCTGAAGATCCTGAAACTGAGGTGGTTACGGCATATCTGGAAGGAGTGCAAGAAGGAAGAAGTTTCTTCAAGGCGGTCCAGCGATTATCGCAAAAAAAACCAGTAATTTTGCTCAAGGGCGGACTGACTGCTGCGGGTGCACGAGCTGCACACTCGCACACTGGCTCATTAGCGGGTGAAATCAAAATTTTTGATGCGATGTGTCGACAAACCGGAGCTTCTCGAGCAGTCACCATGGAAGACTTGCATGACTTCACCGTTGGAGCGACCACTTCAATGAAAAATATAAAAGGAACAGGTGTTGCACTTGTCTCCGGAGGTGGAGGATTCGCTGTGTTATCGGCAGATGCTATCGCAATGGCGGGACTCGATATACCACCGACGCCAGAAGCAACCAAGCTAAAGATGCGTGAATTTGTGCCGATAGCAGGCACCTCAATTAATAATCCAATCGATACGAACACTGGCGGAGACATAAAAATATGGGAAAAAACTATAAGAACGATCGCAGAAGCTGAAAATATTGATCTTGTATTAGGAACTCTACCATGGTCGTCGAGCGCTAATGGTCAAGACGAACTAACAAAAGAGCAACTCCAGAATGAAATAGATACCTATATCAAAATGATTGTTTCCATACAAAATGACACAGCTACGCCGGTAGCAATGCTCCTACGGCAACGGGGGGATGACCGTGCGGCCGCTCATATGTTCGAACTCGCTGCCTATGAAAACAAGATCCCTTGTTTCGCAACCGTGCCGAGAGCGGCACGGACCGCAGCTGAAATGCTCGCCTGGAGAAACCGAAGAGCAGGCCTACCCCTGCTCTTCTAAGTGATTTCATATGACGCGTTTCATCTCTGATCTGTCCTTCCAAAATAAAAACATCCACACCCAGGATTGGGAAACACATCATCTCCCTCTGATTCTCGGTCAAATATCAGAACATTCTCAGCTACAGATCGACGGGTTCGCACTAGATTTCAGTAATGAGTGGTCAGCGATAGACATTAAAACTGTCGTTAAATCAACACGTACTATCACAAGCGATCAACCTTTATTTATTCGTTCACCTAGACCAGCTGCAACAGCGCAATTTCTAGAGCTGGCAGAACGCGAGGGTATTAATCGTCCACTTGCAGTTGGCGGGTTAATTACTGGTGGTGGTGGAGTATTTGGGTCCGATGAGGAATATCTCATACGTGCCGTGGCAAAAGCTCGTTGTGGATTGGTCATCACGCCATCCAGAATAGATCAACAAGGAATTGCGGGTGCGGAAATAGATTGGATAGTTCATGAGACTGGACGAGCGCTTGATTGGGCAATCACACGAGGAGCCCCAGGTCCTATATTTCTTGATGCACTCGCCTGGCCGGCAACAATAGATCCAGTCGGGACTCGTCGCTCCTTAAAATTAGTAAAAGCATTTAAAGCTGAATTCCCCGATGCAAACACACTTCTAGATTCCAAGGTTGTCGGATACGGTTCAGCCGCAGCGCTTCACTCTGCGTTATTGAAAATATATATTGCAGCTGCAGTAGGAACAGGAACCGACTATGTCAGTACGCCCTTCGAGTCGGCTACCACTCGACGATTAGTTTCAATCGCCAATCACGAAAGTGAGCCATTATACGATGATGAATTTTTCTTACAGAAGCTGATAGAGTTAGATTCATGGGAAGCGATAAGCTCAATCCTATCCAATGAGATTTCGCCAATCCTACAAGAGGCTGCGTATCAACTATTTCTGAGTGACCCATTATTAATGTCACTTTAACTAAGTCTTAGCCTCCATCGAAAGGAAATTCCACTGTTAAGTCCCGGCCGTAGACAGTACCTAGAATTAAAATCGCAGCATCAGGATGCAATACTGCTGTTTCGTATGGGTGACTTTTATGAAACTTTTGATGAAGATGCAGAGATTGCTTCACGACTGCTCGGCATAGCGCTCACTTCAAGGTCTATGAGCAAAGAGGAAGGAAAAATCCCTCTCGCAGGAGTTCCCCATCATCAACTTGAAAGATATCTAGATCTTTTGATTAACGCGGGTCATCGAGTCGCGATTGCAGAACAAACGTCTGTCCCTCCGTCACAGGGTGGATCGGCGGGTCTCGTAGATCGTGCCGTAACACGAATCGTCACTCCCGGCACTGTCGACACCGGCGCGTCACTGACCAGCGGTTCAAATAATTGGCTTGTTGCTCTAGCTCCTGCGCAGGACAAAGATGCAATCAATTGGGGTCTAGCTGCAATTGACATTACGACTGGTGAGTTTGAATTGCTGGAAGTTACTGAGACGCACTTAAGCGGCGAATTAACAAGAATTCGACCCAGTGAAATAATTTTGCCGGAAAACTTAGAGGCAACCTTGATTCAATCAATTGGGGGCGGGGCTCTAAAAACTCTACGACCCTCCAAAGAATTTGAAATAAAAGAAGCAGAAGCAAGCTGGGCTTCCTTGCTAAATCTCCGTAATGCCGAGAGTTTAGGGCTTGGGGATCATCCACTTGCACTCAGTGCATCGGGCGGGATTCTTGCGTATCTCCGAGATATTTGGCCGGATATTATTAAGACGATTCGTCGGCCTAATTTGGGGACAAATAACGAACACATCTTCTTGGACTCACAAACACGAGCTAGCCTCGATCTATTCAAAACATACGGTCGTGAGAGCGAATCTCTGATATCCACGCTGGATAGGTCCAGCACACATATGGGGAAAAGATTGCTTGAAGACAGGTTGTCTAGGCCGTCACGTAATCAGAATGAAATCGAATCACGTTTAGATCAGGTCCAAGAATTTGTGAATGATTCGCTCCTTCGGAAAAATGTCCAACATCACCTAAGACAACTTCCGGATCTTGAACGACTAGTCACTCGAATAAGATCTGGGGCAAGTAATACCAAGCACCTTGCGCAATTACGCGATGCACTCCTCCTTATCCCAGTACTCAGGGATAGCCTGCGTTCCACACAATCAGGTATAAGTAGTTCGATCAACAACGTCAATCTTTGTCAAGAATTGTGTAGTCAGCTTGAGACTAAATTAACCGAAGTTCCACCAACTGATCCGGGATCTGAGCCATCAATCAAACAGGGTGTCAATCCAAAAATAGATCAACATCGTTCTTTTCTAGACTCAATTTTTGTAAACCTAGCAAAATTAGAGGAGTCGGAACGACTTCGTACAGGCTTGTCAGTGAAGGTTGGGTACAACCGCGTATTTGGATACTACCTCGAATGCCCCAGAGCACAAGCTGCGCAAGCTCCCGACGACTATGAGCCTCGACAAACACTCGCTAATGTTCAAAGATTTCGCTTTGCACCGTTGACTGCGCTCGAGAAAGATATAACTGTGACACAAGAGATGTTGGCAAATTTAGAACAAGAAGCCCTATCCGCATTATTTGATTTAGTAACCAAGTACGAAAAGGATTTAGCACAAATTTCAAGCGTTGTAGCGGTAATAGATGTAGCCGCTGGATTAGCTGAAATAGCTGAAAGGAATTCGTATTGTAGGCCTACCTTTAATAGTAGAAAGAAAATCGAAATTTTATCGGGTAGACACCCAGTCGTAGAAAACTCTATGAGTGCAGGAGAATTCGTACCAAATAACATTAATCTTGGTCCCCCTAACGAGAAAATTGTCCTGCTTACAGGGCCAAACATGGCAGGTAAGTCAACATATCTACGACAGTTAGCTATTATCGTGCTAATGGCACACTGTGGCTCTTTCGTTCCTTCGGAATCTGCTGATGTTCCGATCATAGATCGCATCTTCTCCAGAGTTGGAGCTCAAGATGAGATCGCAGCTGGCAGATCGACGTTCATGGTGGAGATGACTGAAACTGCAACAATACTTAATAACTGTACAGAAAATTCACTGGTGATTTTCGATGAAGTGGGCCGAGGGACATCGACAGAGGATGGCCTGGCCATCGCTCAGGCAGTCATCGAGTTTCTTTATAATAATGAGCGAGGATGCCCATTGACCGTATTTGCAACCCATTATCGTGAGTTAGCTGAACTCGCTACCCATATGAATGGGGTTGTAAATAGATCCGTAGCAGTATCCAACGAAAACGGCAAGATCACGTTCCTACATCAAATTATTAATGGAAGTGCTGATAGTTCTTACGGCGTGCACGTTGCGGATTTGGCTGGAATCCCGAACGAAGTTATTCAACGTGCACAGCTACTCTTGAATACCTCAGATCATTTCTATCAAGCAAAATCAATAATCCCACAAACTGTGACTAAGCCAGAGGTATCGCGCTCCAATGAGTCACGCGAGGCTCTTATAGAAAAACTGCAAAACATCACTCCAGATTCGATCACACCCCGTGAAGCTCTTGAAACACTGTATGAACTCCTTGAAGATGTGGATCAGCTACAAGCCTAATCATCTTCAAAAACCTGAAATGTACAGTCGCCTATCCATATGATTAATTAAACTCATTGAGCTATGATATTGATCATGGTTGCAGTTCCAAAAAAAATCAATCCTTACGGCGAGGACATTTCCAGTTCAAATGACTTGGGAGTCATTAAAGAACTCGAACAAGCTGTCGCTTCGAGAATTGCTGCAGGCGAAGTAATCGATCGACCGGCATCGATAGTTAAGGAACTGGTTGAAAATTCACTCGATGCAGGAGCGACAAGTATCGCTGTCGAAATCACCGAAGGCGGTACAAAGTCCATTCGGGTAAATGACAACGGCAGTGGGTTTCGAAGAAACGATTTACAGCTAGCTTTCGTTCGACATGCCACCTCAAAAATAACGACTGAACAAGACCTCTTCCGAATTGAGTCTCTTGGATTTAGAGGTGAAGCACTCGCCTCAATAGCAGCCGCCGCGAATTGCCAATTAATTAGTAGGTACAGAGGGGCATCTGAGGGCTTTCAAATATCAACAGAGAGCGGCAAAATTAGTCCGATAATTAAGGCTGCCTGCCCTACAGGCACAACAATTCAGGTTTCTGATTTATTCTCGCTACTGCCTGGTCGCCTGAAATTCTTGGCTTCGGTGAGAGCCGAGACATCAGCAATTAGTCGTACACTAAGCGAAATATCCTTGGCATATCCAGATGTAGCCTTCTCATTCACGGCCGATAGCCACGAAAAGCTAAAGACACCTGGTAATGGAAATCCAAAAGATGCGGTGGCAGCCATTCACTCAGCAGAAATAGCTAACAACTTATTACAGGTCGGGTATGAAGTAATCACTGATGAGGATAAATGCAGTGTATCCGGGCTCTGCGGTACTGCAGCCATTCATAGAGGGAATAGATCTGCTATTCATCTCATCGTGAACGGGAGAACTATTTTATCGAAAACATTGTCGTACGCTCTCGAACGTGCCTATAAAACTCTTATACCACTAGGGCGGTTTCCAGTCGCAGTGATTAAGATAACTTTGCCACCGGAAGATATTGACGTCAACGTACATCCCACAAAACTTGAAATTAAATTTAAGAATGAAAAATTTATTAGTTCTTCGATAAATCGCGCCGTTGTACAAGCGCTTAGTGCATCTACAATTTCTAAATTCCAAACAAATTATGATTCCCGCCTACCATCTGAATCCAATAAACCGAATATTGGATTATTTCGAAATCCACAAATCCATAAACCAAATGCAGTATCCAATTCGTTAGTCAATGAGGAGAAAATTGTAGCAACCAACTCATCTTTCAATTTTGTCGAATCACAAAAAAAGATGCCGTTCATCGCCGCCGATAGCGCTTCCGTGATACCCATCGGCCAATTAAAAAAAACATATATTCTTTGTGAGGGTCCCAAGGGCTTGCTCTTGATAGACCAGCATGCAGCCGATGAACGAGTCAAGTATGAAGAATTGCAGACAGCGTTTTTAAACTCGTCTACGAAGTCGCAACCATTACTTAATTCGGCGATGATTTCGACTTCGTTATCCATTTCCGAGTATGCCGACGAAGAAAAAGTTCTCTTGCAATCAGCTGGCTGGGACTTTGATATTCTGGGCCCAACAAATATTTTATTGAGATCAATCCCAGCACATCTTGCGGGGAAGAATCCGATTCAAAGCTTTATGAAATGCCTCGACGAGTTAGGCCAAGAAGAACGTCTTAGTAAACCAGATGCTCTTACAGCAACTATTGCCTGCCACTCTGCGATCCGAGCCGGCGATGTGTTGGATAAATATACTATGCAAACACTCATCGCAAATCTAACCCGATCAACACAACCGTTTACCTGCGCACACGGCCGCCCAACCATGATAGAAATCGACGAAGACGCTATTCATAAGCAATTCATGAGATAGCTCATTATGAAACACTACTGTCGCTTGAGTAACCCTCCTTTGCCCCTTAAAATTCCTTTAGCAGTGATTACGACTGGGAGCGTTTATGCCTTTAGAAACTGAGTCCACTCTTAGGATTCGTTCCATTATTAAAGACTTCAAGCCAAATAATGGAGATTTACTAGGAGCGCTGCATGCGGTTCAGCATGAACTAGGATATCTATCCAAGGAAGCACTTGAAGTTATAGCCGATCAATTCAAGATGTTCACTGCCGAAGTCTATGGAATGGCATCATTCTACGAAGAATACAGATTTGAGCCGCCGCCAAAAACAACAGTAAGATGGTGCTCGGGACCTGCCTGTCGTACACGTAATTCGATGGGAATTCGTGATGCTATGCTCGCCACTTTAGATTTAGATGAGATGGGAGAGCAAACTGATGATGGTGAATGTGGCATTGTTATTGGACAATGTAATGGTACGTGTGAAATAGCACCTATGATATGGATTGAAGAACACGAAGTCTATGAGCGACCCATTGGAAATCTAACAGCCGCTAAATCAATAAAACTAATACGGGCCCTTCGGAGTGGATCGGAGATTGAGGACGTGCTTAATGGTTAGCGTTGATTCGGCTACGCCCGGCACAGTCACTGCTGAAGAAAACTCAGCCACTAGCATTTATAATGAGCTGTATTCGAAGGCTACTGAGGAATTCAAGAGTTGGTTGAATCCTCAACAGCCGCGTATCGACGTTGCCAATGACACCTCAAGTTTAGCTAACGGTTCGGGCACAATTGAGAAAATCCTGACACAGCATATTAGTGAGTCCAACCTTGGAATCGACATAGGGCATGTACATGGCTACGGCATGCAAAGTGTTCACCCGACGGTTTCAATCATCTGGCCAAATGGAACAAAAGTTCTTTACGGTCCGATTACAGCCGAGCGATGTATCGACGTCATTAACGAAACTCAAGATGGTCCGAATAGCCATTTGAAAGACTTATTAATTGGACAAATAAGTGGTGAGACCAGTGAGATTCCATCGATACGTGACCACACTTTTTTTTCCTCTGAACCTGAGGAACGGAGACTCCTCGCGAATCTCGGAATAACTGACCCCGATTCACTAAACCATGCGATAGCAACAGGATCATACAGGGCAACAGCTCGAATTATTGGTCGCCGCATGCCCGAAGACCGAGTTCGTGATTCACTTATCGCTGCTGGGCTTACGGGTCGAGGAGGAGCCTCGTTCCCGACTGGAGTAAAGTGGAATTTCTTGGCTGGTGCGCAAGGAGACGATCATTATGTAGTCTGCAATGCCGATGAAGGAGATCCCGGAGCTTGGGTCAATCGGGTCGTCATGGAGGGTGAACCGCACGCACTTATAGAAGGAATGCTCATAGCAGGTTTGGCAACTGGCTCGAGAACTGGATTTATTTATTTACGAGATGAATATCCTCTTGCGATAAATCGAATGGAGCAAGCCATTCAAACCGCAATTAATAATCAACTACTTGGCAAAAATATACTCGGGTCTGACCTAGAGTTTAACCTTCGAGTAATACGAGGAGCTGGTGCGTATGTCTGCGGAGAAGAAACAGGACTTCTCTCGTCAATACAAGACTCCCGGGGTATGCCAAGAATAAAGCCACCGTTTCCAGCTCAGGTAGGTGTGTTTAATCTCCCATCAAATGTGAATAATGTTGAGACCTATGCCACCGTACCAATGATTCTTCGCCACACAGCCGAGTGGTACAAGGAGCTCGGCACTGAAAGTATGAGTGGAACTCGAATATTCTCCTTCTCGGGAGATATCGCACAGGTTGGATTCATGGAACTGCCCTTTGGGACTCCACTCAATAAGATTTTGGACTCATGTGGAGGAATTGTTTCGGCAAATGGGGAGCAAGGCTCGCTTTACGCTATCCAATCAGGCGGCCCACTGGGCTCGTTACTACCGAGTAATGCAATTGATGAATTAATTCTTGAAAACGCTTCTTTTGGACCATGGGATGCAATTATGGGTGCCGGCGGAATTGTTTTTATTGGAGAAGGTACTCATATCCTCGTGCTAAATGAACTCTTTTCTGAATTCGTCGAGGAAGAATCATGTGGTCGCTGTACGACCTGTCATGGCGGCAATCAGAGACAAACTGAAATTGTACGAAGAATCATCTCTGGCGGTGGGCGACGAGACGACGCACCCAATCTCAAACTGGTTGATGATTTGCTGCAGCATTCAAACTGCGTCCACGGTCAATTTTCTCCGAAGACAATGCGGAATACCCTACAGCATTTTCGAAATGACTATGAAGATGCCATAGCGGGCTATGACCCAACATTGACTCTCTCGGGGATGTATGAGCTCGAAATCGTTGACCAGGCAGATCCATTGCTAGATGAGGCCGCGGCTATTTGTCCCAAGGATTTATTTGAAGGAGAAGCTGGCGCTTGGTCAATCAACATGACTGGATGTATCAGGTGTGGTGCTTGTATGGACATAGCGCCGAACGCGATTCACAAAAAAGCTTTAGCACGCCCTCCTCGTGTTATACCAATTGGGTAGCAACAAATTCCTGGGAAAGCCGTTAAGCTAGACTCAATCAAGTATTAGGAGATGTCCATGCCACATTATCTAACAAGACGCGCCCCATGGATTCTGCTGGCTGTTCTTGCTGTAGCTGCTTTCGCGGCTTGTCACTTTGGAATTGCGCCTTGCAGCTGGGGGAAACCACTCGGTCTCACACTTGCTCTAGGCTCAGCTATAACTTCATTCCTCGATACTCCAACCTTCTCTAAGAATAGTTAACTCTTCGAATCAGCTAGATCTGCCAGAATCAAGTCTGCAGCCCGAAAACCCATGCGAATGGAATAATTTTGTCCCCGATCTTCCGGATAGATTTGAGTATTGTTAGCTAGATATAAGCCTTCAACAGGCGTCCGATGCGGCGGAATTCGCTCATGAAACAAATAATCGACTACAGGTTGTCCTGCTCGATCAGTAAAAAACCATTTGGATCGGATCCATTCTTCGTCAAATTCAGGATTAATCCGCTTTATATAGGGCGTATATATGTCAAGGACCTCTTCGACAGACAATTGCATAAGTGCATCATCTGGGTCAGCATAGTTCGAGAAATAGACAATATGATTACCGTCGTACTCGTCCGATGAAATAAAGTTTGTATGCTCTACAGTCACTACAAATGGCATATCCTCATCAGTCATCGTTAACCAATAAATATCTGATAATGGTCTGTCCAATACTAATAACAATACCGACGCCCATTGGTACTGCACCGTATTCAATAAATCACCATATGGTGATTCAAGGACTGCTGGTGGTGCAATATTTTGAAAAATATTAGTTGGTGTCGTTACCAAGACAGCATCACATGTCGCATCGTTAATTACGCCATGTCGTGAATGCCGCAGTCCTGTAACTTGGTTATCAGTAGTCAATATTTCGTCAACCGCAGTCTCAGTTAAGACAGTACCTGATACTTTTTGGATTGCCTCGGCGAGTGAGTCGATATACTTACGGAACGAACCCCGCAAATAACCGAGCTTTTCCTTTGCCAAAATTCCATCCCGTGAGGCAAATCTGAGGTAAATTTTGCCCCAGAACCAAGCCATAGAGATGTCCTCAAAATGCGCTCCGAATTTCGAGCGCAGCACCGGGCGCCACACCGCTCGATAGCCAGAATCTCCAATCCATTTCTTAATCCAGCTGGATGCCCGTTTACCCTCGTATTTTTGCCAATTTGAGTCATAACGTAGCCAAAGTGCTGCTAAACCTAACCGTAATCTGGAAAAAATCGATACTTTATTAAAACGGAGTAGGTCGAGAGCGCCTACGAATGGATAGATTTTTGTCTCGCTATGCATTGCGCCAACAGATGGCAACCAAGCCAAATCATCGTGATGGCCTAATTTCTTTATTAGTTCAATCACAACCGTATCCGATCGAAACAGGTGATGATAAAAAATTTCTACTTGGTTTCCACCGACCTCGATAGTTCTTACTTGACCACCTAGAGTCCCACCTCTTTCATAAATTGTTACATCCACACCATTATTAACAAGGTGGTACGCTGCGGCCAATCCTGTAACACCACCGCCAATGACAGCGACCTGCTTATTTTTTAATTCTATGTCGGTCATTTTGTACGCATAGCCTCTCCATCCTGCCTAGTGATCTTAAGAATGCTCAATCCGCGAATCCAAGCCAAAAATAGTCCGACAAGACTCACAGGTGCTAAAAGTAAGAAATGGAGTACTACAGCATACACCGCGGCATCTGTAACTGAAATATCACTTACGAAGGTTAATGATTCCTTTGCAAAAAATTCGAATGGGCCAATTCCACCTGACGTTGAGGGTACCGCAATTGCTAGATTAGAAGCTGATGTTACGATCGTGAAGTGAGTAATATTCAAAAATATTCCTATTGAGGCCCCTACACACAAATACGAGATCGATTCCAGAATCCATATTAACGCAGAGATCAGCACAACCTTGATCCAAATTTGATTCGATTCTATCGTCCCGAAGCCAGATTGAACTCGTGAAACAACACCCGAAACAATTGAATTAATTCGATCGGGCAAGAAAAACAATAATTTCAATAATCGACGAGAAATGCTGCCGTTGACAAGCACAAAGAGGAGATTAGCACCAAGTGTTAGTAGTACTATCGCCCCGACAATTAAAAATGTGGATCCCTCTTGGTTCAGCACGCTCAACGCAATCGCAGCCAGTCCGACAAGCACTAGCGTATCTAGAATTTTTTCAAGCAAAATAGTTCCAAGAACAGTCAATGTCGGCATTCCCGTCTCACGACTGAGAATACCGGAGCGCACTATTTCTCCAGTTCGCATCGGTAAAATATTATTTGCTGACATACCTATGACAACAAGTGAAATTGAGTTCCGAGTAGAAATGTCTGTCGAACTCGCGAGAATCATTCGCCACCTTATCCCGCGAAGCGCAACGCCAGCACTGTAGAGTAGCACCGCGGACAACAACCAGACGAACGAAAAATGCAATCCACGGGCTCGGACATCACCAAGATTGATTTGTCGAAAAGAGAAATATATGAAGATTGTACTCAGTATCAATCCTACTAAAATTTTCAATATTTTACTCATCGCCACCTTCAGTATTTATTTTGGAAAGCCAATAAATGCCCCAACGCCGTGTGGTGTTTCCCCTCGGAATCTCAAAAATGAAACAAGTCGTTTTACCCGATCGGGCCAATCACTTATTACAAAAACATGTTGCCACGTCACTTGTCTATAATCATTTTCACTGAACCACCACCTATGCATATACGGTTCCACTAAACCATGATTCTTCATAAGGTCATATCGCTGATAGTTACTCAACTCAGTTAGTATCGCGATCTTCGTCGGATCGATCTCATAATCGCCCGACTGTAGTTCGCTACCAGGGGTATATTGCACATTACGCCCACGTAAGTACCACGCCCACGGCCATGACAAGGCCAAGTCAGTGTCCAAGATAATTCCTGTACTAGAACCATTCTCCAAACTTTTAATAATGCGTGTTGCTAATTGCGGTACCTCTGGAGAAGTCTGAGTATAGATCATTGGTTCGAGTGGTGTGTCTGAATGGCGAACATTAAGTCCTATATTTGTCCACATAGTCACAAATATAGCGAGTATCAAGGGAAAACCGACTACCAATGTTAGAAGTTTTCTAGCACGGGTTAGTCGAAATTTTACCCGGATAAACAGAGAAGCATAGTATGCCGCTAAAAGCGCGAATGGAAGCGCAATGTGCGTAGTCAACCATGGCATTTTTTCACCCGCCAGACTAAGCCCGACAAACATCCCAAATCCCCAGACTAACAACAATCCAAGAAAACCATCAATTTTTCTACGCACTGCAAAATATATTGTTCCAATTAATGCTGGTATAAGCGCGAGAAACTCGTAAAGCGGTACAAGCATGAGGTAGTAAAACCAAGGTTGAGTGCCACGCTTTACTTCTTGCTGATCAATCCAGTAGGACAAGGAATCCCAGAAAAGACTCTGTGCGCCGTCCATATTTAACCCAAAAGTCGTATAAAAAAGCAAAAGTAATGTATAAAATATGGTTGCACAATGGATCCAGAGCCGAGCATTCCAGGCAAGTCCTACTAATGCTGCCATCACAAAAAGAAAACCTACAATAGGCCAGATAAAATTTGACGACAGTTCGGGCTGCGCTATCCGGACAGTTGCGCCGAGTAAAGGCAGTACTAATGTGCCTAGTAACACTAAAACATCAGCTTCAGGTCGTGTTCGCAACCGGAGTCGATAGCGCGTTTGATCGAGAAATGGCCAAACACTTGCAACTATCCAACTTCCAGGAATTAGCCAAATACCATCCTTAACTCGGTGAACAAAGGTTTGTTTATTGCCATGACGCTGGCTCGTCCACTCATGAGCCAATGCAAAATTTAGATAAAGTAAGAGTAAAGCAACAATCATGTAGGACAACTCTTTAGTCAAGAAAAGTCCACTTAGGGCCACCACAAAAGTCACATGCCAGATTGAGAGCTTTGATCGAATCTCGCTCTGCCGGAACCATGGCAGCTCCCTTGGTCTAATCAATTTCCATACAGATACGACTATTAGAAATGTGAACAAAGTCACCAACAGGTCATTGCGAGAAAATCTTGAGTAGTAGAGCAGCGAGGGCGATATCGATAAAAGCAGGGCACACACACACACACCTGCCGAGCCGAGTTTTTCTCTGAACAGCAATGGACACAATACTAGAAACGATCCCGCCAGTGCGAACGGTAATCGCGCGGTGAATTCAGAATCGCCAAACAAATAAAACGCAGCACCTATCAAATTAAACAACAATGGCCCATGCATCATCGGATCGTGCTGATAGCCGAGTCCAACCAAATATCGCCAAGCGAATTCAGCGTGTAGCGATTCATCATGATGCATTGCTCTATCGCCAAGATTTACTATTCGAAGAATGAACGCAAAAATAGCTATACCTAGAACCACTAAAAAAATGGGGTTGTGAACAAGGAATTTAGCCAACTGACTGATTTTACTTCGGGCTTGATAAGTCATCAGTGGATACATTAGTAGATTCTATCCGAGACTATTCGGTTACGGATTGATTTAGCTGATAAATCTTTATGGTCGAATCAGACGACGCAAACACAATCTCCCAATCCTCAAATTTTGTTACCACATCAGCGCCATAAATTCTTTTCTCAAATTCTCCAATAAGCACATGACTAATATTATATTTTCTAAGAGCTGCGAGTCCTTGACCAGTGGCTCCATCTTGGTAGACATGATCTATAGCAGTTCGACGTTCAGTTTCCGTAATATCTCTGCGCCACTGTCGCTCATGATTCGGCCAGGCTAATACAGTAGAAATTCCGGTCAAGGTTGAAAACATATTTCCACCTTGATACGACTCACCTACCGCCTGCAATACCAGATCTTCGTTCAAATCAAGAGTATTTCCAGCCCATCTCACAGCTTCAGCCAGTCCAGGTCGTTGCACCTCAATGTATTTGGTAGCATCCAGACCACGCGTCTGCCCCTCCCAAGCTCGACTAATCGCCATCGAAGGGACAAAGATAATAGAACTAAAGGCAAAAAGACACAGTACCGCTAATAAAAAGGTAGGTACCCTCTTATTAGTGGATAGAGTTCCGGTCGAGCGGAGGACAACAGACGTTCCATAAATACCGCCAGCAGCAACTGATGCGATGCCCCAGCTAATAAACCAGCCTTTAAATAACGTGTTCAATCGACCTGGAAATGCATCTTCAATCCGTAGTAGTTCTGTTCCAATGAGGATCAAAAGCGCTAATCCCATAATCCAGTAGACGTGCCAAAGTTGATCATTGCTTTTAGCACTAGCTAACCGAGCTAGGAAAATACCACAAGTTAATAAACCTAAAGTCACCCAGCCGGTAGCGCGGCTAAAGATTTCGGTAGCGTTACCCGTGAACAGTAAGGCTACGATCCAGATGAGTAAGACAAGACATGCCCACTTCATAGGTGTATACAAAACCGGGTACTCAACGTCATTTGTCCGCCAGTTCAGTAATACAGACGCAATAATTACAGAAAAAACAGGGCCCCAAAATAATAGTAATTGTGCCAGATTCGTGTGTTCGCCAATCACGAGCGAGATGCCCGTGTCCGGGGGAGTCAGACTAGAGAGAAATGGATACAGAATGATACCTAATAAAACTATGATTGGAACTGAAAAGCTCACAGTCGACTTCAAAGAATCAATATATCCTCTTTGTTCATTCCTTTGGCAAAGCCAGACCACCCCAAGTAGTGCAGCAAACGAAATAGGTAAGTCCCATACATTGGTCATGCAAAGGGAAGCTAATAAACAGGTCACAAAAAGCAAACTAAAAGGTCGACTAAACCAGTATTTCACACTTAGTATGGATTGATTCTTAGAGATGCTGAGTCCAACCGCAAGCAGCGTGAGGACTATTGGTAGTCCGTATACATGCGCATGAGGATCACCGAGCAAAAAGGTGAATGCTGGAAATTCAGCAAAGCTGTCCGCAAAAATTCTAGTTGTGTACCACCACCACCACCATTGATCTGGAATTCCATAGCGAACATCAGTGACAAAGGGAAAGTTCTCTACATTCAACCAATTCAAGTTGATGTTCGTCAAATTCCCATTAGAAAATATAATATTCAAAACACCAATCCAAGGTGCCAAGAGAAATAGCGTACACAACGTTATAAATCCGGTAGACACGATAACCAATATGCGTTTACGTCGATTGAATACAGATAAGTCTGGTAAAAAGTCGATCGCAAGTACGGCGGCGACTGTACCTGCTGTTGCAGCCGATGAGGCCAATGCAAGGTTAAACACCATGCCTATCGATTGTTGAGATAATTTACCGATGATAACTGCGGCTAAATGGCCGAGATGATGATAAGAAAGTGGAACGCCGGAAAACCATGGATCGGGAGGCGGAACAGCTTCACTCCGAAAAATACTTGTAAGTATCATTAAGTCCATTGGCTTCTCAGTCGCAAGGGCGTCAGGTGCCAGAGATCTTGCCAATAAAATAATGCCAAACAAATGAATCCACAACAGTTCTACGACCAAAATCTTTCGACGCTGTGCCCATAATCGCTGCAGGATTGAAAAATCGTGGAGAATAAACCATGCACTCAACAGAAAGAATATTAATATCCAAAAACAAGAAGCCGTAATGACAGAGATATTGACTCCGAATCTAAGAGTCATCCACACTAACAGCGAAACGAACGCAACTCCGATTACTCGTGCGTATGCAAACCCTTGAGATCTACAAGATCGAAAAAACTCCATCGTGGGAACCACGACTGAAAATGAAATTACTAGCATAGCCAAGTACCAGAGAAGTAGATGAGTCATTTAAAGCCTCTGCGTAAAAGTCTCAGTCATCCCGATCGAGCAGTAAGGCTTCCACAAAAGCTTCTGGAACGAAGGGAATTAAGTCCGAAGCGTGCTCGCCCACTCCGACAAACCTAACTGGTAAACCATACTCTTGCGCAATAGCGAAAACTATCCCACCTCTGCCCGCACCGTCAAGTTTTGAAAGTGCAATTGAAGTGACGCCAGCTTCTTTCGTAAAGACCTCAGCCTGTGCTAAGCCATTCTGTCCGGTCGTAGAATCAACCACAAGTAATACTTCATCCGGCTCTCTGTCAATTTGCCTAGTGATGACTCGCTTAATTTTTCCAAGCTCTTCCATCAAACTTGACTTGTTTTGCAATCGTCCGGCCGTGTCGACAATAATCACATCACAAGCCCGTGCTTTTCCAGCGTTAATTGCGTCGAAGGCTACCGCGGCAGGATCAGCGCCAGGTTGCTGCGCAATCACATCAAAACCTATTTTTTGACCCCACGCTTGCAATTGATCTATCGCTGCAGCTCGATAGGTATCGCCCGCAGCAGCAATAACACTATAGCCCTGCTCAATATAGAGCGATGCCAATCTTCCAATCACAGTAGTCTTACCACTTCCGTTAACACCAACAACTAAGACAACAGCTGGAGGATTAATTATTTCCGCATCGGGCCACAGTTCATTGCCGCGCCATAATTTTCCTGTTGTTTCCTCAACCGACTCAAGTATTTGGACTAACGAGTGTCGCAACGCCTTCTTAAGTTCAAGAGGAGTCTTGAATTTTTGGGTTTTCAGACTATCTAAAATTTCGAAACTTGTTTTTACTCCGACATCAGCACTAATCAGAATTTCTTCTAACTCTTCCCAAAAATCCTCAGTTATCGCATCAGCGCCAAAGAGTCCGGTTACACGACTGAATACCGATAGGCGAGTTTTCTTTGTAGCCTCTTGAATTTTGGCGTGATCTACATCACCGACGTCAGATTCCTTCTGCGATCGACGAAATCGCATTTATGATTCCATCATGCAGCACT
>CAJXBM010000013.1:0-40523 GCA_913051185.1 uncultured Chloroflexota bacterium | reverse complement strand
TGGGAAAGTCATTTTCCAAACTTTTGACCCATCTCATCGTGTGATTCAGGCTGCAGTCAGCCAAGATGTTGAGTCGTTTTTAGAGAGCGAACTTTTGTGGCGTCGTGAATACGCCTATCCACCGTATCGACGAGTCATTCGTTTAGGAATACGCCATCACAATGAGGAATATGTCGATGAGGAGTCGTCGCGCTTAGCCCATAATCTTTCGGTTGTGTCGCTTGCATACCCAAATAGCGATGTTCGGGGACCTTTCGTACCAAGAATTTCTCGAGCACGCGGTCTTTTTCGACGTGCAATACTGATCTTGTCTGCCAATCCTGAGGTAATTCTTAGAGATTATGGCGATTTGCCCTCCGGTTGGGTAATCGATGTTGATCCCGTGGATTTTGATTAGTTTCATAAAATTGGCTGCGCTAATTTCTAATACGTGCGATGCTTACTACTAATGACTATTCGACCAATTCGTTACTTAGGTGATCCAGTCTTGCGATCACCTACTCGTCGAGTTAGACGCGTGAATCGTGATATCCAATTACTTGTTGCCGATATGATTGAGTCGATGTATGCGACAAATGGCGTCGGCCTAGCTGCTCCACAAATTGGTATTCCTTTGAAACTGGTGGTAATTGGTATGCCCGATCAGGATCCTTTTGCATTAATTAATCCGGAAATAACCAAGCGTGAAGGTACGCGTGTTGTTATGGAAGGCTGTTTATCAGTTCCTGGCTATTCTGGACCGGTAAATCGCTCCGAGCAAGTGACTGTTCGCGCGCTTTCGGCCACAGGTGAAAGGATACATGTAACTTCTGAAAACGATTTATTGGCTCAAGCATTGGAGCATGAGACGGATCACGTGAATGGGCTACTCTACGTTGATCACATAAATGTTGGATCGGATCTGCACTACATGCACCCAAGAGAGGAAGACCGCTTAGAAGATGATGATGTGGAAGAATTAGAGGGCAATTGAATCGAAAAGTTGAGTAAAGATTGATTTTTTTCAGGAGAGGTTGGTTGGTATGGAAGGTTTGCTACTGCCGATAGCACTTGCCGGTGCATTTTATTTTATTTTGTTACGTCCGATGCTGAGCCAACAGAAGAAGCGGAAGGCGACCTTGGCCGATCTTGATATTGGTGATGAAGTATTAACTACCTCAGGTTTTTTTGCAACAGTCACAGATATTGTTACCCCAACCTCCGGACCGATGCGAATTCATTTAGAGCTGACAGAGGATGTCATAGTTGAGGCAACACCTGACGCTGTTGTGTCGATAGTTCCAGTTTCCGAAGACGAAGACGCTGAAGACGAAGACGCTGAAGACGAAGACGCTGAAGACGAAGACGCTGAAGACGAAGACGCTGAAGACGAAGACGCTGAAGACGAAGTTGAAGATCAAGTTGAAGATCAAGAGCCAAGCGCTCGGGATGTTAAAAAATAGGGTTTTAACAGTCCTGACCGTGATTATACTGCAACGCGGCTTGGTACTATGCTGTTTAGCAATGTAGTCAGTTGTCTCCGCTAGAGGTTTGATAATGCGTAATACTATTTCGCTCTTTTTTATTCTAGTCGTGACATTATTTTCTCTTGCTTTCATCTGGCCGAATAATGCAGATGAGCACCTTCCCGATCTTCCAGGTGATTTGTCTTGGCCCGATGGTGCGGGCCTAACAATTGGAGAGTTTGACCGCAGTTCATTGAGGTTGGGTCTTGATCTGCAGGGTGGGACGAGGCTGCTTTTACAAGCTGAAGTGCCAGATGATTTTGAGGGAGACCTCACAGAAAAGATTGACGGAACCATTAGCGTGCTTCGTAAGCGAGTAGATGGTGCGGGTGTTGCTGAATCAGAAATTACCCGACAGGGAGCTTCTAATATTTCGGTGCAACTCCCAGGGCTTTCGATAGAACAAGCCCGATCTCTCATTGGCAGGACTGCACAATTACGTTTTTGCGAACCAGCACAGTCAGCTCTACTCACACTAAATGCATGTGATAGCGAGGGTTTGTGGTTTGAGGCCGTCGGTACAGTAAATGGAGAGGTGAGGGCTCTGACTGGCGCTTATCTCGAACCAAATACCTACGTATCATTTAACGAAGTTGGAGATGCTCAAACCTCCTTTGAATTTAACGACGAAGGAGCACAGTTATTTGAACAAATCACGTCACGTGCAGTAAATAATCGCGGTAAATTTGTGGGCGCAGACCAGATAGCCATATTCCTCGATTCCGGTTTACTCTCGGCACCCAGAGTAAATGCAGTGATACGGTCAAGCGGTGTAATTACTGGCCTGACTCGTGAAAATGCTCAGGAGCTTGTCGTACAGCTGAATGCCGGTGCATTACCACTTTCACTAACCGTATTGCAGGAGCAAACCGTAGACGCAACATTGGGCGCAGATTCCGTATCCAAGTCACTCTTGGCTGGGTTTATTGGGTTGATTCTGGTGGGCTTATTTATGACTCTTTACTACCGTTTTCCGGGACTTTTAGCGGTTTTCGCTTTGACGATTTATGCGATTGTTACCCTCGCACTTTTTAAGCTCATTCCCGTGACATTAACGCTTGCGGCAATTGGAGGATTTATTTTGTCTGTGGGGATGGCTGTCGACGCAAACATTCTTATCTTTGAACGTATGAAAGAAGAATTGCGAATCGGTCGGTCGGCAATTAATGCAGTTGATGCTGGTTTCTCAAGGGCTTGGTCGTCTATTCGTGACTCCAATATAACAACATTGATTACGTGTTTTATTTTGTATCTGCTTGGTGGTGGGATTCAATTACCTTTGATTGGCGCGTTCAGTGCCCCACTCGTGCAAGGTTTTGCGCTCACGCTTGGATTTGGCGTGCTGGTATCGATGTTTTCTGCAATCGTAGTCACGCGTACATTGCTGAGGACTTTCGTCAGAACTAAGTATGCTCGTAGATGGATTAGTTTGGGAAGTATTTCTGCATCTCAATTAGACGATATCGCGGATTCTGAGGGGGTAGCTTAATGGATAGAGATTTATCTAGTCCAAAGAGTAATTCCTCTAATGGAATTGATTTGGTCCGCTCGAGAAAATGGTGGTTTTTTATATCCGGTTTACTTATTTCGGCTTCATTAATTCTTCTTTTGATTCCGCCTGGATTAGTTCGCGGTATTGAATTTAGTTCTGGGACTTCGATGCTCCTAAAATTTACGAGCTCTCAGGTTCAACAGTCTGAGTTACGCCAAGCATTCGCCTATTTGGGGCATGAGGAAGCTCGGATTCAGAGCACTGGTGAGGGCGAATTTCTCATCAAGACCGATCAGTTAGATATTCCGGAAGGTTCATTTAGTGAGGTCGTGCCTGAGTCTAACTATCAATCTTCTTCTCTGATGGAGCCGGCACAGCGCAGTCCAGAAGGCACTTTGCTAACTGGCGATTCTGCGAATTCGGTGGGGACAGTTTTTGTCAGAGCCGCTTTGAATGACGATCCTTGTGATCTTTATGCAGTGCGTGCTGAGGTGCCTGTGTTGACTGAATTACGAGTGTTTGCGAGGGCGAACTGTCCGGATGGTCAAAATTTTGAAGTACTAGCTAATGGTGTTATGGGTTGGATATCTGAATATTCAATGCATTCCTTTGTGCCCGATCCAGTAGGAGCAGTTGTGTCAGCGGAGGATGATATAACAGATCTTGGAGAACGCACTGTTATTGAGAATTATTTGGAGGAGCAGTTTGGTCCATTTACCATACTTGAGTTTTCTACGGTTTCTCCAGTGGTGTCCAGTGCGGCTGTTCGGAATGCGACCTTGGCCATTGCTATAGCAACTCTTTTTATCATGATGTACGTCCGTTTTGCCTTCTCAACGGTCCCGAAACCATCCAGATATGCTGTATGTGCAATAGTTGCGTTGATTCATGACACCATAATTGTGATAGGCGCATTTTCGTTATTCGGAAAACTTTTCGGTGCCGAAATCAACTTGATGTTTGTCACAGGAATACTGACCGCGATAGGGTTTTCGGTACATGATTCGATTGTCGTATTTGATAGAATTCGAGAAAATATTTCAGCGAGTCCTCAGAGTAGCTTGTCTGAAAATGTTAATTCTGCGTTGCTCCAGACGATGGCACGTTCGCTAAACACCTCTTTGACTTTACTCCTCCCAATTGGAGCACTTCTTCTTCTTGGTGGAGACACAATACAATCATTTTTACTTGCCATTTTGGTCGGAGTCATAGTTGGTACTTATTCTTCAATAGCGATTGCGGCACAACTTTTGGTGGCCTGGGAGCAGGGTGACCTCTCTCGGTGGTTCTCAAGAACTGCACGGGATAATAAAGCTCAGGTGTAGTGAATAGTTGAGTGTTTGATGTATGCAAAATTACTTGCAGCGTGGCCGATGATTTTTCTTGCTATTTTGATTGGATGTGGGGTGGCCATGCAGTGGGCAATGCTCGCTTCGATCGGTAGATCTCATGGCGGATTTCAAGCCGCTTGGTTCTCATGTCTTACCACCGTTGCGGCACTGGGGTTGGTGCTTTTATTACTAAACTTTCGAACGAATAGTCTTGGGAGTTCAGATATTTTCTCTATTCGAACAGATATTATTTCGCTGATTACGATTTGTGTGAGTATCGCTATCTTAATCAGCCTTAGGGATTTACCTTGGTGGGCCGGCCTATCAGGATTGTTTGGGTTGGGTTTAATACTTGGAGCAGCTTGGATTGTTCCGTCTATTGGGGTGGCTGAATTTTTCGTGGCAGTGACAGTGGGCTCTGCTATAGCTGGGGTGACAATTGATCATCTGGGGTTATTTGGTAACACAGTAAGTATTTTGACTGTTCCAAGAGTTATGGCTGTTCTATTAGTCATCTTGGGAATGACGATCATTCGACTAGGGACTATTTTTCAGAGCGACTAAATTACATTTTTCGAGAGAAATATTTTTCCGCTTTCGGTGATGCGCCGTTCATCCCCGATGCGTTGTGTCAGACCTTCTTTGTCCATGGTTTCAACTAGCGCCTGAGCGATTCGTCGGTTGGTTTTGACGAGATCGCGTATTTCAGCTAACGATAAATTGTGATTTAGATTGAGTTGTTCTAATGTCAGCCGTGCAGCTCCGAGGTAATGGTCATGAGTAAATATCACCCCATCACCAAGGTCTTTAATTTTTCTAGTACGTTGCAGATATCCAAGCAATTCGGAGTTAGAGTCGAGTCGAGGAGGGGCGAATTGCCCCCGGTGCAGGGCGTCGATAATTTTCTCCGCATCGGCTTGATTGGTCTGATTGAGTTTTGGTTCCCAGTTTTTAAGCGCCACAATATCTTCATCAATATTCACTAAGTCGGTTTGAAATGTGTCTAAGAGCGCTGAGAAAAGGCGACTGTCTAGTTTCAGATTGGCTCTCAATTCTTCCTTGGGAATGCCAAATCGAAGTTGCCACCTCTCGTTATATTCGGCAATGATTTTTTTAGTCTGGGTCTGAATTCTTGTAATTAGAATGTCGGTTATTAGGAGTGAGGTCTGTTCTGAGGTTTTCAGTCTCACTATTTGTTTGCTATCTATAAGTTTCTCAACACCATCCTCAATTGATTGAGTTGACTCGCTAAGGGCGGCGGTAACCTGAGAATCTGTGGCCGGCTGTATTTGCTCTAGAATGCCAAGAATGCGAGTTTCAATGGTTCCTGTGAGTTGCTGTGAGAGTAATTGGAGCACTGCAGCGTCTGATCTCTTGTGTCTAGGAGGATTGATGCTGAGTACCTTTCCTCCTCCTAGGGTTCTGTCAGATATTCGAACTACATATAAGTCTCCTTCTGATACTGCGACAGGATCAGAGAGGAGGATCTGAATGAAGGTTTGATCTGGAGCCTGCGTGCTATCTGGCTGTAATAGCCTAATACGGCCTTGGATTTCTGCAGATCCCACGTGTACATGGACTTTTAAGTTATGTTTGATTTGTTCATCATTAAGTAAATGGATTGACGCATCAAAAGAAAGCGCCGAGGTGAGTGAGCCCTCTGGCCCGAGGACATGACCTCGACTAACTTCATCAATTTGTAGGCCGGACACGTTCACAGCTACACGTGATCCCGGATTAGCTACTTTTATTTCTTTGCTATGAGCCTGTAGTCCTCTTATTCGCGCTGTTTTGCCGGTGGGAGATATTTCTACTAAATCACCAATTTCAAGATGACCGTCTAATAATGTACCCGTGACTACGGTGCCAAATCCAGTCATAGTGAATACTCGGTCGATCGGCAACCTTGATCTATTTATATCGCGAGGTGCATCTAAGTCATTGACTAGATTATCCAACTCGGTAAGCAACTCAGATATGCCAGATCCAGTAATAGCAGAAGTGAACACTATCGGAGCATTTTGGAGTGGTGTTCCAGCTACCACATTTTTAAAATCTTCCCTGAGTAAATCTAGCCAATCATCATCTACCAAATCACATTTAGTAAAGACAACAATTCCTCTCGAAATTTCTAATAAATTAAGAATATTCATGTGTTCTGTAGTTTGTGGCATGATGCCTTCATCAGCGGCTATTACTAGCAGTGCAGCATCAATTCCTCCGACACCACTTAACATGTGACGAACGAATCTGACATGGCCGGGTACATCAATTAAAGAGATTTCCATACCTGAAGGTAAATTTGTCCACCCAAACCCGAGTTCAATCGTCAAACCACGTGTTTGCTCCTCTATAAGTCGATCAGGATGAATTCCTGTAATTGCCTCGATTAGTGCGCTTTTGCCATGGTCAACATGACCCGCTGTACCGATTACGAACATTATTATTTCTCTCGTATAGTTATTGTTCTAGTATTCGAGCAACTGTTAGACCAGCCTGGTGACACGTAGGACATTTTTCAGGAGGTTCTAGCCTCGGGATTTCAGTGCGCTGCGATGATATTCCTGCCCAAATGTCATCTCGCAGTTGGTCTGTCGCAGGAGCTTTCCCTCTCGCGCCCCTGATGCGAGGTTGCATTTCAGCAATCCGTCGCCGAGCTATTTCTTTTGGCGACATTGGACCTGGTTTTCTAACCAATACTTCTCGGCCGCAAGCATTACATCGATATACCTCAAGCAAGAAGTTGCTCCTGTGTGCTGCTTAAAGCTTCCTCTTCTTTGGGAAGCAAATCTATAAATACTTCGTTGGAAAGCAATAGACCATTTGGAGTGAGCTTGATCCAATTACCGTCTTTTGTTAATAATCCAAGATTTATGTGTTTTTCTATTGGTTTAGCATATACTTCCGATGGTTTAACCCCATATTCCATTTCGAAGTTAATTTCATTAATGCCTTTTAGTAGGCGAAGGCCGAGAATCATCGCGTCAGCGAGGATCGTATCCCTGTTGGGTGTTTCACCTGCAGCTATTTGCTGCATTGTTGACTTACCCTCCTCCATTCGCTGTAATTTTGTGGATCCGATTGCATCAATATAACGATTTGGTGCTTCAACATTTGCAAATCGTTGACCGGCAAAGAACGAGTGTGCACCTGCTCCCATCCCTAAATAAGGTTGCGCCCTCCAGTAGACCAGATTATGAAGACATTCCTTACCTGGTTTTGCCCAATTGGATATTTCATAATGACTATATCCATGTTCCGCAAGTTTTTTCTGAGTCCATTCATATTGGTCTGCCGCTATGTCTGGATCAGGCTCTGCTATAAACCCCTTTTCAACCTGATAATAGAGGGCTGTGCCTGGTTCAACGGTGAGGGCATAGCACGAGAGATGTTCAGGTCCCATAGACACGGTACGTTCCAGTGTGTCTTGCCAAGTCTCGAGTGTTTGATCAGGTAAGCCGAACATTAAATCTAGATTTATGTTTTTGAACCCAGCCGAGCGGGCATCTGCAAATGCTTCAAATACGCGCTCAGGTGTGTGGTCTCGATCTAGAAGTTTTAGTTCATCTGTTTGAAGGCTTTGCACACCCATGGATAGTCGGTTGATACCGGCTTTTCGGAGATCCTGTAGATGCTCCAAAGTTAGTTCCGTTGGATTCGCCTCAAGACTCCACTCGATATCCTCACTGAGACTGTAATTTTTTTTCACTGCAGTGATGATGGCTTCGATATCACTAATGTCAGTAAGTGATGGAGTACCTCCACCAAAGAAAATAGTGTGTACTTCATGCTTCGTCGTGGCTGCACTCCACAATTCAATCTCCGAAAGGATTGCGGGAGTGTAATCAGGTACTAAGTGGTCTAATCCTTCGTACGAATTGAAGTCGCAGTAGCCACACTTGGAAGAGCAAAAAGGTATGTGAAGATAAAGAGCTAATTGGTCCATGTTCGTTGTAGTCATCGGCGTATTATCTCACGTCTCTAGTGAGAAGAAACTACTGTACGTGGCCAATACAACTAATTTTGGAGATCTTAGGCGAGGAGAGCTCGACCAATTACTTTGAGTTCTAATATTGGCTTTGTTCCTTCAAAAATCGGCAGAACGAGTGCATCGACGACATATCTTGCAGATGAATCTTCTTCAGAGTATCCCCAGCCACCGTGCAACAACTGAGACTCCCGAGTCACTTCTCCAGCTACGTCACAGGACAACAGCTTGGACATAGATGGCTCTACGGCACGGGTATCAAATGATCGAGCCGCAGCATACGTTATATGACGTGACGCGGCGATTCGAATCGCCATGCGACCAATCATGTACTGGGTGAGTTGATAGTCTGCGAGTGACTGACCAAATTGTGTCCGTTGTGTAACATATTGACAGGCTTTTTCGAGAGCTGCCTGTGCAACTCCGCAAGCTCTACCTCCTGTTTGGATTCGTCCAGCGGCAAATCCACCCATCTGAAGATAGAAACCCTTGTCGACTCCCGAATCTTCCCCCACGAGACAGTCGTGGGGGACCCACATATTGTCGATTCCTATGTTGAAGGAGTGCATTCCTCGATACCCAAGTGTAGGATTGGCTGTCGCCTCCATTACTCCGCCTTCAGCTTGTTCAAATTTCCAAGAATGACCATAGAAAGGATCTTTTTTCACCATAAATAGCGACAATCCTTTGCTTCCTTGACTGCTATCAGGATTCGTTCGAGCTAAAAGCGCCAAGGTGGTAGCTCGGCCAGAAAATGTACTCCAGGCCTTTGCCCCGTTTATCCGCCAGCCTTTTTTACCGTTAAGTTCTGCGGGTTCAGCCCGAGTTTGCAGCGAGGCTACGTCTGAACCCGTGTCTGGTTCAGTCACAGCAACCGCAATCAACTCATCTCCATTTGCTATCTTTGGGAGCCATTCTTGTTTCTGATCTTCTGTTCCGCCCGCAAGCAAAGCTTTTGCAAGTATTTCTGGTCGAGTAGCAAGTGATCCGGCTGCGGCAAGCGACGCAGCTGAGAGCTCTTCAGTGATAACAATCATCGGAAGATCTCCCATCCCCGTACCACCATATTCTTCAGGGATAGACGACCCAAAGAATCCTTGGGCGGAAAATTTTTCTAGTAATTCATCTGGCACAAGTAAATCTTGCCGATGGATATCTTGTGCAAGAGGCGCCACTTCATTTTTAGCGAAGTCACGAGCCGCATCTCGAGTCAAAGTTGCTACTTCATCCTCTAATTCGACATTATTTACTCCCCCGGTCATTAGCACGGCATTCCCAATATTTCTGATTTTTTCTTCGGATAGCCCTGATCGAATGAGCTCTTTGATACTTGCGCTGTTCAGATCCGCCAAGTCTGTTTCTGAGAGACCGAAATCTTCCCAGGCTGATTCAATTTGTGACCGTAGTTTATGTGCGATTTCAGCCGCATAGCAAAAGGCCATTTCTGCGGAATGATGATCGCTATGTCCACGATCGTTACCTCGCTCAACAAACGCAACTAATTCTTCCGCTGCTTTAATTTCAGTGGTTAGATAGGCGATTCGTTGAGTATGTATCTGATACTGATCAATCAGCTTTCCACCTTCCGTTATTTCGGACGCGTGTGTGATTGCTTTACTGATTACCTTTTGTGCTGTGTCAACTAGTGTTCTCGCCGATATAGCGGGATTTGCTGCGATGGTGGTCATTGCTCACTCCTGACTTTCTTCGGTATTAATACTGTGTAATCTAAATCCAGAACTACGTTTGGATGATATCGTTCTCTACCTTTTTCGTCGGCCACTTTAATTTCCATATTTTCAGTGTAGGGGTCTAGGTTTTTTGTAGCGACAAGTCGCAGTCTGAGTGCTCCACAATCATCTCTATCAAGATCGATTTTTTCCAAAATATCTGTGTAGGCAAAAATTGTGTCGCCCGTGACGGTAGGGTTGGAGTGGGTTCCCCCATTAAACGCAAGAATGCGAAGTATGTTTTCTAATCCGTTGAACGAGAGTGCTCTCGCCACGGAAATGACGTGTCCACCGTAGACCACTCGAGTTCCAAAGCGCGAATCTTTTAAGGCATGGGCATTGAAATGCGCACGCGCGGTATTTTGATATAGGCGTGCGGCCATTTGATGTTCCGCTTCTTCAATTGCCATACCTTCGATATGATCTATTCGCTCGCCAACTTGATAGTCGTCCCAGAACCATTTTCCTCCAGTAACACGCTCATCGAAACCATTCAACGTTAGGTTCTCAGGAATATAAAAATCAGTTGTGGCTACTTCACTGGGAGTTGATGGAACAACGGCCGGGCTGGTGTCTTCAACTGGGTTTGCCTTGTTTACTAACACCCATCTTATGAAGCGAATAACTTCTTTTTTGTGTTGGTTGTAACCGTAGGTTTGGACCCAGATAATACCGGTATCGCCCCCGCTAGACTCACGTCTTCCGATCACCTCAGTTTCAGCAGATATGGTATCTCCGGGGTACACAGGTTCACCGAAGCGTACATCTGCGTATCCTAGATTAGCCACGGCATTTAAAGATATGTCAGGTACAGATTTTCCAAAAACGATGTGAAATACAAGAAGATCATGTATTGGTTCTCTGACAAAGCCCAGCTTTTCAGCGAACTCTGTATTACAAAAGAGTGGGTAGCGAGAAGCAGTTAATGCTAGATATAACGCGGCATCACCTTCGGTCAGTGTCCGTGATACAGCGTGAACTATTTTAAGACCAACAGTTAGGTCTTCGAAGTAATTTCCTAGCGATGCTTTGTTTGCCAATTTGTTTTCCTTCTATATAAATTGTATGCGTCCTTAGCGTCTGAGTCGCTTAAGGCCTACGATTGGCATTATGCAGAGTCCTGTGTCACGATCATCGACTGGAATTTACAGTGGTTGGTTCGTTGTGCTCGCGTCCGGAGCCACGACCGCTACCGCTGCTGCAACAGTCTTCTATGGGATGAATACGTTTCTAAATGACCTTATTTCTGAGTTTGGATGGGCGGCTTGGGTCACGTTTGCAGGCTCCTCTGTACGTACTGAAGTGGGTGGAATTTCTGCTCCGTTCGTGGGTTGGGCGATTGATAAATTTGGTCCTCGTCGAGTCCTAATTATAGGCATTGGGATTACTTCCTTGGGATTACTCCTGATGTCATACATGAGTGAACTCTGGCATTTCTTTTTTGTAATGGCTTTGGTATCTCTCGGTTCAAGTACCGCTGGCAATCTTTGCGGTTTTGCAGCGATTGTTACGTGGTTTGAGCGAAAACGTGCACGCGCCCTTACGTTGTCGACATTGGGCGGATCTCTTGGTGGATTATTGATCCCTATTGTTGCGATAAGTGTGGGTGAGTTTGGATGGAGATCGACACTTCAACTTCTAGCGATATTTGTGGCTACAGGCGGCATGGCGTTTGGATTATTTGTCCGTACTAGGCCTGCTAACCATCCTCAACCGATGGACGGTATTGCTCAGTCAGGTGTAAATGTAAGTGACGTATCTTCCCCGATGAACTGGGGTCTTCCAGTGCGCGTGGCCATTCGAACGCGATCTTTTGCGCTGTTAATGTCAGCCTTTGTAGCGAATGGGTTTGCCATGACGAGCTTATTAACCTTAGCGTTTTCGTATTTCGAATATGAGTTTGGACTTTCTAAAGGCGCTGCGGGACTGACCATAACAGTACTTACTGTGTCTTCAATTTTCGGTCGAATAGCGCTTGGATTTCAAGGAGATCGCTACCAACCCGTAAAATTACTCGCGATATGTTCCATTCTTCTAACTCTCGGTCTGCCTCTGCTCTCAATCGGCACGTTAGTTAGTTCCGATACTGGTAAGTGGATTGCTTATTGTGGCTTAGTAGTTAGTTCGATCGGATTTGGCGGTTCCGTTCCGTTGCGCTCGTTGGTGATTGTTGATTTTTTCGGTACAGCTTCGTTCGCCCGTTTAATGGGTGCTGAGCGATTCATTTCAACTATTGGGGGGACAATTGGTCCGATTTTGATCGGATTATCACTGGATTTAACTCAGCACTATACGGTGGGATGGTTGATGGCAGCCCTCGTTGGTGGAATATCTATCCCACTTTATTTGATGGCACAACGTCCCGATGTATTAATCGAGAAGTATAAGACTTTGGCAAGGGAGCAAGCTTAGATTTTATCCAAAGAGTGGGCCACCAGCATCAATTAATTCACCATCCGTCGCAAAGACGGTTGGTCTTTCCTCACAATACACTTCACTCTCGCATTTATTGAACGAAAAAACTGGTTTTTCATCTTGTTTCTCGAAGTGTATGTGCCATGTGCCGAGAACATTATTACCTCGCCGACCTTTTTCGATTTCGCCTTGAAGAATTGCAACGAGTTCCTCTAGTTGTTTTAGTCCCATTGTTCATTCCTTTGCTCAAAATTTCTTTCTAATTTTGTCTAGTATATATCCTGATTTTATAGAGGATGAGATTTTGTCCTGTGCAGGGACTATTATTGAATATTAGGGATCACATTTTTTTCAGTGTAGTGTGTGCGTATAATGGGTCAGAGTTAATTGGAAGTTTGGATATGCGGAATCGAAGAGCGGGACCTGTTTTATGCGTAGCTGCCATTATGGTAGTGATACTGTGTGCTGTGCCCCCAGTTTATCTGTTATTCCAGTTGAGTCTTTCTCCATCACGTTTTCTAGAGTATGTGACAGCCGATTCAACTGGTCCAGTTGTCTGGCGTACTCTCTGGATGGTTCTCGCGGTGACAACAACATCTCTCTGTATAGCGGTACCAATGGCATGGCTTCTGGAACGCTCTGATCTTCCTTGGCGTAACCTGTTCGGGGTGCTAGCCATTCTACCGTTAGCTATTCCTTCATATATAGGATCGTTTGTACTCCTTTCTGCTTTTGGACAAAGAGGCTTGCTACAACAATTGTTGGAGCCGGTTGGCGTTGAAACCATGCCGAGTATCTCGGGTTGTTCAGGATCTGTCATTGTTCTTGCCCTCTCGACCTACCCCTACTTACTCATTCCGCTGCGACCAGCGATCGGATCAATTGACCCAAGAATGTCAGATGTATCTAGGACGTTTGGCTATGGACCTCTGCGCACTTTCTATAAAGTAACTTTGCCGTTTTTGCGGCCGGCACTTGCTGCTGGTGGTCTGCTTGTAGGGTTGTACGCCTTGTCAGATTTCGGGGCAGTTTCACTACTAAATTGTAGATCGTTAACGGTCAGCCTTTTTAGTCACTATGAATCAGCTTTTGACCGAACTGGCGCTGCGAGTGTTGCGATATTGCTATCAATATTTGCGCTAATTTTTGTACTTGTTGACCTGAGAACTCGTCGAAATCGAGACTATAATTCTGCACGCCCAGTGGTTCAAGACAGGCGCACTACTTTAGGAAAATGGCGTTGGCCGGCAGTGACCATCCTTTCTATGTTCCTGTTTGTGGCTCTTGTTGTCCCGATTGGGGTTCTCGTCTACTGGTTTAGCCGAGAAGTAAATTACTTGGAGTCGCTCAATTCGATACTTGTTCCTGCTATGAATTCTATCCTGGTCTCAGCCGCTGCAGGACTTATTACCTGTTTGATTGCGACACCAGTGGCTATACTTTCTGTCCAACACGGAAAACAGTGGCTGTCACGGATAACTGAAACTGTTTCTTATACAGGTTATGCATTACCCGGCCTCGTAATTGCTCTTTCTTTGGTATTTGTGGCTAAAAATGTTACCTTTTTATATCAAACGTTTTTTATTCTTATAGTGGGTTATGTGCTTTTGTTTTTGCCTCAGGCAGCAGGTTCAATTCGAGTTTCTATCGGTCAACTGCAACAGAATGTTCAAGGTGCCGCGAAGGGACTTGGCGCGGGTAATTTTCGGGTCATGTCGACTATAACTTTCCCGCTCATCCGGCGCGGAGCTATCGCGGGCTTCGTTTTAGTTTTCATTACCACCATTAAGGAGCTTCCGGCGACTCTTATCTTAAGCCCGTTAGGTTATGAAAGTTTGTCGGCCTCTGTGTGGAGTGCCTCAAGTGAGGCGTTTTTTGCCCGCGCGGCACTGCCTGGATTGCTCTTAGTGTTTTTTTCCTTGCTACCCTTGATACTACTTAATCGCTGGGATCGATCACTATGATGAATGATAGACAAGGTGAGACTAATATCGCACTTCGGGCCGACAAACTGGCTCTTAGATTGGGATCTATACAAGCGGTCACTGATCTGTCACTTGATATTAGACAGGGTGAATTTTTCGCAATACTTGGCCCGTCGGGCTCTGGAAAAACAACATCATTGAGGCTCATCGCCGGACTGGAAAGGCCGGATAGCGGTGAACTCTATTTTGGCCAGAACCTTATATCTTCGAACACCACATTTATTGCCCCTCAGGAGAGAAAAATAGGTATGGTTTTCCAAGACTATGCTCTGTTCCCGCACATGACGGTTTTGGAGAATATTGCTTATGGTGTGGGAGGCAAAGCCAAATCAAATATTATTGCCCACGAGTATCTGGATTTAGTGAATTTGGTCGGTTTTGAGGACAGAAGAATTTCAGATCTGTCAGGTGGTGAGCAACAGCGCGTAGCTCTAGCGCGCGCTTTGGCACCGCAGCCGAATATCTTACTTTTAGACGAACCATTCTCAAATTTGGATCCTGTGTTACGAGTGAATTTACGTGAGCAGGTGAGGAGAATTGTTAGATCCGCCGGTGTAACCACTCTAATGGTCACTCATGATCAGGAAGAAGCCTTGTCAATGGCCGATCGAATTGGATTTATGAAAGATGGTCACATTCGTCAGGTTGGGGCGGCCGAGGAGTTATTCACGCAACCATCAGATGTCTCGGTTGCCGAGTTTTTTGGAGACTCCAACATCCTTCAGTACAATGCTTCCGCGCCCAGAACACTGAATTGGCCATTAGGGACACTGTCGTTATCAGATGGAGTTTCAGCTGTTTCTCTTGTGATTTCTCCAGACAGTGTGGAGATAACGCCTCGGGGTGTAGACGGAGTCGTTTTGGACTTGCAATACTTTGGGTACTACCAAAAGATACTGGTCGAATTGAGTGACGGTCAACATATTCACGTGCGCCAGACAGGTTCCAATTACATACCAACAAACATAGGTGATCGCGTCGGGCTCGCACTACTTCGAGCTCCCATTATATTCTCAGTTAACTAATTGTTCTAACCGAGTCACTAATCGAGCGCACCGACTTCCCTCAGTAAATTGAGAGTTCGAGCCACATCTTCCATCTGACTTAGATCCATATTAACTGCCCCCAGTGAACTTAATTCGGGTATTCCACTGTAAGAACTAGCACCTGAAGCCAAAGGATATTCATAAGTACTTTCACTAAAGTATCGCTGCGATACATCCCCGAGGAGATACCACAACAGTGCGTGAGATTGCTCCTGTTTTTTGGACGAGTCGATAACGCCAGCACCAGCCACGTTTATTAGGGTACCGATGTCATTAGGTGTTGTGTAGTAATTACGTGCTCCAAATTCCACACCTTGCTCTGCTAAGAATCGATGAAGGTAATAGTGATTTACGAACCCTATATCGATTTCCCCAGCGGCTGCAGCAGCCACGATAGGCGTGTTCTTTGGATATACCTTCGGATCGTTTGCGATGATCCCCAGCAGCCATTCTTTTGCGATATCTTCTCCGTGGTGAATTCTCATTGCAGTAACAAAAGCCTGAAAGGAACCATTAGTTGGTGCCCATCCAATTCGGCCTTTCCATTTTGGATCAGTAAAATCGAGAATTGAAGCAGGGAGTTGATCTGGATCAATTGTTTCCAGGTTGTAGACGATAGTGCGTGCGCGACCTGAAAGGCCAACCCACTGTCCTGTCTTAGATCGAAATTCAGGGGCTACCAGACTGAGAATATTTTCTGGAATCGTGGCGAACATGTCCGCGCTCTCTATAGCTCCGAGTGCGCCCGCATCCTGTGCAATAAAAATGTCGGCTGGTGTTTTGTCACCCTCTTCGAGGAGAAGGGCAGCTATCTCCGCAGTTTTTCCGTATTTTACATTTATCGAAACTCCACTGGCACGTTCATATGATTCAAGAATCGGGCCAATCAAATTTTCTGACCGTCCAGAATACACGGTCAGACTTTGCTCGCTATTACTGCATGAAACGAATGCTAAGCTGATGGGTATAAGTGAGATAAATATTAGCTGAAAGATATGTTTCATTAGTGCCTCCAACATCTTACGAAATATGTATATAAGTTAATTAAACATTAGTACATACTAATAATTACTGTCAACTTGTGAAACATTGGTCGAATTAGAGCAGGGATTACACCTGTCATGAATACGTAAATGGATTAATTGGTGCGAATTTGGTCTATTTGACCCAAATCCTACTTCCGGCCTGTAGGCCCAGGACAATTTCTTTGGCAGCGACTTTAATTGTGATAGTTCCTTTGTAGGACGCACGCTCAGTTATTCTGACAGTTGCACCAGGTTTGAGCTCCTCAGATTCAAAGAATCGGAGTAATTCTTCATCTTCCTCAAATACACGATCGATCGTGTGGGTTGTGCCGTCAACTTGTTCAGATAGTCGCTTTCGGGACATTGAAGAGGTGTTTCCGCTTCCCGGTATAACAGCGCCAAATGGGGATGTAGTTGGATTACCAAGCCGATTTACAATTAATGGCTCGGTAATATCCGAGATGGAATGCTCCATGAGGTGAGCTTCCCCGTAGGCCTGCCACCAGTTGAGTTCAAGAACGTTCACCAACAGGCACTCGGCAAGTCGGTGCCGGCGTACCATATTTTCAGCTCTTCGGAAACCGTCGGCAGTAAGTGCGACACGCTTTTTCGCGTCAACTTTTACTAGCTTGTCCCGTTTGAGCCTAGATAGCATGCCAGCCATTGATGCAGGCTTGAGCTCGAGTCTTTCTGCAAGCCGAGCAGCTATTACTTCCTCACCCTCGTCATTAGCTAACCTATAGATTTGGGTGAGAGCGTCGTCAGCCGCGACGTTTATTACTTGTTTTGGCATATTTATAGCTCCATTTACTCGCCTACGAGACTAAATTTTCTCTAGAACTTCCATTTCTTGGGCTTCTTCACTGTTTTCTGGCATATCTGATTCCCAAGCAGCTGAAAGCAACTCCAGGGTTTTGATTCGATTCTCAATGCTGTAGGTCGATGTCGAAATCATTAATTCATTAGCTTGTGTTGCTTTTTGGAGTGACCCTAAACTCTCTAAAACTTCCTGTGCAGTGCCAATAAACGAATTGGAGGGCATAGCTCGTGCAGCGGGGAAGTCTGGATGTGCATTGGCTGCCTCAGGGCTTAGTAACGGATGTCTCTGGCCGGTCCGCATACCGTATTTTCGGAGGCGGCTCGGACCTGACTCCCATTCAGCTTCTTCTGATGTGTCTGAGACAATTACAGAGGCAGTAACAATCGTAAATGGCATATCAAGAATTGGAGAAGGTTTGAAATTATCGCGGTAAATTTGCACTGCCTCTAGCGTGCCGCCGGTATCAAAATGATTAGCGAATACAAAGGGCAGACCTAACATTCCAGACAACTCTGCACTGAAATTTGAGGAACCCAGCAAGTGAATGTCCGGATAAGTTGTTGCGGCTGGCGTAGCAGACAGGTATTCCCAGGCACCTTGGTCAGCTCGCACGTCACCCAAAAGCCCCATCAGATCAACCAAATTCATTGGAAAATTTTGTGCATCGTGGTTATTTGGCGAGCGCCGCAAAGCTGCCGCTGTATGTTGGTCTGATCCTGGAGCTCTCCCTATTCCAAGATCGATACGATTAGGATATAGAGCCTCGAGAAGCGCGAATTGCTCCGCAACAACTAGCGGGGCATGATTTGGTAACATCACGCCGCCGGAGCCAAGCCGAATTCGCGAGGTTTTTAAACCTAAGTGAGCGATGAGTACGGCTGGATTAGTGCTTGCAACGGTTTGCATATTGTGATGTTCGGCGACCCAAAAACGAAAGAATCCCAGATCATCTGCACGCTGTGCCAATCGAGTGGCATTATCCAAGGCTACTGATGTTGTATCGCCATCCGTTGCCATTGCTAAGTCTAAAACCGAAAGTTTAACTTTTTCCATGATTTGATGATATTGCATTGTTTGGTGCACGCGCGAGCTGGAATCGTTTGAAGTATGGGTTGTGACCTAACTTACAACAACATCCGCGGCAACCGATATTCGAGTAGGGGCGACCGTACGCGAAATAATCCGAGTCAATATGGCCACGCCGATGAGTACGAGACTTCCCATTACGACGAAAGCCACGCGTTCCCCAGCTCTGTCTGCCAGATAACCGACTGGCCAGCCGATCAACATAAAAGCGGCGAATGACATACCAATTAGTGAGCTGACTCTACCGAAGAATTTAGGGTCGCAATCGATCGCGATAATTGCGCTATTTAATGTTTGGAACATACCCATCCCAACTCCTGTAAGCAGGACTGGAATGATGACGATGGCATACGACGGGCTTAAGCCGGTGAAAATGATTGCAATTCCCATTAGTGCGGCACCAGTGCTGTAAATATTCAGTGCTTGCTTAGAGGCCGCGTAACCCGCAACCGCGAGACTTGCCGCGAGTCCGCCTACCGCAGTGATTGCCTGAAGTATCCCGAATTCTCTCGCACTAGAACTAAGTTCATTTTCAAGTAGACCCGGAAGAGCTGTCACTGAAGACATTCCAATCATAATCATAAGAAAAAAGAAGATCATCATCCAACCTAGTCTGGGCTCCTGGCGGAGGTACACAATTCCAGACTTCACTCCGGCCAAGATCGATTCGCCTTCTTTGTGCCCCATCGCCTTTGTGTTGGGTAGTACTAGCATAATTATGACCCCGATGATGTTGAATCCGGCCATGGCATAGTATGCCCCTGCTGCTCCAAAATAAGCGGCTGAAATCATGAGCCCTCCGATTGCAGGTGCCCATATGCGTGTGGCATTGAGGGCTACTTGGCTAAGCGCAATCGCATTTCCACGAAGTTGGGTAGGGACAATTTCAACTACCCATCCCTGCCGCGCTGGCATCATGAATGAAGATGCAACTCCAAGGACGAACGAATTTACTATCAGGTGCCAGAGTTGTAATACATCGAGCAAGAGCAGCGTGCCATTTGCGAGAAAGACATAAGTCATAATACTTTGCGAAATTAAATTGATATATTTTTTTGAAACTCGATCAGCGACAGCCCCACCAATAGGGCCAAGAAACGTCATCGCTAGTCCCTGTCCTATCATCACCAGGCCCACCGAACTATTTTGACCTGTGAGCTCGAATGCGACGATTGATTGAATAACCACATACATAAAAAATGAGGTCATAGAACTGAGTGAGCTAATCCAAAGGAGTCGAAATTGAGTATTTGCTAGCGCATCAAAAGAGTTTTTAATATCGAGCTTCAATCATTGTTAAATGAGATGTTTCAAACCTAGGCTAGTCGTAAATGATATTAGGCGCTGTTTTTTGAATTGGAGCGGAGGACGGGGATCGAACCCGCGACATCCTGCTTGGGAAGCAGACGCTCTACCACTGAGCTACCCCCGCATCGTAAACATATTCACCCTAGGAATGATACGCCAAGTTACCTTAATAATTCTTTTGAAACATATATCCAATAAACTGTCTAAAAGGATTTTTTTAAATACGTGTTTGAATAGTCCGATTCGAATACCAGGGGGCATAATATGAGTTCTGCTGAAGAAGCTAAGGCCGCATTTCAGAGATGGCTGGATGGGTTTAATGCCCGAGATAGTGATGCGATGATAGCTGAAATGCATTTTCCTCATCTTCGCCTAGCCAGGACGAAGTTCGATAGCTGGGACACTTCTGCTGATTGGCTTAGTGGTCACGATGCATTGACCGAAAAACTTTTGGCTGAGGATTGGGATCATACAGATCTGATTTCAATGGACGCAGTACAGGTGAGCGATGAGAAGGTTCATCTCGTGCTGCGACAATCTCGCAGAAAGAAAGATGGCACAGAATATAGTGGATTCGATACACTCTGGGTCTTCACGAAAGAGGGTGGTCGCTGGGGGGCGAAATTAAGATCGTCATTTTTGGTGGCAAATGCCCAGCTTTATTCTTAGTTGAGAGATCGCCGCTAGACGCTTACAGGTTTATTCTTTTTCAGATTGGAGAAACAATGTCAATTCTTGTTGATGAACGAACAACTTTCATTATTCAGGGAATCACAGGCCGTGAGGCCGTGACGATGACTCGTGAATGTCTAGATTATGGTGCCAAGGTGATTGGTGGTGTAACGCCCGGCCGCAGTGGTCGAAAAGTACATGGTTTGCCAGTGGAGGATACGGTTAAGGCATTTACAAGCAGGGAACGCGTCGATGCCGCAGTCGTATCGGTGCCTCCGGCGTTTGCTGCAGACGCAGCCCTGGAGGCTATTGTCGCTGGTGTACCGCTGGTAGTAATCGTTACTGAGCGAATTCCTCGTAAGCAGGTGGCTCAGATTATGGAAGTAGCCGAGAAATACGGGACTAGAATTATCGGTCCGAATTGTTTAGGTATCATATCTCCCGGCAAGTCCAGAGTAGGTGGACTGGGTGGTCAAGCCGAATCGTGCGCTCGGGCTTTTAAACCCGGTAAAATTGGCGTCATGTCGCGCTCCGGTGGGATGACAGTTGAGATTGCTAATTCATTGTCTGAGGCCGGTCTCGGAGTCTCAACAGCTGTGAGTATTGGTGGAGATCCGATTATCGGTTCATCCTACGCAGAACTCATGCCCTTGTTTGATGCTGACGCGGATACTGAGGCAATTGCTATATATTCTGAACCAGGTGGTCGAGCTGAGTATGAATTGGCGGAGTACATGGCTAAATCTGGTTCAACCAAACCAATCGTTGCTTTTATGGCAGGAAGATTTATTGATGAAATGCCTGGCATGCGTTTTGGACACGCCGGCACGATTGTTGAGGGAAAAGCTGACACGGCAGCTTCTAAGATCACAAATTTACGTGATGTGGGGATAACTGTTGCTGAACGAATCGGTGATATTCCAAATCTGTTAAAAGAAAAACTATCTGAAGTATAGAGTGGGGATCACGATGTCAGATAACACCGCAATTTTTATTCGAGTGGATATTGATGAGACAGTTCAGGACGATAGCGAACTTTGCAAACTGCTAATAGAGTCTTGCCCTGTTGATATATTTCAGGCCTCTGACTCAGGCGGAATAGAAACTATTGAGTCAAATCTGGATGAATGCACGTTGTGCGATATTTGTGTTGAGGCAGCACCTGGCAAAGTAGAAGTCGTAAAACTCTATCGGGGCTCCTGAGTCAGAACGCGTTTACTTGTTTGCTGTGGCGTAACTCACGCCACTTTTTTGCTGGTGCTTTGCCTCAGTTCGCATGCACTGTGTGCAGGTGTTTACTCTCTGCCATCGACCATCAACGAATACACGTTTCCGATGTACGTTTGGCTTGAACATACGATTTCTTTTTTGTGCCTTGCGTTCCCAGTTTCCACCATGCTTGTATCGAATGGATCGACCGAAGACTGTTTTTTTATCGCACAAATCACATTTACCTGAAGCCATACCATCACCTTAACCTGCGTAGGAATTATTATTATTATTAGGGATCTATATATTACCTATAGTTCACCGCAACAGTCGAATCGGAGGGGGGTGGATTGTGAACGAAGAAAATATAACCGTTGAGAAATTTCGTGGTGCGTTGGTTGTTGCGGAGCAATGGCTCACCGTAAACCGCGATGGTATTAATGCGATTAATGTGTATCCAGTGCCTGACGGAGATACAGGTACCAATATGTTACTGACTTGGCGCCAGGCCTTGGAATCTATTAACGATGCGGATGGACACACATTTGGTGAATTGCTGAACAAGTTTTCACGTGGTGCTCTTTTGGGAGCTCGAGGTAATTCAGGAGTTATTCTCTCCCAGATGATTGGGGGTCTAGCATCGGCACTAAGCGAGCGTCTCGAGTCAATAACTGTTTCCGATTTGTCACTTGGATTACGAAGTGCATCTGACAATGCCTACAGGGCAATCACTGAGCCAGTTGAGGGCACCATGTTGACTGTAATGCGGGAAGCGTCGACAGCTGCAGAGAGTTCTACGGCCGATTTAGAGACGTTTTTAGAGACCGTGGTGCGTGAGTCCTATGATTCGGTGGCAAGGACTCCAGAGCTATTACCTCGGCTCAAGGAGGCCGGTGTGGTCGATTCTGGTGGTATGGGTGTGGCCGTTATCCTCGAGGGTATAGCGATCGCACTACTTGAAAGAGATCTTCCGTCTGAGCCAGTGGTGACTGATGAAATCAAGGTTGAAATGTCTGGCGTCGAGCATGAAGGCTATGGATATTGCACCGAGTTTGTCATTTTGGCCGATGTCGCCCTGAAGGATTTCGAGGCAGAACTTGTTGAGCTCGGTGGAGAATCTATTCTTGTCGTAGGTGATCCAGGCGCCGTACGGGTGCACGTGCACCTCGAAGATCCTGGACCAGCACTGTCAGCAGCGGTGAACCACGGTGAAACAGTTTCTATCAAGATTGACAATATGCAAATTCAGCATGATACCTGGGCTGATCAACAAAATAATGACGGTACCGTGCCACAAGGAGTCGTTCCTTCAATAGGTTTAGTATCAGTAGCTCGGGGAGATGGGTTAATTGATAACTTTCGAGAATTAGGAGCAAATGTCATTATCGATGGTGGTCCAACTGGCAAGGCCTCTGCCGGAGAACTCATAGAGGCCGCTAAGGGCGCAGGCTTAGCGCACGTTATTATTTTGCCGAACGACAAAGATGTAGTACTGGCTGCGGAGCAGGCAGCAGAATCTGATCCTGATTTTGTGAGAGTAATTCCTACTAGATCTGCTGTATCTGGCTTAAGTGCAGCGATGGCGTATCTTCCTGAAGGAGACATAGATGAAATTTGTTCTTTAATGAGTGAATCGATCGAACTAGTGAAGTCAATTGAGGTCTCAAATTCAGTCCGCGACACATCAGTAAATGGAATTGATATTCGCATGGGGGCAGGAATTGGATTTCTCGACGGAGAATTGGTTGCGTCCGAGTCTTCACTTGCCGCAACATTGTTGGCTGTACTTGAACAGGGGGAAGCGTCTGATTCAGAGATTATGACCTTGTACACTGGAGAAGGTGCTACAGCTGAAGAAATCGAGAAAATAAGTGAAATGACCGAATCGCATTTTCCCTCGCTAGAATTGGATATAGTAGAGGGAGGACAACCGCTATATCCCTTTATAGCGAGTCTTGAGTGAGCCTAGCCTAGAAGAACTTATAACGTGTTAGTCAGGAGAAATAATGACATTAAGAATACTTACAGACACCGCAGCTGATATTCCAGATTCGCTAGCAGACGAGCTTGGAATAAGCTTAATCCCGTTGAACATTCATTTTGGTGATGAACAATTAAAAGATCGTCGAGACATTACTGGAGATAATTTTTTTGAGCGACTTGCTTCATCTGATGTCCATCCAACTACGTCGCAACCGTCTCCTGGAGAATTTGCCGAAGCTTATCAATCACTTATTGATGATGGAGCAGATGAAATTCTCTTTGTGTCTATTCATGGAAATCTTTCTGGGACGTTGGATTCTGCCAAGCAGGCGATAGAACTTGTTGACGGTGCCCGGATAGCTACCGTGGACACTAGGAGAACTTCCATGGCGCAAGGGATTCCAGCTATTCGAGCTGCTGAGCTTGCCAATAATGGGGGCGGACTCGATGAGGCAGTAGCCCTTGCTGAAGATGTTGCGAGCCGCACTAAATCATTAGTCATCGCTGACACGCTTGAATACCTGAAAAAAGGTGGGAGACTTACACAGAGTCAGTACGTGCTTGGTTCAATGTTACGGGTTAAACCGATACTGGGGATTGGAGAGGAACCACCTTATGTCACTATAGCGACTCGTGTACGAACTTTGAAAAAAGCGCTGGAAACTATGGTTAACATGGCTAACGAAGACGAAATTGAATGGGCGAGCATTGTACATGGTCAAGGCCAAGAAAATGCCGAAATTGTACAGGCTCTGATGAAGCCACATGTTGGGGAGGTCCCAATCTATGAAGTGACGCCAGTTTTGGGTGTGCATTTGGGGCCTGGAACAGTGGGACTTCATTGGATATCCGCCAAGGGCTAAGGGTTTAATCCGTGGCTACGGATTTAGCTTGGTTGTGGTCACTGCTTCAGCGTGAGGGACAAGCTGGGGCGACTAATTTACTCTCTGGTGGGATAGATGCTGCGATGCGCGCTGCAATACGCGGTGAGCCTCGGGACTCTGTTGTGAGAAAAATCTACCGACACCTTCCAGCTTCGGGATATGCTGCGCTTGGGCTAGATGATAGAAAACTATGGTTACAGAGAGCTCTAGCTACGATTGAAATTGCACGTTCAGCTGGAAATACAAAATCCGATGTTTCGGCTGCATCGGACAAGCAACGCAAAGCAGCAGACCCAAAGGGAAAAAAAGTGTCAGGCGCAAGGGTGCGGAAAAGCCAAATTGCTCCCGGCGAGCTCGGACTCGATGCCTCTCTTAGCGATGCAGCCTCGGGGCTCTCGCAGGCCGATCTGAAAAAATTGAGCGTAACTAAAAACATCACAACAATTCGTGATGCTCTGTTTTATTTTCCACGAACTCACAATGATTATTCATCAATTGTTCGAAAGGCCACCGATTTGGTTCCTGATGAAACTCAAACCTTTAGAGGTGTGGTAAGAAGAACATATGTCAGAAAGACTAAAAGAGGCCTATTTTTTGCGGAAGCTGTACTGAACGATTTAGAAGGCAGACCTGTCAAGGCAATATGGTTCAATTTATTTCGAACACAGGGGCAAATAGCGCAGAGACTCCCTGTTGGGAGTGACATAGCTTTAGCGGGTAAGGTGAGATTAAAGTCCAGATCTCTTGAATTTCAGGCCCCAGAAATCGAACGCTTGGATTCAGATGCTGATCAAGGCAAAGTAGCGGGGCGGCATGCTCCTGTTTATAGTCTGACAGAAGGGATTTCTCAGCAAAAGCTGAGATCTGCTCTTTCGCGTGTACTCGATAAATTTGCCAATCGTATTGAAGATCCGCTTCCTCAGGAAATTAGAGAACGACGGCAATTAGTTCCACTCAAGCGAGCTGTAACTGATTGGCACTATCCCGCATCAGACGAAGCTCGAAATCAAGCGCAGCGACGTATCAGCTTTGATCAATTATTAATCAATCAGCTGCAGGCTATTGGACGGCGTCAAAATTGGATTCAGGGTCAGGCACTCGAATTAAGAGAGGATTCAGCGACCAAGAAATTTATTGATTCACTACCGTTCCCACTAACTGATGCACAAGTACGATCTTTAGCAGAAATTAGAGCAGACTTAACTAAGTCAGCACCGATGGCGCGGCTTTTAGAAGGCGATGTTGGGTCTGGTAAGACAGTTGTCGCTCTCGCTGCAATGCTTTCAGCCATAGAGTCTGGAACGCAGGCAGTATTGATGGCACCGACCGAGGTTTTGGCAGAACAACACTATCGTACCATTTTAAAATTACTCACCGATAAAGAGGATGGGTCCGAACTGCTTCAAGGTATGGTTGATACGCCCGGATTCGATAGGCCTCTCCGAGTTGTGCTTTTAACAGGTTCAACAAAAGGCAAGGAACGCACGGCAGCCATCGAACTATTGAAACATGGTGGAGCTGATATTGCTGTGGGAACGCATGCGTTGATTCAGGATGGAGTGAACTATTCCAGGCTAGGATTGGCAGTCATAGATGAGCAGCATAGATTCGGAGTGATGCAGCGAGCGGCTTTGCGCAAGAAAGGTCAACTGGTGGAGGCTGGTGGAACGACTACTCCACACTTGTTAGTGATGTCGGCTACTCCTATACCTCGGACTTTACGGTTGGCATCGCGTGGCGACTTGGCATTTAGCAGGCTTGATGAATTGCCTGCTGGTCGGAGTCCAGTTGTCACAAAATTTGTGCAAGGACTGGAACGCCTTGAAGCATATGCTCAGATACGCAAGGAAGTTAGTGAAGGCCGACAGGCTTTTATAATATGTTCATTAGTTGAGGGGTCAGACAACGTACAAGCCCGTGCGGCAACGGATGAGTTTGAGCGATTGCGAATTGAAGTATTTCCTGAGATATCTGACGCAATTACCTTGGTTCATGGACGTATGCCACCGACTGAGAAAGAAGCAAAAATGCGCTCATTTTCAGAGGGACAATCGTCTATTTTAGTTGCGACGTCAGTGGTCGAAGTTGGAATTGATGTACCCAACGCCACGGTTATGCTAATTGAGGATGCAGATCGTTTTGGCTTATCTCAATTGCACCAATTTAGAGGTCGCGTTGGGCGCGGCCTGGACGCAGCTTTTTGTTACTTGGCGGCCGATGCTCCGACTGCCGATGCTGAGCAACGCTTAAACACACTCGAGGTGAATACCGATGGCTTTAAGATTGCTGAAGCTGATTTAGAATTTAGAGGCCCAGGTGAATTATTTGGGGTTGAACAGAGCGGTGAAGGAGTGACAAATCTTTTTGCAGCTGCGCTTCTTGATATTGAACTGATTTCTGCTGCCAAAGAAGAAGCAGAAATGCTATTAGAAAAAGATCCAGGCTTGAAAGATGCACCACACCGGCTACTTAGATATCAGGTTCCCACAATTCAAGATGGGAATCTTGTCATAGGAGAAGTTCACTAAACGATTGAACTACAAACTACTCAAATTCTTTTAAGACTGTTTCGAGTATTTCAAAAGCATCATCTAGCTCATCCTCAGTTACGATGAGTGGCGGCATTAGTCGAATAGCGTTCGGCCGAATCGGATTGGCAAGTAATCCAGCAGCAATACATTTACCCACTACATCAGCTGAAATCTCATCCCTCAAGATGATTGCCTTGAGGAGTCCTTTGCCTCTTTGCCCGACTACTAGATCTGAACGATCTTCGAGCTGTTCAATTTTGTTTTCAAGATAGTTGGCTCGTTGATTTGCCGTCTCTAAAACCCCTTGATTTAATATTTGATCAACTACATACTCGGATGCGGCGCAGGCTAAGACGTTTCCACCGAAAGTCGATCCATGGTCTCCTGGCTGAAAAACTGCGGCCTTCTCGTTCGCTAAAACGGCGCCAATGGGAACTCCTCCGCCCAAGCCTTTAGCAAGAGTCATGATATCTGGCATAATTCCATAATGCTGAAAGGCAAACATTTTTCCGGTACGCCCGCAACCCGTTTGTACCTCGTCGAGGATAAGCAATATACCCTCGCTGTCGCATAAATCACGGACTTGCTTGAGATAGTCAGGGTCCGGCTCGTTAACACCACCTTCCCCTTGAATGGGCTCGAGTAGTATTGCCGCGGTTTCCGAATTGACCTTCTGTTTCAACGCATCGAAGTCATTGAATGGAACAAATTCAAATCCTGGTGTTGGTGGACCAAAGGGTTCTCTGTAGGCTGGTGTCCCTGTGGCCGCGACAGTGGTCATCGTACGCCCATGAAAGCTGTTATCGGTGGAGATTATATTAAAGGCACCATCTCTATTCTGAATTCCCCATTTTCGAGCAAGTTTGATAGCGCCTTCATTTGCCTCAGCACCTGAGTTCACAAAAAATAACCTATCGAGACCGCTCGAGTTGATTAGCATTTCACCTAGTTTGACTTGAGGCTCTGAATAATAGAGATTGGAAACGTGTATTAGTTTTTTTGCCTGTTCAGCGATAACCTCTGCGAGCCCAGAATGACCATGTCCAAGGGCGTCGACGGCGATCCCAGCAACGCAGTCGACATAAGATTTTCCATCACTATCTTCCACCCGAGCACCTTTCCCTTTGACTAATGTCATAGGTGGTCGCCTAAACATATTCATATGAATTTTTGCTTCACGTTCTGGGATAGATAACATCGTAATCCTTTCAATCAGCGGCAGACGTATTGTAGCTACTCGGTGGTGCCTTCGAGAGCCTTCTGCAGTGCATCAATAAGTTCTCGTAGTTTATCTATTTCCTGTTGAAGCTGCTGAGCGGAGTTCTCGGCCTCATTTATAAGGTCAGATATATCGGTAGAACTTTGAGTGGCTGAAGAATCAGGTGAGCTATCTTGACTTGTCCCGGTACTTGTTCCAGGTTGCAGTAGTTTCCCATCCAACGACGACCTGCGCGTACCTAACAGAACCTCTATCGCCTGCGGGAGGGTCTTCTCCATCACAATTTGATTTCCGTTGGCAGCCACGACTCTCTGCAATTGAGGTAAGCGTGATGCTTCAGCCTGCAAATAGATTGGTTCCACGAAAATAAATGACGAGCCCACGGGAATCATCAGAAGATTTCCCCGAATAACTTCTGAACCGGCTTGATCCCAAAGCGTTAGCTGCTGCGCAATTACGGGGTCCTGATCGATAAGCGACTCTATTTGACCTGGCCCTAATACGTTTGAATCAGTTGGGAATCGGTATGAGACGAGCTCACCGTAGTGTTCGCCGTCTGACCTGCCGGCGAGCCACGCAATTGTGTTACGCCTGTTCAATGGTGTGAACGGAGTAATGAGTACGAACTCCAGATCCTCTTGCGCAACGACCCCAACTTTTTCTTCTTCTGGAAGTGTCATCACAACAAAATATGGTTCGACTGGTTGTTCAGTGCGGTGAAACCTCTCGGTTGGGATATTCCACAAATCTTCCGAAAGAAAAAATACGGTGGGATCTGTTATGTGATATCTCAAGTAAAGATCTCGTTGCAGGCGAAATAAATCTGGTGGGTAGCGTAAGTGTTCTACTACATTCGCAGGCATTTGATCCTTAGGGGTGAATAGATCAGGGAAGATCTTAGCCCACGTATTTACGACCGGATCAATCTCGTCTATCAGATACAGAATGACATCACCAGTTTGTGCATCAACTGTGACAACTACTGAATTCCGAATATAGTTAATACTTCCTCGCGGTTGGCTGTACGGCAAGTTGTTCGAAGTGGTAAATCCGGGGACTATCCACATTAACTCGTTGTCGATATTAACCAAGTATGGGTCGCTATCTATCGAGATGAAGGGCGCGATTGATGTAATGCGTTCTTTAATATTACGTTTCATCAGGAGCCTTGACTCTGATGTGATCTGGCTTGAAATCATTAAATTCCAGTCAGATAGTTCCCACGAGAGTGCTACTCGTTTAGCTAAAGAATTAAGACTGATTCCACGATCTTCTGCGTATTTTGTAGTTACGTTTCCTTCCCCTTCGGGGTAATCGAATTCTGGTTCATTACTGTTTCCGACTATCGGGTGGTTAGTAAGCTCTCCGAAATAAATACGAGCTCCCGTTTCACTTAATGGCAAGACATCAGACACGGGCGGAATATCGCTGGTCCATAAAATTGGGAGTCCTTCGTCTACTTCTATTTCATTAACGGGGGAAATAACCGCACCGTATCCATGAGTGTATTGAAGACGTTCTCGCGTCCAGTTACTGTCAGGCGCACGCATGATATCGAGCTCGCGCGCGCTGATCATCACCTGTCTTACCTCGCCATCAATCTGGTATCGATCGACGTCGACGTCCTTGAAGAGATAGAGTTGTCGTATTCCCTGAATCTGATTGAAAGTGTCACGCACGGGTATTGGGTCAAGAACCCTCACATTTTGCAGGGTTTTTGGATTTGCCGCAAATTCAGCTGGTGTAACCGTTTCATTCGCAGGATATTGTCGTTCATCAATCTTGTCGAGCCCATACGCAAATCGTGTAGCTTGAATATTTCGCTCAATGTACGCTTCTTCTTTTTCGCGTTCGTTCGGATTTACTTGAAGGTTTTGGACACTGGCAGGATAAAGGGCACCACCGACAAAACTCGCCGCGATCCAAAGTCCGATAGCAAAGAAAGGAGCTCTGAATCCCTTCTCTGTCAGGAATGAATTCGCTATTGTGGCCGCGCCTGCGAATACGCCGAGGATCATAATTACGTACATCGCGGGCAGGCGAGCACTAACGTCGGTATATGTAGCGCCGTATACAATTCCGCCGGCTTTGTTTACTAAATCATAGATGTCAAAGAAAGTTCTTGAAGCAATCAATATGATTAACACACCCACGATTGTGGACGCATGAATTCGAAGACCCCGTGGCAATGACGAAGTCATTTGTTCTAGGGATCTGCCAAATAACGTCAGTCCGTATATTCCGCCAGCCACCAGTCCACTAATTATTACTAGCCAAGTAATCCAGCCTTGAATAAATCTTATGAAAGGCAGATCAAACATATAGAACGAGAGATCCCGTCCGAATTGCGCATCTTCGATGTTGAATGGCATGCCGTTGTACCACAACAGTATTATTTCCCACGATGATGAGAGCGCCACGCCGAAGAGAATTGCTAGAAATATAGTTATGCCGGCAATCAGCACCGTCAATATTTTCTTTAACGCAGCAGGATTTAGCTCGCCTTCGAGCAAATCAATGTTGACGGGGGGAGCTAGGCGTTCAGCCAGCTTGGCATTGAAAGCAATTACAACCCCAGCCGTGATGAATCCGATAGCAAATAAGATTAACTTGGTAGCGATGACAGTGCTGTAAACACCCCGGAAGCCCACCGAGTCAAACCAAAGAATGTTCGCATAGATTGTTTTACCAGTGCTTAGCCCAATAAACAACAGAATTATCGCGCCAGCTATTACGAACCACTTAACCGGAACTCCGCCTGAGTCGGAATTATTGCCGAACCTGAACATGTCCGGTGGAGGTCCTAGATCACTGTCTTTTTTATCATCAAAAAATGTCATACCGCTCCCTCAGACTTCTAGACTTCTTGGATTTCTAACTCGTGCAATTAACTCACCTCTGTGCGTTTTCGAGGGAGTTCATTCTATCTAACACTGGTTCCGTTACTTTCTGACTCTATTGATAATAGAGCACTCTGCTTCGTTCCGTTGATAATTCGCGCTTTGATGCCCACTTCGGCTGCTCTTAGGCAGGCATCCGTTTTTGGGATCATTCCACCCGTGAGAGTTCCGTCACTCACGAGTTCTTCGATTTTGTGTTTGTCTACTAAGTGTAGGGTCTCGCCATTTTTATTTTGCAGACCGTCTACATCAGTGAGAAATATAAGTTCCTCCGCATTGATCGCACGAGCAATTTCACCCGCTGCGGTGTCGGCATTTATATTCAGTGCCTGTGTAGGGGGGGCAATACCTACAGGTGCAACAACTGGAATATATTGTTCGCTTAGTAGGTGCATTAGGATTTCGGGGCGAATTTGACTAATTTTTCCAACTAATCCCAGTTTTGGGTTAGTTTGGTGTGCGAGGATGAGCTGATCGTCAATCCCGCTTAAGCCAATAGCTCTGCCACCGAGGCTGTTTATCTCTGAAACGAGCGACGTATTAACAATTCCTCTGAGTACGCTAATAACTACTTCGAGCGCCGATTCGGAAGTCACTCGCAAACCGTCTAGGAATTCGGTTTCGATATTCAACTGGTCTAGCCACTGAGATATAAGTGCCCCACCACCATGCACGACGATATATCGTCGATCTTTACCATGCTGGGCTACGATGTCACGTAGTGAGGTGTCATCCGAACCGAGAGTAGAACCTCCGATTTTTACGACACTGATAGGCACTGTTTTTTTTGTCACAAATCATCCTTCACCGGGCGCTAAGTCGTGTAGTCAGCGTTAATCGCTACATATTCTTTGGTGAGGTTACAGCCCCAAGCAGTTGCTTCGAACGCTCCCTTCCCAAGAGATATTTCTATTTTTAATTCTTCTGTATCCATTTTTACTGATAGTTGCTCGAGGTCAACGTCAAGGGGTGCACCACGCATAAATACTCCGGTACCTGCAATTTCAACATAAAGTAAATCAGGATCAAGCTCAGCGCCAGAACGTCCTGCAGCCATTAAGATTCGTCCCCAATTCGGATCATTACCCGTCACCATGGTTTTTATTAGCGGTGATGAGGCGATAGTTTTTGCGACCAGTTTGGCGTCATTTTCCGAAGCGGCTTCTTTTGCTACTACTTCGATCATTGTTGTGGCACCTTCACCATCAAAGGCAATCTTCCTCACAAGTTCGCGGCAAACTTGAAATATAGCCTGCGACAGCAAATTAGCCGCTGGATGTTCATCACTAGTGATTTGTTCACCAACCTTGTTCGCGGCGAAAAGAAGCACAGTATCACTTGTTGAAGTATCCATGTCGATATCAAGCATGTTGAAGGTGCGGTCAACATTTGTGGCCAGTATATTTTTCAGCCATTCAGCATCTACGGAGGCATTCGTTGTGAGAAATGCCAACATAGTCGCCATATTGGGATGTATCATTCCTGACCCTTTGGCACATCCGCCGACCACATATTCCACATCTTCAACTGTAAACTTGATTGCACACTGTTTTGTGGCGGTGTCAGTAGTCATGATTGACCGAGCGAAGTCATCTCCCCCATCTCGACTCAATTGAATTGCATCAATCGCATTTTTGAGCTTATTCATAGGCATTGCTCTACCGATTACACCTGTCGAGGCGTTCAAAATAAGATCTTCACTCGTTTCCAAGGCGACTGATGCGAGTGATGCCATTTCGCTTGCGTCGAGTTTGCCTTGTTCTCCAGTCATGGTATTTGCATTCCCCGAGTTGACCACAACCCCTCTGAATGACTCTCCGTCTTGGAGTAATTTTTTGCTTCGCTGCACAGTCCATCCGGTTACGGAACTTTTCGTGAACATGCCTGCTGTTATGCAGTTTTCAACACCAGCCAAAATTCCTACATCTAAACGGGGTTCATCTCCATAATTTTTGATTCCACCATAGCTCGCACCGGCCAAGAAGCCAGGTGGAGATGTAACTCCTCCGTCAACTAGCCAAGTGAGATCATTTTGATTTGTCGGATCGTGGACCATGTAATCCCTTGAGTTATCCATTATTCTCTTGAGTTGATTATTATAGCTGCTATGGATTATGTAATCAGACCTGCTAAACGCTCGGATTTAGAGGCTATAAATAAGATTTACAATCGGGAAATTCGTGAGGGAACGGCCACATGGCACACGGAGGAATGGTCCGTATCAGAAAGACTTAACTGGTTTTTTTCGCACGCTGAGACTGATACGCAACCGATTTTTGTCTGTGTGCAGGGAGGTACGGTTGGCGAGACGCTAGTCGGATTCGCATATTTGACAGATTATCGCGGATCTCGTGGAGGCTTCCGATATACGCGCGAGAGTACGGTATATATTGACACAGAGTATCAACGTAAGGGGATCGGTAAGCAGCTTCTCACCCACTTAATTGAGGAAGCCAGACGCTTGGAACTCCATGTGTTGATTGCCTGGATAGACTCAGCTAATGTGGGTTCGATTTTACTTCACGAAAGTCTCAACTTTGAGCGGATCGGGATTGAACCTGAGACTGGGTATAAATTTGGCGAATGGAGGTCAAACGTAGAAATGAGTTTATTGTTAGATTTCGAGAGCCATGGCGAGTCATAAGGGCCCGAGCGAATTGGATAAATCAGCTCCTGATTCTGTGACGGGGCAGGCAGATTTATCTAAGCTCCCATTGTCGCAACTATTAAAGCTCGATCGGACACTAATTTTTTCAGTGTTGCCTATCCCTTTTATTTCCATTGCGCTTGAAAGAGATGAGCGACTCGGGATATTGGTCGCAGCGATCGCTGGCTTTTACGTACTTTTTCTGACCCGTAAGAGGGCTCGATTACGTTGGCTTCTACTACTTTTCGGGACACTTTTTTTCGGCGGGGCAATATTGGGGCTTATAACTGGCAGTGCTCGTATTTTTTTTGCAACGGATCCGATTGAAGATTTTATGACCTCGGCCTTTATGTTCGGATCGATTTTCCTTAATCGGCCGCTGGCTGGGCTATTAATGGAAGAGATGTTTCCTGCCGTTCGTGGAAACATTCGGTCAGAAACTAAATTTCTTAAACAAGTGACAGCGGTAATTGGGTGCGTCAATTTGACTACTGGGCTGATTAGAACCGCACTCCTGCTGAGTTCGATTCCAGTAGAGTACTTTGTGTTAATTTCTCGTCCTATTGCTTTTGCTGGATCGGGGATTACCGTGTTGCTAGCGCTTTGGCTCCTTCGTAAAAGACGAATGGAAGGATAACTGCATGAGCTCATGCATTGGTTGAAACACCATTTTTCGGACACTTTCTCACTAGCACGCACTGATCGCATTTCGGCCTACGTGCATTGCATGTTCGTCTCCCATGTTGAATAAGATCCATGTGATAGGCGTATACATCTTTTGGTTGTACTGATTCTTCCAGTAGGGTATGCGCCTTGTCTGCATTCATTTTTATCGGCACGAGACCAAGGCGTTTTGAAACACGTTCTACATGTGTGTCTACCGGTAAAGTAGGACGCCCGAGCGCGAAGAGCAGGACACATGCCGCTGTTTTCGGCCCTACGCCAGGGAGCGATGTTAGCCAAGCACGTGCCTCTTCGAGCGGCTGGTCAGCAAGGAAATCTAAGTTGAAGTCTGGTTGCAGTCGTTTTATATCTGTAAGTATCTGATGAATACGTTTTGACTTGGTGGGGGCCAATCCACCTGGGCGAATGGCTTCTTCTAAGGTACCCACAGGTGAGTCCAATACACTTTGCCAATTCGGAAATGTTTTCAGTAAATGATGCATCGCCTCGCCCGAATTATGATCAGACGTGTGCTGTGAGAGAACGGTCAGAATCAGCTCAAAAATTGGAGAGTTAGAAATTTGTTGTGGCGGACGCGAGTACTTAATATCTAGAATTTCGATTATTTCTTCTGGTTTCCACAGTTTTTGATTTTGAAGTTTCTTTGGTCGTTGTACACTTGTACTCATGGTTTCTATGTTAGAACTTTTTTAGCGTGAGGAGTTCGACTTGACGAGAGATGAAATAGTTCGCCTTACGGACCTCGCCAGTTGCGGTGGGTGAGGTGCAAAACTAGGACTCGAATCCTTGGCGCAAGTTTTGCGCCCACTACAACAATTATTTTCGGAGTCAAAGGATCCAAATCTAATGGTGGGCTTTGAGCAAGCCGATGATGCGGCCGTATATAGGATTTCTGATGAAGTTGCTTTGATTGAAACTCTCGATTTTTTTCCGCCGGTTGTGGATGATGCGTGGACCTATGGAGCGATTGCCGCAGTAAACGCAATGTCCGACGTTTTTGCCATGGGTGGACAAGTCAAACTAGCTTTAAATATCGTGGCTTGGCCTGATAATTTGGAGCCTGCGATTTTAAGCGAGGTACTGCGCGGCGCTGGCGAAAAAGTATTGGAAGCAGGTGGAATCGTGGCGGGCGGTCACACGATAGTATCGCCCGAGCCCAAGTTCGGACTTTCCGTGACAGGAGTTGCTGTACCCCAGAAGTTGATCAGGAATAATGGAGCTAGACCAGGTGATGTTTTGTGCTTGACCAAACCCATAGGTAGTGGGATAAGCTTGACCGCTTCTAAGAATTCTGTGCCTCAATCTGGTTCTAACTTATCCAGTGTTATTGAATCGATGCTAGAACTTAGTAAGGTTCCATCTGAGTTGGCACTGCGCCATGGTGCAACTGCCATGACCGACATAACTGGATTCGGATTGATCGGGCATTCGGTTGAAATGGCTAACGCATCAGGATGCACTCTTAAAATATATGGCGATGCAGTTCCTCTTTTTCCGGACACCCTCCAATTGCTTTTTGCGGGATCGGAATCAAGCGGTTTAACTAATAATAGGAACGGCCTGAAGAATACAATCAAAGTCGAGTCAACAATATCTGAGCTATTGGAGTCTGCATTTTTTGACCCTCAAACATCGGGACCGTTGCTCATAGCTCTGCCGAAATCTGAAGTTGATGTGTTTTCAGCCGCCATGAAAGAGAGAGAGCTGGATTGCTGGATCATTGGCCAAGTGTCAGAGCGTGGTGAGTATCCTCTTGTAATTTCATAGAGGGATTTGCTGAGCTTGAGTATCGTTGTCGCGTGTCTGTTGAATTAGAAGTAGAGGAAAGCCATTACCAAGATACTTAAGGTAGATTTTTATGTGGAAAGATGTCGCAACTGATGTTTTTATAGTCCATACGTTTTTCCGGATATGTAGAAATTAGACTTACCCACTTGCGCAGTGGCTCACAAGTGGGTAAATTAGCACTCACCGTCTGAGAGTGCTAAGACGGCGAATGTCTTCATCGGGGGTACTTCATATGTACATGTTGTGCGCCTGTTTGCTGACGAAATAATAAGCACGTTTTGAATATAAGCAGATAGAGATATAGGGAGCAGAGCACATATGGCTAAGCAACTTCTTTTTGATGAAAGCGCACGTCAGGCACTTCGTGATGGAATCGATGCACTCGCTGACGCGGTTAAGATGACTTTAGGTCCACGCGGGCGGAATGTCGTGCTCGACAAGCGGTTTGGAAATCCTACGATTACCAACGATGGAGTGACCATCGCTAAAGACATCGAACTCGGTGATAAGTTCGAGAATATTGGTGCTCAGCTAGCAAAAGAAATTGCTTCGAAGACGAATGACATTGCGGGTGATGGAACCACTACTTCCACTGTTATTGGTCAGGCAATTGTTCATGAAGGCATGAAGAATGTTGCGGCTGGAGCTGATCCAATGGCCTTGAAGAGAGGTCTTGAGGTTGCTGCACGAAAAATACGAGAAGAAATCACTGGTGGAGCGACGCAAGTCACAACTCGAGAGCAAATGTCTCAGGTTGCTGCCATTTCTGCAGCCTCAGGTGAAATTGGTGATCTAATTGGCGAAGTAATGGAACAGGCTGGTAAAGATGGCGTCATTACTATCGAAGAGGGACGTGGAGTTGAGACAGAGATTGAGTACGTAGAGGGAATGTCCTTCGATCGCGGCTATATATCTCCATATTTTGTTACTAATCCAGAACGTATGGAATCAGTGATTGAGGATCCCTACATTTTGGTAACAGATCAAAAATTGTCTTCAGTAAATGACATCCTTCCGTGGTTAGAGAAGCAGCTGCAAGTCTCTAAGGACTTACTAGTTATCGCGGAGGACGTTGATGGTGAAGCATTGGCAACTTTAGCGGTCAATAAGTTGCGTGGCGCTATTAACGTTGTTGCCGTAAAAGCTCCTGGCTTCGGAGATCGTCGAAAAGAGAACCTAGGTGATATCGCCGCCTTTACTGGGGCAACATTGATCTCAGGTGAGTTGAATCGAAATCTTGATGACACCGTGACAGTGGAGGATTTTGGTCGAGTGCGTCGGGTAGTTGTTACAAAAGAAGACTGTGCTCTAATTGAGGGCGGTGGAACTGAGGAGTCTGTTGAAGAACGGACTATGATGATTCGCGGACAGCTCAATAACGCGACATCTGATTGGGATAAAGAGAAGTTAGAGGAACGAATTGGACGCTTGTCTGGCTCTGTCGCCATTATTAAGGTAGGAGCTGCTACAGAAGTGGAATTGACGGAAAAGAAGCACAGAGTTGAGGATGCGTTATCAGCTACTCGTGCTGCAGTGGATGAGGGTATAGTGCCAGGCGGTGGTGTAGCGTTCTTGAATTCAGTTGAACAACTTGATTCATTAGAGTTTGCTGATGAGGATGAGGGCACAGGGGCAAGGATTTTGCGACGTGCACTTGAAGAACCGCTTAGAAGAATTGCCACGAACGCGGGCCAAGACGGATCTGTAATTGTTCAGCGTGTATTGGCGCTTAGCGACGGTGAAGGATATGACGCAGCTGGCGATACATATGGGAATATGATTGATCTTGGCATTATTGATCCGGCCAAAGTTACCAAGGCTGCGCTTGAAAATGCTGTGTCAATTGCGGGGATGGTGTTGACCACAAATGTACTGGTCACCGACGAGCCAGAAAATGCCGCTCCGGCAATGCCAGGTGGCGAGATGTACTAATTCTCGAATAAGTTTTATTTATCGAGTTAAAGAGAAGAGGCGATGAATATCGCCTCTTCTTTTGTTTGATGTGATATGCAGTTATGTTCTCGACCGTGACTATATCAAGCGCTACTATCTAGGTACGATGGAAAATATTCAGGAAGACTTTAGTTGGAATCGACACATTCTCGATACGGGTACCGGGATATCAACGGGCTTATCTCAGAATTCAGGCCTTCTCCAATTTGCCCAGGATTCGGCAGGTGTGACAAGCATACCTAATTTGGGTGGTATCCCAATAGCGGATGACTTCGAGCTCGAACGAGCAGCAATAGAAGAAGAAGTCCGTAAAAATGTATTAGTCACCTCTACTGAAAGTATTTTAAATTGGTCAAAGGCCCACTCGCTGTGGCCGGCCATGTTTGGACTTGCATGTTGTGCTATTGAGATGATTGCCTCTGCCACGAGTCGATATGATATCGCTCGATTCGGTTCGGAGGTATTCAGAGCATCTCCCCGCCAAGCGGACCTGATGATTGTTGCAGGTACCGTAACGTGGAAGATGGCTCCTGTACTTAGGAGAATTTACCTACAAATGGCTGAACCTAAGTGGGTAATTTCGATGGGTGGATGCGCCACGATGGGGGGGCCCTTTGCCTATGCTTATAGTGTTGTCCCCGGTGTCAACCTACTTACTCCCGTTGATGTATATGTGCCGGGCTGTCCGCCTAGGCCAGAGAGTTTGCTGCAGGCACTAATGATGTTGCAAGAGCGCATTAAGGATTTCAGTGTGACTGGACAGCGGGAAAGACCTGAGCCGGACGGCGATTTTTCGCAATATTTACCTGAGGGAGATCCGGTTCGAAAAGAACTAGAATCTCTTTTCCCACCGTATGAAGGTCTTGATGACCCGATGAGACGAAGTGGTGGAGTTCCTTTAGCTAATTCTGGTTGATTGTCCCGTTAGGGAAATATAATCGGTGTTCAAATTTTCTAATCCGATAAATTTCGAGGTGCCAATTTTCCGAGGGTGGTGGGTTGTCCTTGGCGCGATGTTTGGGTTGGTGGCCTCTCAGGGAATAAGCGGCACAGCCACAGGAATTCTTCAGCGCCCGATGATGGATGAGTTAGGATGGTCATCCGCCCAATATTCACTGAGTGGAACAATTTCACTTTTGGTAGGTGGGATACTCGGGATTTTTTCAGGCCAACTATTGGACCGTTATGGGGCAAGAAAGCTAATTGCAATTGGCGCCACCATCGTGGGAATTACATTTATTTATATCTCCACAATAGAGTCACTTTTAATCTTCACATTTCTGACGATCATTGGTGGTGCGGCGGGAGCATCACTCGCTGGGCCCCTTGTAATTAATGTCACCGTGGCAAAATGGTTCGTACGATATCGGGGCTGGGCACTTGCGTTGGGTTCTGTTGGAGTTTCTCTGGGCAATATTATGTGGCCGCTGCTAATGACTTATGTAGTGGATACCGGTGGTTGGCGGGCTGGTTTTGTTTGGCGGGCAGCTGTAATGTTTCTCCTTCTTGGTGTTGCGGCCTTGTTGCTGCGCAGAAAGCCCGAGGATTATGGTTTGCTTCCAGATGGAGTGAAGCTACAAAATCTTAATGGCGAGACGGGGCAAGCTGGGTACGATGCAGTCCTAGCTGATGAAATGAATTCTTACACGAGAAGGAATGCTATTAAGACGCACGCACTATGGCTGATCAGTGCGGCATACGGGCTAAATACGGCAGCAATGATGGCAATTCTTATGCATGGCACGGCGTTCATTACTGACTCTGAGTTTAGTAGGGCCGTCGCGGCGATCGCTTTCTCAATTAATGGCTTTGCCAATCTGACTTCTAAGATTCCGTGGGCTTGGAGTTTGGCTCGAATACCGGTCGGTTATTTAGCAGCTGGGACATTAACATTTTCTGGGACGGGCGTGATGCTGATGCTATTAGCTTCATCTACAAGCTCTATGCCACTTTTGTACTTAGGATTTTTCTTTTGGGGCTTTGGATTTGGCGGTACAATTCCGGTGGGTGAATCAATTTGGGCTAATTACTATGGCCGCAAACATCTTGGTTCCATTCGTGGAATTGGAATGCCACTAACGATAGGACTTGGGGCACTTGGTCCACTACTCGTCGGTCTGAGTTTTGACCTATACGAGTCTTACCAATTTGCATTTATTTGTTTAGTGGGTGCGTATTTAATTGGCGCATTATTGTTGGCATTAGCACCAAAACCACGCCCTGTTTCAGGCGAGTTGAGTTCGTCAGAATTTCCTCTTTGAATGTGCTTAATTTGTCGTTCAATATGAATTTGACGTGGTAATCTGCTTATATCTGATAGTT
>CAJXBM010000012.1:0-42069 GCA_913051185.1 uncultured Chloroflexota bacterium | reverse complement strand
ATGGGACTTCTAATTTAGTACACAATCCTGGCGGCGGTGAATATGGAACATCCATCGCATTATTCATAAATCACCAATTATCTCTTGGAGTAATCGGACTTCCACTTGGATTCTCAAGAAATCCTTCAGACTCAACGGTTATCAGTGGAATTATTTCTGAGGATGAGATGCCGGTTCGAGTAAATGGCAAACCTATAAAACAGGAGAGTATCGACCCATCTGGAATAGTTATTTCTTGGCACGATCGATGGGTGAGACAGGCCATTCCGAAAGAAGTCCCGGTGTACGCGGTTGGATCAGTAGTAATGCGGTTGGCTCTCGTTGCTACTGGTCAGTCAGAGATGTATGTGTCCACGGGACTCGCCCAGGGGTTTCGCTCACATTATGCCTTGCATGATGTGGCTGGGGGTGCGGCTATAGTCCGAGCAGCAGATCTAGACCTCTATGATTCGGACTGTAAGCCAGTTGAGCTGAAGCTTGAGCACAGTAATGTTAGGCCTTTTGTTGCAGGAACTGAACACCAAGCAACCGAATTTATCAGGAATATCTTAGTAGCTTAGTTGAAAAATTAAAGACTATTTCTTTGTTGCAAAAACTATCCACAGGGGATCTGCTTTGGTTGGTTCACGTTTCACAAGCGTCGGTTCATCAAATAACTCTGAGATTTGAAAGTATGCGCCGACAAGTTGAGTTCGATCTTCAGTACCAAGAGATTTCCATACTTCGACAGCCTTGGTCGGGAACATGCGATGTGAGAAAGAGACGATGAACAAACCGCCAGATTTGAGCGTTCTTCCCACCTCCCGAAATACTTCAACGGGCTGTGTCAAATATTGCACTGACACCGCACAGAGTGCAATATCAAAGAAATTACTAGGCAGTGTGGTTGTTGGGGTACTGTTTAGATCATGTACCAACGTTTCTGTTAAGTGTGGGTTGTTTTCCAGTTCTTCTTGATTCATACCGAGACCGTAAACTTCATCGTATTTCCCGTTGCTAGGCAAATGTGAAATCCAAGACGACATCAGGTCAAGTATCTTGGCATTTTCAGGAATAACCTCTTCATAAAAAGTTGTCAGTGCCTCAATTGTCCCGTCGTCTATATGGGTTACAAATCTTGGATTTTCATAGAAATAACGATCAGACGATCCGTCTTCCCTCCTAAAGAAGTTTGCGGGAAATTCAAACGGTTGGGAACTTTGGGAAGTCATTTTATTTACTTGAGAAGATTGAACTGCACGCCACAAATTTGTACTGCTGTATTTGATAGAAGACACTTCGCATCTTTAGCGGTGGTCGTGACATGATCAAAGTCCGTAGTCTGGATATCAATTTCGTTCAGTCCCTCCGTTCGATCGCCAGTTAGTGGTTTGAAGCGTATTACTGCGTCATCAAGTTCAATTAGCGATATGGACTTGTTAGACATTTTGACAGGGCGCGCTAGTGCATCACTCCATTGCAGTGCCAATGATTCATGATCTGACGAATTAATTTCAACTGCACGCACTGCTTCAACGACAGATGTATTTCTATGAGGGAGCCAATCTGTTCCGGCGGGTGCCCAAGGCCCGTCGATATCATCACTTGATGCATTCCACCTCAGTTCAGCTATTACACCGGGTAAATCTTTGGGATGTAGCTGAATTCCGTCACTTACAGAAGAATTTCCTCCGCCATCTAAGACTAGTCGAATATTTAATTTTTTCATGCGTGTGCGCGCGCCTACTATGTCGTCGGTTTGCATGATTATCATATAGCCAGCGGCATCGCCTCGTTTTTTCAGGTATCTTCCTCCAGCAGTCGCGTCCTGAAACGGAGCCACAACTTCGATGAACGAATTACCTAATGGCATCAGGAAATTTTTCAGCCCAAATTTTTCGACTCCGGGATCTCGGTGACAAACATCAAGACCGAAAACCGAACGAAGATTAGTTTCGGCGGCGGTTAAGTCACGACTGATTAGTGCGATTTGTCTGAGACGCAGCAAGATCTTTTCCTTTTATACCGATTTATATTAATTGTATAAACCGCCTATGGGGCGACATATTGTCTGAGACCCTTACTTTTTATAAGAAATATTAGCCCGGCAACTATTACAATCGCCCCGTATAGACCTTGAGCCGCAATCGCTCCAAGGAGTCCGGCGAGCACTCCACCCATTGCTCCACCCACAGCTGACATCGACCGATCGAGCGAGGTGAGACTTACCATTCTTCCTCTGAGTTCTGGGGGGGATGCGGTTAGGAGTGTGGCATTAGATATTGAAAAATAGCCAGTTTGTCCAACTCCCACCAATCCTATTAGGATAATTGGAGTCACTAGTCCTAGGTTTCCCGGCAAAAGTGCACTTGCTGAGTAGGCAATTAGAGCTATTCCCATCCCAATTAACGAAAGGATCAGAATGATGCCTAGCCTTTTTGGATACATTGCGGCGATGCTGAATGTCGCAAATAATGCGCCGATTCCAGTGGCTGCTGCTAGGTAAGATACGCCTCTAGCCCCTAGATCAAACTGTTGCCAAGCTATTAATGGAATAAATACTTGCATATATGACATTGCGAAGGCGTAGAAGATTAATGACATAACAACAATTCCTCGGATTGTTGGATTTTGAAAGCCGTAACGTAATCCTTCGATCAGCTCTGTCATTATCGTCCGCGGCGAGTTCACCGTTTTTCTCTCTGATTTGCTCGCAACTTCGGCGTGTATTAGAGCGGTTGCGATTACGGCTCCGGAGTAGATGAAAGCGACTAAGCCAAACGCATAAGTAAAACCTAATAGCTCTATAACCAAGCCTGATGCTAATACGCCCACAATCCGCATGACGCTCTGAGTCGAAGACATCAAGGCAACAGAATTAGTGATGATAGTCACGGGAACTACCTGGCTTACTAGTGATTGTCTAGCTGGCTGATCGAATGCCATCGCAGAACCTCTTAAAAAGGTGAACATGAATATGAGCCAGAGTTCCATGTGTCCCAGCGCTAAGAGGGCAACGAAAGCTAAGCTAATTACAAATGCAGAACTCTTGGCAGCCAAAAGTAGATGTTTCCGATTGAAACGATCACTCAGGACGCCGGCGAAGAGTCCAAAAAGTAATGACGGTGCTGCTCGTGTTGCGACCATGAGGCCGACCATGGTTGCATCGCCGTTAGTGATTTCGAGGACTAGCCATGGCCGTGCCACCATTTCAATCCATAGTGCTGCCGCGTGAGCACTTTGACCCAACCAGAGCAGCCGAAAGTCACGGTATTTAAGAGATTCAAACATTCGTTCGAATGTTATGTCTCGTATGACTTGATTAAGGCTACGGATCATTCTATTTGACTTAATTCTCCTAGTTCGATTTCATCAAATCGCCAAGCAATTTGGGGGCGGCAGCAAGACTGTCAATCCGAATTATTCGATGATTGAATTGTAGATTGCGATTTTTTGGCCAATCTCGAAGGAATACAGTCATTCCAGATTGTGCGAGTAGTTCTGCGGTACGGGGGTCGTCTTCAAAATGGGCGATAGTCTGTAGTTGGCTCAGCGTGTTTAGCTTGTAATGTGCACTCTGAAAATGAGTAGTATTCCAAATAATTTGAGAAAAATACGAGAATAGTTCGTTCCGTTTTAGCCAGTTGCTAGGTGACGTACGTCTGCCCGTTACTAATATCAGTGAGTAGTCACGTTGTAGCTTATCAAGGTAGTCCGCGGTATCACTCATAGGGCGCCGGACTTCAAATCTAATGCGATCCCATATGGCCCTCCACCAGTCAGGTGGAATATTTGCAGAGGGCGGGACGATCTCTGGATCTAGAAAGTTTCTATTTAGTCCTACGTTCAAACCTAAGATAGGAGCACATAAGACCCCATCGAGATCGAAGGTCAGGACTGGTTTCTGGGTATTATTTTGTTTTTTTGTTTCATCTGAATGTAACAAATTGACCGCCGACTAGTTACCAGGCGCCGCACTCGGGGTGGCGAGCATTGCTAGGTTTCGGGCTGCAGGAATTTCATTGTCAGCAAATATGCTTTCAATAAGCTGATCTGTTCTTTCACCTAAGGTGTCTTGAGCGAGCAGCCGAAATTTGTCAGCGAGTTGGTTTGTGGTGATGTCAGTCTCGGGATCGCCAGCCGGAAAGTCTACTTGTGCCTGCAATCTAGTCCCGTTGCGCAGTGAGATTTTTACCACTGATGGCCAGGCCTGCGGATACATTTGATCTAAACGTGGGCTAGTGCTGAAGCTAATTTTCTCTGCTAACTCAAGCGTATGGGGATCAACAATTGTCGTGTTAGTAAACCGTGAAGGCTTGCAATCTCTGTATCTTATCGCAGTGGCAACACAAAATGGTAGTGAAAATTTTGCTGCCCACGGTGAAATGGGTTCTACCCCCTCGAGTAGACCAAGGGCCTGACTATAAATTTCTACATCCACAGATTGGACGTCGTCGATATCGATATTGTTATCACTGGCCAAGCTAATTGCGCCATCTACAGCGGCATGTGTGTGGCGGCAGGAAGAATGCACTTTGAAAGACACAAAGTTTATCTTCCAAATGGCACTGTCTTTGGCTAGCTTATTAAGATCTCTAGTCAGCAAATCGACACGAGGTGCGGCGGACATTGCATTTAGTAGGCCTTTTTTGCCTTCGAACACTTGCGATGCGGCCGTAAATCCTTCACGTGATAGCAGAGCAGCCAGCACTCCATCATGCGCGGCTTTAGCTGGGTGGAGTTGTTTTGACATTGCACCATCTGATAAGAATTCCCATAGCCCTGCTGACATCGTGCCTGCTGACCCGAGAGTGTGAAGTGCCACCTCAGCCGGGATTTTTAAAATCCTTGCAGCGGCTGCGGCTGCTCCGCTTGTACCTGCAGTCCCCGTTGTATGCCAGTATTCGTAATGCGTGGGTCCCAATGCCTCACCGACGCGGATGCAGACCTCGTAGCCTATCGCAATCGCATCTAGTATTTCGTCACCAGTTGCCTCACATTGTTCCCCAAGCGCTAGAGCCGCGGCAATCACCGGTGCAGCAGGATGGGTGATTGAAGTTCTATCTAAGTCATCCATTTCGACCACATGAGCAGCGGCAGCATTGCAAAAAGCGGCAAGTGCAGCCGATGTTTTTGAACCATCGGCAAGAATTGTTGATATCGGGTGCCCGCCTAGAATTGAAGCGGTACGGCGTGCCATTGTCGCAGGTTCACTTGAACCACCGGCAACCGTCGATCCAATCCAATCAAGCAAGTATCGTCTTGTAACATCCCGCACTTCAGTGGGGACGATGATTTTCGTTATAAAATGAGATAGTTCCGCAGAACTTAGCTTCTCGTCAGTTTTTACCATGTGATAAATTTTCCTTCAGTCAGAAGAGTATAGGCCCTGTAATGGTCTAATATCGAAGCTGACTAAATGTTTATTTACGGAGGTGATATGCGCGCGGCAGTTATAACGGAGCCAGGTGGACCAGAGGTTTTCGAGATCCAAGAACTTCCTGACCTTTCACCCGGTCCAGATGAAGTCGTTGTAGAAATTAAGGCGACAGCTTTGAATCGAGCAGATCTTGCCCAACGGCATGGCAATTATCCTGCACCTGCAGGGATTAGAGATGATATTCCGGGGCTCGAAATGTCTGGACTGATAACTGAGGTAGGTGAACGGGTGACTGGCTGGTCACAAGGCGATCGGGTGATTGCACTGCTGGGTGGAATGGGGTATGCGACTCATGTAGTGGTGCATGAACGTATGTTGATGCCAATGCCAAAAACATTATCTTTTGAGGAAGCGGCTGGGATACCCGAAGTGTATCTGACAGCCTACGATGCAATGCACCTGCAGTGTGATCTAGTTATGGGTGAATCAGTTTTGATTCATGCTGCTGGGTCTGGAGTTGGGACGGCAGCAATTCAACTTGCAGCTGCACAATCATGTCTCACATTTGGCACAGCTGGGAGTGATGAGAAACTGGCGGCTGCATCAGGGCTTGGCCTATCGTATGGCGTTAATTATAGAAACGAGAATTTCGCCGATGTAATTCTCGACAAAACCAATGGCGCAGGCGTGGATGTCGTGCTCGACGTTATTGGAGCACCTTACTGGGATGACAATTTGCGATCATTGGCGACACTTGGTCGAATGGTAGTAGTTGGTTCGATGGGTGGAAACACTCTTGATAACGCAAAGCTCGGGGCTCTAGGGAATAAGCGCGCGACGGTGAGAGGCACCAGATTGAGAAGTAGAACCTTTGAGGAAAAAGCTACCGTGGTGCAAGGTTTTGCTAAACGAGTTCTCCCGTTATTTGATCGGGGAGTTTTAGGTTCAATAGTTGATCACGTCTTTCCCCTAGAAGAAGTTGCTGCGGCACATAGCTATATGGAGTCAAATACTAACTTTGGGAAAATTATTCTAGTGAACGAGTAAATTAGCCTGGAAGCGACACTTGTCGGAATCCGGCGTATATTCCTAAGATACCGTCTGGAAATAACGGATATGTGACAGCGAGGCTACTTTGAGAACTCCGACAGGTATTACCGGTCTAGATGAAGCGCTTGATGGAGGAATTCCTCAAGGAGCAATCGTCTTGGTAGCTGGTGAGGCGGGTTCCGGCAAGACGATTTTCGGTATTCAATTCATTCTTGCTGGGATTGCCGCAGGCGAACCAGGTGTAATTGGCACTTTCGAAGACCCAGGTACACTTTACGAGCTTGCTGCATCTTTAGGTTGGGATTTGCGAGCTGCAGTAAACGACGGATACGCTGCAGTCGTACAGTTTGAATCGAGTACGACTGAAGCTCCCGTTGCAGGTGTTGAGGATTCCTCCCACAGTGTTATACCGGATGTAACTTTGAACTCACAGGCAGCGATTGACTCGATGCTGGTTGCGATTGAGGAGATTCGAGCTGAGCGCGTTACTCTCGACCGGATGGTTTCTCCGCTTGTTGATTTGAACCAAGCTCGAAAATTTGTAGGTGAAGTGACGTTGGACGTTGCGAATGAGAGTTATTGTTCAACTCTTCTTACAGGCTTTCGCCAGCATGATGCGGTGGGCTACACGATGCTTGGTGTGGAAGAACAGATTTCAGACGGAATAATTAATTTGGAGTTAGGTGGACTGAGTGGTGAAGGCGATCGATTGTTATCGGTTCGCAAAATGCACGGCACGTCACTTGATTTAGCGGAACACCCTTACGTCATTGAGCCTGGTAGAGGATTTGTTTTTTACTAGCGCCGGCGTTTTTTTTGCTTCGTTCGTGCAGACTCTCTCCTGCGCCGTACATGCTCAGCCCGACCAGAGTCATGGTCTATCTCAGCTTTTACTATCTGTTGCTTGTCGTTTTCGTCTTTTTTTGTATTCTGAGGCCATTTCCTATTTATCCAGTAGGAAATAACTGCACCGAGTCTCATCGAAAGAAACATCATGACAAAGAGTATTGGCGCTTGTAGAGTTAGGCGATCAAACTCTTTGCTGATGAAAGCTAGTGAGACAAGACACCATATAAATGTGGCAATAAAAGACCATGTGAGAGATGCTTTTATCGACATTGGCTTACTACTCATGGCGGCTTCCTCTTCTCAAATAATATCAACTTAATCATACGACGTTGATATTTTGGATTAAACCCTACAATATCCGTGAGAGTGAAATATCATGCCATCAAAATATGAACTACCACCACTTCCTCCACCAAGGCCGCGCAAGTCCGCGCCAGTCGTCACTGGAATATGTGATGAAAGATTTCTTAAACTACGAGAAGAATTCGTGAAGAATTTTGTCGACAGAGGAGATATAGGTGCCTCTGTCGCCGTGTGTTTAGATGGACAATTGGTCGTTGATTTGTGGGCGGGTTGGCAGGACGAAAAGGAAACTATTCCATGGGTTGAGGACACGTTGGTTCCCGTATGGTCTATTGGAAAAGCTGTGACGGCGATTGCAGTTTTAAGATTAGTTGATCAGGGTCAAATTTCCTTGGATGATCGGGTGTCAGCATACTGGCCAGAATTTGCTCAGGCAGGAAAGCAAAATGTAACAGTTCGGATGCTGTTGGGCCACCGAGCTGGGCTGCCAGCTGTTGAGAAGATTCTCCCTGAAAGCCTGCAATTAACTGACTGGGATGCTATGTGTTCTGCTTTAGCGGAGCAGACTCCTTGGTGGACACCGGATACAGGGCACGGTTATCACACTAACACTATTGGATTTCTTCTAGGTGAATTAGTTCGACGGGTAACAGGTCGACGTATTGGCATGGTTATTCGAGAGGATATTGCAGAGCCATTAGGGGCTGAATTTTTTGTTGGACTCGGTGAAGAATACGACAATCGCACGGCTGAATGGATATCTTATAAGCCGCTAAAAGATGAGGTTGTTCCCGATCGTCAGCCGTGGAAAAAGTTTAAGTATGAAGAGGCGACACATTTGCAACGAATGAGCATCAGAACATATGGGAATCCAAAAACAAACAAGGCGCATACTCCGATGTCTCGAGTTTGGCGCTCAGCGGAGTTTCCGAGCACCAACCCACATTCAAATGCTCGATCAGTGGCACTTATTTTTGGTGCTTTGTCGAACGGTGGCCGTGGCTGGAACGGGTACTCGTTACTTAGTAGTGACATAATAGATCAGGCGCGCGAAATCGCGTCCGATGGCGATGATTTGGTTCTAGGCAGACCTACTCGCTTTGGCCTTGGATTTCAGTTGGCTATCCCGGGAATTCGTCCGCTTGGGCCAAATCCTAAAACATTTGGGCACTATGGTAACGGAGGTCATGTTGGCATTTCTGACCCTGAATCGGGAATAAGCTTAGCTTACAGTTGCAATCAGAGCGGGAGATCTTGGCGTGATCCTAGAAATATAGCTCTGGTGGACGCAGTTTTTGAGTCGTTTTATTCAATCTAGTGAACGCTAAACCAACTTTTTGTAAATTAGCAGATGGGCTTATGGGGAGGAAATGATGGGGATATCGAATAATGAGCTACTAAATCAAGATGAGCTGGATGCACTATGTAAATGGCCTACACCAGCCATTGCGAATGGGATCGAGACCTTTGATATCCGATCCCGAACCACAGGATTTACCGGTTCCGATGTGGTTTGTCGATTCCCTGAACTCGGGATTCGGGCCGGCTATGCTGTTACTGCTAAGATGCGAGCCTCAACAAGACCAGAAGACGACTCAGATACAATTGACAGGGATTTACTGATAGACGCCATGCTAGCTCAAGCGGGACCCAAATTCGTTGTGATTCAAGATCTTGATCAGCCAGCAGTCGGATCTTGGTGGGGAGAAGTGAATTCGACTCGTCATACGGCGTTAGGTGGTGTAGGCGTGATTACTGACGGTGGCGTTCGAGATTTGGATGAAATGCGGGAAATGGGATTTCTGGCACTTTCGAAGCATGTACTTGTGTCTCATGGGTATATGCATTTAGTCGAGGTTGATGGTCCGGTTGTGGTCGGTGGATTAGTGATTTCACCGGGAGACTTGCTCGTTGCTGATCAACATGGAGCAATACAAGTACCTCTGGAAATAGCTCGGGATGTGCCTGCTGCTGTTGCCGCTATTGAAGAAAAGGAGCGCAAGACGATTGCATTTTATCGAGATCCCTCGTATCAACCGGGTGATCGTATTGACGGAAAATACCCGTGATTGAGTTCAACAGCGAATATTCATGTCAAAAGTAGTAGTTGTTGGTGCTGGTGCTGTTGGGACTTATTATGGTTCGCGACTAGCGGAGCAAGGCCACGATGTAGCATTTGTGTTGCGAAGTGATTATTCGGCTGTAGCCGAACATGGGATCACCGTGAATAGTAAAGATGGGGACATCAGGCTCCATAGTCCGCGAATAACCAAAGACCCGGCTGAGCTAGCTCAGACGTTTCAGCCAGATTGGATACTATGTGCACTTAAGGCTACAGCCTTGTCTCACGCGGAACACTTAATTTCGCCACTGATAGACGAAGATACACGGTTACTTGCCATCATCAATGGCTTGGGAATTGAGGAAGCATTTGGTACGTGGATGAATCCCGATCGAGTTTTCGGTGGATTGGCATTTACCTGTATTAATAGATTAGAACCCTCGGTGATTAATCACCTCGATTATGGACCGCTAACAATCACCCACCTAGGGGATGATCCCTCAGAGCTCGCTATCGCGCTATCACTTTGGGATCAGGCCAAAGTAGTCACAAGCGTAGCGGACTCAAGATTAGCCGCTAGATATCTCAAACTTTGTTGGAATATACCTTTTAATGGATTATGTGTATTGGCTGGGGGGGTATCTACAGAGGTAATTATGCAGGATGTCGAGTTGAGATCTCTTGCTGAAAAAATAATGCGAGAGGTCATAGAAATAGCGAACGCAGATCTTATGAATACAACGGGTCAGTCGACACCACGGCTAGAGCCTCAAATCATCAATGAGTTAATGACAATGACAGAGACGATGGTTGCTTACAGACCAAGTACGATGATTGACTTTGTCGAGGGACGTGAGATGGAAATCGATGCTATCTTTCAGGTACCTCTTGAGCGTGGATTAGCTTTAGGAGTTAAGTGTAAGGAATTACAGAAAATGACTGAAGCACTACATTCGATCTCCAATTCAAATTTATGATTGAGGTCCCTGCGGAACTTTCAGATGAACTAAACAGATAAGGACTATTTAAGGGCGATGTCGATTAATCAGGCACGGGGCGTATTGGCTGAATTGATGCGAGATGCAGCTCAAGGATTTTTGTCGAGTCTCAATACCGAGCAAGTGTCAAAGTGCCAATTTAGCTTTCCTGAAAGTAGTGAGCGTGAGCGATGGGCTTACACGCCCGGTATTCGAGGTGGACTTCCTTTCACCGAAATGAGTACAGAGCAAGAGAGACTCGCTCGTCGGCTGTTGGCAACAGGTTTGTCAGAGAACGCCTTTGTTGCAGCTACGAATATTATGGCTCTAGAGGTAACACTTGATCAATTGGAAGGATGGCGCGGAAGATTTATTAGAGATCCTAGACTCTATTATGTAAGTATATTTGGCACACCTGGTGGCAATTGGGCCTGGCGGTTTGACGGGCATCATGTAAGTGTGTCATATCTAATATTGAATGAGGCAGTCGTTTCGGCGACACCCTCGTTCTTGGGTTCGAATCCAGCCGATGCTTCCACTGGCACGAGTCACAAGTTGCGACCACTTGGCGCGGAAGAGGATTTAGGTCGTGATCTGGTACTTTCCATGTCCGAGAACCAAAGAGAGCTTGCTGTCGTTAGCGATCTCGCGCCCACTGATATTGTCCAGTCGAATCGACCGCAGGTAGAGGACGGCGCTCTTCCATGGTCGGATGCCTCAACACCGGTTGACGATACTTACGGTGAACGTGCAGTGCGAGAAAACGAGCCTGAGATTCTGAGATATCGGAGTGCAATCCCTATAGGTATTTGTATCAGCGATATGGATGATCGACTGAAAGATCAGTTCTTAAAATTGGTAAAGCATTATATCTGGAGACTACCGGCTAATCTTGCACAACTAGAGTATGAAAAGTATGAGACAAGTCTACTTTCTAAGGCATATTTTTCTTGGGCTGGTAGCACTGAGAGGTACCAAGGCCATTATTACCGAATACAGGGACCAGATTTGTTGATCGAATACGACAACACGCAAAATGATGCTAATCATATTCACTCGGTTTGGCGGAACCCAGTAGGTGATTTTGGCCGCGATGTTTTGCTCGAACACTATGACAAGGAGCATTAGCTTTAAGCTCTACAACACTATGAGATTTGGCGGGAGGATAGTATGTCAGACACACCATCGATTATTTTAGTCAACGGGTCAATTCATACCATTGATACAGATAATTCCATTGCCGAAGCGATTGCAATTCAGGGCGATCGAATTTCCTTGGTTGGGTCGAATACTGATGTCAGAGCGCAAGCACGGTCTGAAACAAAAGTAATTGACTTGGCTGGCCGGACGGTAACGCCAGGTTTTATTGATGCACATCAGCATTTCGCAGGGATTGGTGCGGCTACAGATGCAATCGATTGCAAGGCGCCCGGCATGAATTCAATCTCGGCACTGGTGGAAGAAGTACGAAAAAGAGCGGCAACCCAGCCAGAAGGCACATGGATTCGTGGACGCGGCTACAACGATTCAAAGCTAACCGAGAATCGACATCCAAATGCTATGGATTGGGATTTAGTGTCGCCAAATCACCCAGTATGGTTTACGCGGACTTGTGGTCATATTGGGTCGTTCAACTCGGCAGCTATGCGACTGGCTGAGGTGGAGAAGACATTGGACGATCCGGATGGAGGAAGATTTGATAGGAACGCAGCGGGTGAAATTATTGGCGTGGCCTATGAACGTGCAACCGTCCCATTCAGAGATGTTCTTCAACCGTCAAAGATGGAAATTAGGGAACACTTACGTGCTGCGAACCAACTTGATCTTGCATCTGGAATTAGCAGCGTCCACGATGCTGGCGGGATGACAGGATTGCCACTTGAACAGGCCCTTGATCTTGTCGCTTTAGATGAACTTCAAGTTCGAATTTATAGTTTTGTTACGGTTAATGCCCTCGATCACCCCCACGTGCCGATTTTAGAAACTGGCATCAAGACCGGATTTGGCAATCAACAAATCAGAGTGGGTGCATTCAAAATTATGACTGATGGGTCTTCGTCTGGTCCAACGGCAGCGACTCGGTCACCTTACGCAATTGATTCAGACAATTCCGGCATTGCTTACTGGAGTCAGAATGAACTCGACGATCTGCTGGGACGCGCACATCGGGCAGGTTGGCAGTGCACCGTCCATGCTGTCGGTGATAAAGCAATCCAACAGACGCTTGATGCTATGGCGAGAGCACAGTCAGAATATCCGCGTGACTTATTGCGACACAGAATTGATCACTGTGGCATCACGCCGCCGGACTTGCAGGACCGAGTTGTCTCGCAAATGGTGGTTCCGGCGATGCAACCAGCATTTTTTTGGGAGTTTGGCGATGGCTACATTCAGAATTACGGACGGGATCGCGCAGACGTGATGTTTCCAGCAAAATCGCTTATCGAAAGAGGTGTGCGCGTGGCGGGTTCATCAGATTCACCGGTAACAGATTATCGACCTCTGTTTGGCATCGAACAAGCTATTACTCGAGCCACTGAGAGCGGTGATATATGTGGACCCAATGAACGCGTAGACTTGACCACCGCATTACGGATGCACACTATCAACGGTGCATTCGCTTCGTTCGAAGATGATATCAAGGGAAGTTTGGAGCTAGGCAAGCTCGCTGATTTAACGGTTCTGTCTGAAAAAATTGAAGATGTGCCGGTCACTGAGCTTCGTGATTTACCGATTGACATGACGTTTGTTGGTGGTCGAATTGCATTTGAACGCTAGAGTGGCGGTCGGTTATCGGTCGCTGCTACTGAGCTGAGTAAAGATCTGATATTGTTAGGAAAAGTTTCAAGATTTAGATGATGAGTCAAACTCAATAATTATTGGGCTAGAGCTTAAAGTATAGGAGGAATAATGAGTGATGTTCACTTTGGAACAATGGTTCCACAGATTAAACGGACTTGGGATCAGGCACGAGACGCTGCGTCGTTTTTTGAAAGTGCAGGATTTGAATCGCTTTGGGTGAATGATCATCTTTATGGTCCGACATCCCCTCAGATTCCTATACTCGAAGCGTGGACTCAAATTTCCGCGTTAGCAGCGGTTACTGAAAATGTTGAACTTGGTACTCTAGTCACCCCAGTAGGAATGAGAAATCCTGCACACCTTGGGAAAGTAGTTGCTACGGCTGATCATATTTCTAACGGTCGAGTTATTGTTGGACTTGGTAGTGGTTGGATGCCCCGCGAATTTACAGACTTTGGGATGCCGTTTTTGGAACCAAAAGAAAGACTGGGCCAATTGCGCGAAGTGGTCCAATTGTTGCAGCGAATGTGGGATGAAGACGAGGATGAAGTTAGTTTTGATGGGAAGTATGTACAGACGGAAAATGTCGTAACTCTGCCTAAACCAACCCGTCGACCGAAGATTCTCATTGGTGGCGGTGGCGAAAAAGTAACTATGCGTATTGCTGCTCAGTATGCAGATATCTGGAATAATTCAGCTGGTGGTCAAGATAATATTGGTCACAAAGTTGAAATATTACGTAATCATGCACAGGATCTTGGACGTAATCCGGACGATATTACAGTTTCTCAGCAATGTTTGGTCACTATCGCTGAGGATGAATCTGTGGTTAATCCGATGATTGAGACGGCTCAAAAAATATTTGGTGGACATATGGGTAATCCGGGTGGTGCGTTGGCGCTTTCCGGGACACCTAATCAAATCGTTGACCGAATTGGTCAACACTTGGAGTTGGGCTGTAGTATGTTTCAAATCGAATTTTTCGGTAAGGACGTGCGCGAACCTGCTGAATTGTTTGCAAAATCGGTGATGCCTCAGTTCAAATAAGGTTCTGTAGTTATCTGTCCGCCGGCATTTTTACTTTTCACTTGCTGGAAGGGTTATGAGGCTTTCGATTTGTGTGCTTTGACTGAGTATGTCACGCCCATTCAGGCCAAATAACTCAACCAGGAAGGCTATTCCAGAAACCTCTGCTCCGAGGTCTCTGACTAGGTCGGATGTGGCTTGAGCAGTCCCCCCTGTGGCGAGTAGATCATCAATTATGAGGACCCTTTTGCCGGGGATGATAGCGTTGACCTGAATTTCAACGGCCGCATCACCATATTCTAAACCGTAGTGTCTTTGCTTAACTTGCCCAGGAAGTTTTCCAGATTTTCTTGCCATTACCATTGGCTTATCAGTTGATTTGGCTAATAAAGTCGCGATCGGAAATCCACGTGCTTCTATACCTACGATTATGTCGATTTTATCGAAATTAAATCGACGCTCAAGAATCGCCATGCCTTGGTCGAGTAGTCTTGTGTCCCGGTAGAGCGGACTAATATCTCTGAACAAAATACCCTCAGTCGGAAAATCAGGATAGGTGTCTATAGCCGCATGAAATTTTCTGAGTAACTCAGTGTCTATATCGTTCACGTATTAGATCCTTCGGGATATCAACAAATTAGAGTCCATATTCGGCCCCGTTCGTTCTGATCCATTCACCGATACGTTCGCCAATCATAATGCTTGTTAAATTTGTATTAGCTCGCGGTATCTGAGGCATAATTGATGCATCCGCGATTACTAGTCCGTCAATAGTGTGTGACCGACCATGCTGATCTACCACCGATCCAGAGTCGGTGGCTAGCCCCATCTTTGCCGTGCCACAGGGATGGTAGCCACTTTTTGCATATCTTCGAACTAGATTTGTAAGACCTTCAGTGTCTAAGTTGTTGACGTCTTGGGAGTTGCAACTAACTTTGCTAATAAGATCACTCAGAGGTTTGGTAAGACTGAACTGCAAGCAATCTTGGAGACTTTGTGTCAGTCGGAAGGCGTCGCGGTCATCCTCACAGAAGAGCGAATTAATCACTGGTTGTGCAAATGGATCGCTCGATTTGGTTAGAACTGATCCGGAACCGTAGGTGTGCTCCAGTACTCCTAGAAGAGCTACTGAACTAGGGATATCATCACGTTGTGTCCAACTGGTCAATTCAATTTGCAGGTCATTTCTGTGTGAAGAGCCATCAGCCGTGTAGCGCATCACCGTTTGAATAAGTGGCATATCCGAACTGGCTAGAGTTGGATCAACTAACTCACAGGTAAGCGCAATTATCGGGTGATCTTGTAAGTTATGACCGACTCCATCAACTCTGGCCACAAGATCCAGTCCCATCGCCTGAATATCATCTGGTTTACCGACTCCGCTTCGTCTCAAAATACCTGGTGTTTGTATTGCTCCGGCAGACAGTACAAATAGTTTGCCATGAATCTTTTCAATCGTACCGTCAGTGGTTTGAATTTCTACTGAAGTCACTTTGTGGTTGTTTATTATCAGCCGTCTTACGTGACTGTTGGCTTGAATCGTTAGATTGGGTCTCCCTCTAGCTGTTCCCAGATAAGCTAGTGAGGTTGAGATTCGGAGTTTTCCAATTCGATTCATAGGCTGCGCACCCGCACCAAATGAATCTGGGTTGTTGTGGTCTTCACAGTCAGCGATTCCGAGGTTTCTAGCAGTTTCCCACCATGCTTGATGAGTGGTTGTTAATTCATCCCAAGGATGCCGCCGTATAGCGATAGGCCCTGCGTCACCGTGGTATTTTTCGCTACCAAAATCAAGATCTCGTTCAAGACGAATAAAGCTGGGGAGGACATTTAGCCAACTCCATTCGGAATTTCCAAGATCTGCCCAATGATCGTAGTCTTCAGGGATACCTCTGAGTGCTATGGTCGTATTAACCGCTGATGACCCGCCCGTAACACGGCCCCGAGGGAAGTTGATATTTTCATGCTCAGCCGTAGGTTGGTAGCTGTGGTTCCAATCATGATCGATCAAAGAATTTTTGTATGGATTTCTAAGATCTTCTGGAAGACTGGTCGAGTCGCTATAGTCTGGTCCAGACTCAATCAGGCATACTTGTTTATTTGGATCCTCGGATGCTCGCGCGGCAACAACCGTGCCTGCTGATCCCGCACCAAGGACAACAACGTCATAGACAAAATCTGTGTTTTGCACCGATAAAGAGTGTGACTAGATTACCGCGGAAGCTTGACCGACAATAGTGACAGTTCCATCATCTTTTTCGGTCCAGACCGTGGTTTGTGCCCTTTCCTTGCCACCCTCACGGGTTAACTCCCGTAACGCGCCTTTCGCTGAGATCTTTTCTCCTACCCAAAGGACATTCACAAACTTGATATCTAATCGCCCACCGACGAATAAACCAGCACCAAACCGTTTTGTGAGTAACTCGCAGATGTACGACAGTGAAAGAGTTCCTTGTACGACAATGTCAGGGAATCCCAGATCACTGGCCGCCTCTAGGTCATTATGGTAATTTGGCTTCAATCCTGAGTATTGATCGGCCACCGCTTTATCTACGAACTTAGATACGGGACCGAATATCTCGAGAGACTCACCATCGCTAGGGTGATTGCTTCGTGTTCTGGCAGTTTCCTGTTCGCGAGACTTGTCGACTGCAACGGTCTTCGTCTCTTGTAGAGATTCTCCCTCAAGCAAAAATGATTGATGATGCCTCTGTTTGAGAATTATCGCTCCATCCGATTCTCGGACGATGGTCAATTCTGGCACCAAATAGACACGACCTCGTTTTTCATAGCGGTCAACAATGACCCGATGGCCAATTAGTGTGTCACCGGCGAGAGCAGGTTGATACCACTCAAACTCATGTCGCGCGTGGAGATTCCCGTAGATATTTTCTGGATACCACGTGCTATTCGGGTGACCAGGCCAGTTGTAAGTAAGCATCGCCGGAACGATGGGCTTTCCAAAAGGGGATTCCCCTGTGTACCAAGGATGATTATCGCCAGTTCGTTGTACATAATCATTAATTACATCTTGGGAAATTGTTTGTCGAGTAGTTTCAAGTTGCATACCTACGAATGCAACTTTTGTGTCGGTTTGACTAGTCATAATTCTCCATCCACTGTGAGACGATAATTTTGAGTTAGTGTATAGCGGATCTACTGATCTGTGCTAGGCCCGACTTAAACTAGGTTACTTTCTAACCCAATTTCTTTGATAAATGCTTGATTATTCGGTTCTCTACCGAGGAACTCTATGATTTGTGTTTGGGCATCTTTAGATCCACCAGGTTCAAGAATGAATTTTCTATAGTCCTTTCCAACTTGAATGGGGTCGTCATTTTCAAATCTGGTGAACATATCATCACCAAAAACCTGTGACCAAAGATATCCGTAGTAGCCTGCATCGTAGCCAAATAAGTGACCAAATCCAGCTTGAAAATGCGTATTCTCTGGGAATTCAAATGAGGTAATTTCGTGTAATTCACGGGCGGGTGCATCCGTATCTGTGATTGAATCGGGGCCATGGTAAGCAAGATCTAATGAAGCAAAGTAGATTTGTCTCAGATAATGAATACCACTGCCAATATTTTTTGCCTTCGTCATTTGGTCAAGTAGAGCCTGTGGTAATGATTCCCCAGTGTCTTTATGCTGGGTGAAACCCGCGAGCACATCACGGTCCCAGGCCCAATGCTCAAGCATTTGACTAGGGGCTTCGACAAAATCGCGTTCCACGGCGGTTCCTGAGAATCGACTGAACGGAGCCTTAGTTAAGGTTTGATGTAGGATGTGACCAAATTCATGGAATAGAGTTTCAACTTCACTATGTCGTAATAGACTCGGATCTTCAGCTGTTGGCTTTGTGAAATTGGCGACTATCGCCGAGATTGCTGGTTGTCGAGTTCCATCCGATTGTATTCTGCTAGGTCTTAATGTGAATGCCGCAGCATGGCCGAATTTTCCCGGTCTTGGATGCAAGTCCATATAGAAATGTGCAAGGTGTTCGTGTGTAATGGAATCTGTAACCCCATAGAGTCGAACGTCCGTATGCCATGATCGAGGTACGTTGATTTCTTGAAAAACCACACCTGTGACTTTTTGATAGATCTCGAACATTCCACCTATTACTGCATCGAGCGGAAAATATTCTGCGACTTTGAATTGATCGACACTGAATTTTTCCTTACGCACACGTTGTTGATAGTAGCGCCAATCCCAGATCTCTAATTCTGCGGTCATATCCTTCAGATGACTTTGCTTCTCTTGGATCAGAATTTGGAGATCTTGCTTAGCCTTTATTTGTACCTTGCTGCGTAAGTCAGCGAGGAAAACTTTAGCGCGCTCGGGAGTTTGTGCCATTTTAAGCTCTATAGAATATTCAGCCCAAGAATTAAATCCTAGAAGCTTAGCGATTTCAAGACGTAGTCCTAGAGCTTCCTCTAGTAGTGGGGCGTTGATTTCAGCTGCCTTATTGTGGTTCTTCAGAAATAATTCTTTTCGCCAAAATTCCGACGAAGCAGTCTCCATAAACGGATACATTTCAGGATAATCTAATGATATTTGGAAGAGATCTCCGTCGTCCGTCGATTGTTTGATGAGGCTACTCACGTAGTTATCAGGTAAGCCATCGAGTTCCTCTAGTGGCACAAGGATATAATCTTCGTGCTCATCGATATTTCTTCTAAATTCAATTCCAAGGGTCACCAGTCGTTGTCGGAGAGTTTTGATTTTATTCTGCTGTTCTAGAGATTGATCAAGACCATTTCTTCGATAATCTCGTTGAATAAAGTCGACTAGTCTTTTTTCGACGGGGCTCCGTTTGATGAAGTCATTCGTTTCTGTGTAGGCTACTACTGCCATGAAGATATCCTCACGGAATCCGAGAAGCGTTTGAAACTCCGATAGTTTTTCGTCCGCTTGTTGAGCAACCCGTCTCATTTCTTCATCGGATGACACGTAGGCTAAGAAACAGAAGGCTCCATCAGTTTCTATGAGAAGGTTTGTCACATCATCTAATGGGAGAATTGTGTTTTCAAATGTACGATCTTGATTAGGTATATCCACGACTTCCTGATAGATTTTTGTCGTAGCATCGATTGCCGCATCAATTGCAACTCCTATGTCTTGATGTCGGACATCGTCGTATTTAAATGGTGGTGCGTGCGTGTCGGAATTGAATATTGTATTCATGAACGTATTATAAATCTCAAGTCAGATTAATGAAACGATGAATAGCAAAATCTAGTCGTTGACCTCCACATTTAATGTTTTTAATCCCCTGAGCACGATATGATCTTTATATTCTGGCGACTCAGCCAGTCGGATATCGGTCCATCGATCGAGGACCTTTTGGAAGCCTATTTGACCCTCAAGTCGAGCTAGAGGTGCTCCTAGGCAGTAATGTATTCCTCGTCCAAATGATAAGTGATTCTTGTCACCGTTCTCAAGGTCAAGATGACCAGAGTCTCCTCGTAAATCTTCATCGAAATTGCCTGAGCCTTGCAGTAGAATCACTGAATCACCGGCTTTGATTGGCACTCCACCTATTTCGACATCCTCCAATGCAGTTCGTGCATTGACTGCAACAGGTGAGTCAAAACGTAGAAGTTCTTCGACTGCTACTTCGATTTGCTCAGGGTTTTTTCGCAGCCACATGAGCTGTTCAGGGTTGTTTAATAGAGCATACATACCATTTCCGAGTAAATTCGAGGTGGTTTCGTGGCCAGCAATTAAGATTAACGTCAGGGCAGCTATTACTTCCCCATGGTTGAGTTTATCTCCCTCTTCTTCTGCCTGAATGAGTACCGTAATGAGATCATCTTTTGGTTCGATTCTTCGTGACTGAATAATTCCATCAAAATACTCTGCAAGTTCGATGGTAGCTTGGTCAGCTTCCTCTGCTTGATCGGCTGTAATTGTGGGTTCAAGCGTTCGGGCAACTTTCACTGACCACGATTTAAACAAATCTCTGTCGGTATGCGGGACTCCCACCATCTCAGCGATCACGATTAGCGGAAGTAAGTTTGCGTATTCAGTTAGAAAGTCAAACCTATTTTTCTCATTGATATTTTCAATTAATTCATCAGCCACCGCTTCAACAGTCGTTTTCCACAATGCAATTGCCTTAGGAGTGAAAGCATGTGAAACCAACGTTCGTAGTCGTGTGTGATCTGGCGGATCGGACTGAAGCATGCTGGGAGCATTGTTTACATCAAGTTCATTGTTATCGGTTGCGGTCATCGGATCATTTTGATTGAGGAGCATTTGCGGCACGTTCGAGAATCGTTTGAAGTCTCTTAGTACAGAATCGACGTCAGAGTGTCGACTTACTACCCACGCTTGGACGACGTCAGACCAATGGACGGGATCTTTGTACCGAAGATTTCTCCATACTGTCTCAGGGTCCTGATGTGAAATTTTAGAGAGCGGATTGTAAACTACTCCGGTTTTTCGCATCTCTTTTGAAGAGCGCATAGTGATGACAATATTGACGATAGATCTTTTTAGAAATTTTTGGATCATATTCCCAGATAGCGGATCTAGTCCACGACGCTGAATTCGAGTGACTCGCCGTGATTTTGTGTAGGTATGTTTTTCGTCAGCAGCTGGTGACGGATTTTCAGTTGCGTTTGTCATTGGAGCACTATCTTTCTGGCTCGTAACCCTTTTAATTTCTCTATAAATTAAGCATACACTTAGTTAGATAAGGTGTGGTTAAAATGTAGACTTAGATATAGATTGCGAGGGATTAAATTGAGTTACGAAGAAATTATTCTTGAACGCCAGGGCCATATTGCTATTTTGACATTAAACCGACCTGACGTGTTGAATGCGTTGAATAAGAACCTACAGACTGAGACACGCGCAGTATGTAGCGAGATTGAGGCAGACGATAATATACGCGCCTTGATTGTGACCGGATCAGGCAGAGGTTTCTGTGCGGGCGCTGATCTAACGGGAGGAATTGACTCGGAAGAGCCCGAAGTCCCCGATCAAAACCGTCGACTGGATGAATTTGGGTGGGTAGGGCAACAGGCTGTGTCCTTCTATAGAATGACGAAACCTACTATAGCTGCAGTGAATGGCATTGCCGTTGGCGCAGGTATGAGTATGGCGCTCGCTTGTGACTTGCGAATAGGTTCCGAATTGACCCGATTTAAGACGACATTTTTAGAGAGAAGTTTGTCGCCAGATAGTGGAATGTCGTTCTTTCTTCCACGCATACTAGGATATTCAAGAGCTATTGATTTGATTCTTACGTCTCGTATGATTGATTCAATTGAGGCTTACGAGTTAGGTCTTTTGAATAGATTAACTAACTCTTCTGAAAACCTCTTAGATGAGGCTGCAGCTTTTGCTGAAGAAATCACTCGATGGCCTCCAATGGCTGTCAGATCAGCAAAAAGAGTGACCCAGCGAAACCTGCATGTGGAGTTAGAACAAGCATTGATTAATGAGACTTCTGGATTGAGTTTTGCGCAAAGAGCACCTCATGATGTTGCAGAATCGAGACGATCATGGGAAGAGAAGCGTGCTCCCGAATTTACAGGTTTATAAAAGTTGATGTAGCGGTTGCATAGCGATGCAAGCCAGTCATAATTTATTTACTAGTCAAGCCATATTGCATTTCGTATAATTGGGTGTAGATCCCGCCTTTGGCGATCAAGGCCTCGTGACTACCATTTTCAACTAACTCACCTTGATGAAATACTAGGATTCGGTCAACGTGTTTAATTGTATTCAACCGATGAGCGATAATTATCGAAGTTCGACCCTCCATAACTGTAGCGAGGCCTGCCTGAATAATTGCTTCAGTCTCAGGATCAATGCTTGCGGTTGCTTCATCCATAACGAGGACAATTTGCGGGTTAAAAGCTGCGACTCTAGCGAGTGATATGAGTTGTTTTTGCCCTGTCGAGAAATTCGCACCGCGTTCTGAAACTTGCGTGTCGTATCCTGCTGGCAGCATATTAATAAATGTGTCAGCCCCTACGGCTTTAGCTGCCGCGTCCACGACATCTAGCGAGATCATTGAATCCCGCATTCTAATATTCTCAGTGATTGTATCCGTGAAGACCCACGGATCCTGAAGCATAATTCCTGTGTTCCGCCTTAGCCATGTTTGAGGCATCGACTTGATTGGCACGTCATCAATCAAGATTTCACCGTGCTCTATATCGTAGAATCTTGAAAATAGTGCCATTGTGGTTGACTTACCGGCTCCAGTTGCACCAACGATAGCAATTTTTTCGCCTGGATTTATTGTGAACGACACATCTCTTAGTACCCAATTATCGTGGTTGTAGGCGAACCACACATTTTCGAATTGTATTTTACCGTTGATTCTTTGAAGTGGTTTGGCATTTTGTGCGTCCACTATTCCTTGTGGTGTATCCAATATCGCAAAAATCTTTTCTGCCGACGCGATCGCTCCTTGAATCATTGTGTAGCGTTCAGTAAGGTCTCGCACCGGCCAAAAGAAACGATTCATATACCCTAGGAACTGGACTAATATACCGAGTGTTATGGCACCTCGAACTATTTCGCCACCGCCATACCATATTATCGAGGCAGTCGTTATCGCAGTAAAGATGATCACGACTGGCTCAAATGCAGCAAACCAAAAGAGTACGCGCATATTTGAATGTAGTGCACCTTGGTTACGCTCATCGAATAGCTGCAGATTTTTCTTTTGCCGATTGAATAATTGGATAACTGATACCCCAGTAATTATTTCGTTTAAGTAAGCACCAATCCGCGCCATCCAAATCCTTTGATCGCGAAAGGCCTCTCGCTGGGCTTGAGCGAATCTGCGAATTATTAAGATCAGTGGGATTAGGAATAACGTAAGCACCGCGGCTAGCTGCCAGTAAATAATATACATCGCTGCCACCATGGCACTAGCTACTAGAAGGTTTGAGAGTATCTGCACGACTCCCTGTGAAACCACCATTTCAATCTGTTGAATATCACCGGTTAATCTTGTCACAAGTCTCCCTACGGGATTTTTATCGAAGAATGACGCCGACATGTACTCAATATGTCGAAATAACTCCATTCGCATGCGAAGGATTATTTTCTGTCCAATCCACATCATGACCCAAGTTTGGCTGTACCGCAGAACGAATATTCCACCAAGTATGATGAGAAATTGGATAACTAATGTGTTGAATCCGTCTAGATCCTTTGGCGTGACATGACTATCAATTGCACGTTGAACGAGCAACCAGGGAAGTACTTCAAGGATGGCTAGTGCGACTGTAGATATGACCGATAAGAATAACCATAGTCGATAGGGCTTCATATACCCCCAGAATCTGGTGACCACGGTTCGGTCGAAACTTACGGTTAATTCCTCATCTTCGTAGAAACTCATATATTTTCTGCTCCGCTGACCGGTGCATCCAGCTCTAATTCATCAAGATCGACACCGAGAGCTTCAACGGCCAACTGTTCTTTATAGAGCTGTGCATATGGGCCATTTGCCGCGACTAATTTATTATGAGGACCTGATTCAACAATTTTCCCGTTTTGGAGCATGACAATAGTATCAGCAGTTCTAAGAGTGGAAGTCCGGTGCGCTATCAGCAGAGTTGTTCTGCCCTTCATATATGTTTTGAGTTCTCCGAGAATTTCTTCTTCGGTATTCGTATCAACATGCGACAAAGAATCGTCAAGCACTAATATAGTGGCATTTTTTAAGACTGTGCGTGCTAGAGCGGCTCTTTGCTTTTGGCCGCCGGATAGTGACGCACCACGCTCTCCAATAAGTGTGTCTAACTTGTTATCCAGCTGTTCAAGATCTTTTGACAGCCGTGATACGTCTAACGCCGTTGCAACATTTTCTGCCGTAGGATCGCTTTGACCATATTTTAAGTTGTTTATGATACTGTCCGAAAATAGATACGCTTCTTGTGGCACGAATCCAATCATGTCTCTAAGTACGTTTAGCTTATATTTTCGGACGTCTATACCATCTATTTCCACTGATCCGTTTGTCACATCATTCATTCTCGGTAAAAGATTAACTAATGTTGTCTTGCCAGAGCCAGTTTTTCCCGCAATTGCTACGGTTTGGCCGAGAGGGATTTCTAAATTAATATTATCCAACACGACTGCTTCATCAAATGCAACGGAGGCATCTCGGAATGTTATGTGTCCTGTCGAGCCATGATTTTCTAGGCTAACCTCTGCATTTTGGATTGCCGGGGATTGTCGAAACAGTTGAGTAATTCGTTTATTTGCTACGAAGCCAAGTTGCATGATGCTTATCACCCAGCCGATCATCATGAGATCCCAAGAGATTATTCCTAACACGAGGATGAATCTAACTAATTGCCCCGAGGTGAGCTCGCCATCAATAACTGCTGGTGTTCCAAAAAAAAGTGCGATTAAAGTTGTACCCATCCCTAGTACAACAAATACGGGCCAGAGGGCAGCTTGGTATGTTGCTAGACTCATAGCCCGCTTTCTCATTTCTTCATTTTGAGATGAAAACGCACTTATTTCAGACTCTTCGCGAGCGTATGCTTTTACGGCTCTGACTCCTGACATTGATTCTTGTGCGGCATCAGTCAGAACAGATAATTGTTCTTGCACCGCATTGAATCGATGTTCGACTCGAACTTCGAAGAATGCGATTACTAGTCCGACTAATGGAAGGTACGCAAGTGAAAAGAAAGCTAATCGTACGTTCATTGTAAGCAGTACAAGAAAGCCAACTATGAGCACGATAATCATTCGTCCCATGGCTGATGCAATAGGGCCGATCATATCTCTGATGGCCTGGAGGTCGTTCATAGCGCGGGACATTAAGTCTCCGGTGCGATTTTTAAGGAAGAAGGATTGATCAAGATTTAAAAAATGTTTTGTTAAGTCAGCTCTCAGATAGTATTCAATTTCTCGAGACGCAGTTGACCCGAACCATCGTCCACTCCAACCAAATACTGACTGAATCAGTCCAGCAAGGAGTATAAGAAATGCTAGTTGTGCCAATGCAGATATGGACCGTCCGTCACTTATATAACTGATGGCTCTTTCAACTAAGTAGGTTGTTACCAGCAAAGATATGACAGCTGCTATCAGCGAGGCAATCAATGAAACCAGATAGTAATACTTGTATTGCCATAAATACTTAGCTAGCGGATTTCTCTGTAAAAAGCCTCCTGCGGCAGTCACGGACTGTTCGTAGTCTGGCTCAGCTACTGTTGGCATTTTCAAGATATATAACCCTCGAAGTTAGGCTTTCTTCGTTACATGAGATGCTTGTATAACCTTAGCAGTCTAGATTGGGTTTAGATGGAGTTCCACTGGTTCGGGGTGTTTTTTGAAAAGTACAGATTTATTGAGCCATAAGCTAGAACGTTTACACACGGCAGATAAAGCATTCGTTGAGTCATTAAATGCAGGCCGAGGTTCGCAAATAGATTCAATCTATCTAAATGATTCGCATTGGTGGCAGAACGCATCGTTTGCTTTGCCTTGCTTGATCGCGATCATATCTACCGCTATCGGTTTAATTTTTAGAGTGAACGAAGCTTGGGGTTTTGGACTTTTCGCCTTTGGCGTCACGTTATTTATGCTTCCAATTGTCGTGATCACATGGCGAAATACCGCCACCTTAATAGTATTGACCGATGAATTGATATTTTCTTTGCATCGCGGAAAAGTGCTCCATTCGTTAGAGTGGACTGATTTGACCGGTATCGAGCAGGTTGAATATTTGGGAACAAGTCGTTTTAAATTGAAGCACGGTTCTGATGGTGAATTCCTGACGATTGAGAATGATGTTGAAAATTCAATTGAATTAGTCGATCGCTCGTTTGAATTATCGGGACTACCTCGCCATCAGACAGTGACTTAGTGGCTGTTTTTAATCTTAACCTGAGTATGTCCAGCCGGTATATGTGGATGTCAACGGCTCTCCAGATTGCTGGACTTCACCGTATAAAACTGAGCCTATCGCTAATACGTGATCTCCAGCATCTATAAATTCTTTAGCTTCACATTCAAGAAATGCCAAGCCATCCTCTAATATAGGACAACCTAGGGCATGCTCAGCAATTCGATACTCGATGCCCTCTAGTTTGTTCTTCGGTGCAGAGTTGGCCTGTTCCTGTCGTCCTTTTATCTTTGTGGTGTTAGCTGGTTGCACAAACTGGGCAGCGAGAGCCATGCCATTATTCTCTTGATTAAGCAGATTCGCAGTAAAAAAGCGGTGATTTCGAATACGAGAAAGTGAAGATGAATCTTTCTCAAACGACACCAGAAGTAGTCTTGGGTTGAATGAGACTTGCATAACCCAGTCAGCTATCATTGCATTCGGGGTTTGTCCATCGGAACTGCCGATAACGTAGACACCATATGGCAACTCATCGAGGGCTTCACGTATGTCATCATCAGGCTCGCGCATTTTTCTTAAACCTTGATTCGAGTTCATAATGTCAAACCTTCTCTTTTCTTGATTAATTTCTACTGTTTTAAGAGTAATCTGACATACTGTTGAGTGCTGAGCAGAAAGGTATTTAATGCGGCTAAACGTGATTGATCAATCTCCAATTCGTGAGGGTGGAACTGCGAGTGAGGCAATTCACGAAAGTGTGAAGCTGGCTCAAATCACCGAGAAATTAGGCTATAAGCGTTATTGGGTTGCCGAACATCATGCTTCACAAGGATTGGCTTGTTCGGCTCCCGAGATATTAATATCTGCTATTGCAGGATCAACGCAGAAAATCCGCGTTGGGTCGGGTGGAATAATGTTGTTGCATTATTCTCCAATGAAAGTGGCCGAACAATTTCAAACATTACAAATTCTATATCAAAACCGAATTGATTTAGGTCTAGGTCGAGCAATCGGGGGGCACCAGAAAGTAGCCTCACGTTTGTCGTTTGATCGTGAACTTATTCCGCTTGAGGCGTATGAAACAATGATCTGCGAATTACTTGATTACTTTAAAGAAACAAAATCAAATCTTGCTTTAAGAAATGAAATAGTTGTACAGCCAGTCACGGAAATCTTTCCGGCAGTGTGGATGTTAGGCTCATCAAACGAGAGTGCATTTGTTGCGGCAAAATATGGACTTTCTTTTTGCTTTGCCGAATTTCTTAATCCACTGTCAGGAGCAGAGATTCTTAAAATTTATAGAGAGAATTTCAAGCCTTCTGTATTCAATGTTGAACCGCAAGTTGCTGTGGCACTGTCGGCACTTTGTGCAGACTCTCAATCATCAGCCGAACGGATTGCTTCGAGTCGATACTGTTGGCAATTTCGCAGAGGAAAAATCCCCTCAATTGATGATGCTGAAAAATTTCAATATTCTGATGCTGAAATTGATTACGTTAATTATCTGAAAACTGTGGATGTTCTGGGATCTGCTGATGATGTTGGCCAAAAGCTGAGAGCGCGTGCTGAAAGATATGCAGTTGACGAATTTTTTTTATTGACTACTACATATAATTTTACGGATCGTATTCGTTCTTATGAACTGATTGCAGAAGAATTCCAATTAACGAATGCAGTAATAAATGAGCATTCGATATAGGTGAAGGAATTGGAATAAACTGATAAACTAAGGTTAATTACTTGGGTAATAATTGCGGGGGGTAATTATGAGTGGTAAGAATATCGATGCGGATCATGAACATAGATTTGTACTTCCACCACCGGGTGGTGAGCAGACTACTGGGCAGTGCAGCTGTGGAATGAAAAGAGAATTTTCTAACATTACAGAGACGAGCTGGGCTCTTCGTCCGAGTGCGACAAGTAGCGCCAAAAAATAAGCAATTGGTTTAATTTTCTACTATTGGTAAAGTCCTTTAGGATTGCCTTCGATAAAGTTTATTATGTGATCTACCGAGTCACGGTTGAGGTAATCGAGACCTTCAGGTGTTGCATCTGCAGCGTGTGGTGTGAGTACGACATTATTAAAACTCATTAACGGATGAGCTGCTTGAAGCGGTTCAGTTTCAAAAACATCAAGACCGGCTCCGTAGAGCTTTTGGCGGGTTAAGGCATCGACGAGCGCATCCGTATCTATAACTCCTCCACGTGATCCATTAATTAAAATTGCTTCAGGCTTCATTAAACTCAATTCTCTTTTGCCGATCAAGTATTTGGTTTCATTCGATAGTGCTGTATGCAGTGAAATGACATCAGCCTTTGCAAGTAATTCGTCAAATTCTAAGAATGTTACGTCTACCGGAAGATTTCTATTCTTTTCTGGATTGAACGTCCAACTGATAACATTCATGCCAAAAGCCGTGGCGAATTTCGCCATTTCAGTCCCTGTATTCCCCATTCCAATAATTCCGATAGTTTTTTCTTTTAAGAATATATGTTGACCTTCTCCAGGATCCCATATCCCATCCCGAATAGATTTATCTTGTGCGGGAATTTGTCTTGCTACTGATAGTAGGAGTGCAAATTCATGCTCTGCGACAATCGTTGCAGTATTACCAGTTTGGTGACTGATGGTAATTCCTAACTTTTGAGCTTCGACGATATCTATATTGTCTAAACCAACAGAAGTGGTTGATATGTGTTTTAGTCGAGGTAGAGCTTGAAGTACTGATTTTGGCCATGTGAGACTTGAACGACTATTGAGCACAATATCGGCATTTATACATCGTTGAATTTGTTCATTAGTATTTTTGGGAGGTGTTGAATATAGTGTGACTTCTCCATATTCACTTAATCTATCAAGATGAGTTGTCCCACCAATGTGTATTGGTGAATCTCCAGGAATTACTATTTGCAGTGTGTTGGAGGGCAGGGTATTCATTTTGAGAATTCGGGAGATCTTTTATTGAGTCTATTAGGATCGAACTTGAGCTAGGCCACAAACAGTAGAAGTTCCAATTTTACCAATTTTGTCATATAGCGCTATTGTGGCAATCGATATTCCATTATCAGCACCGTGATAAAACGTTTCAGCTCCTATCCAGCTGCCGACAGGGTTTCTTTGTAAATATAGCGATATATCAGTATTAATGTAATTTAAGCCATTTGTTCCAGAATTTACGAAAGGGTTTGCGAAGTCTGCTACTTGAGCTACACGGAGAATTGGACTAATGATTTCACCTTCAATAAATGCATGTGTTTCTCTAATCCATGCACGTCTTGGCCCAATTTCACGTTGCGGATTATCAGTAGCTAAATTGACATCATTTGAATTATCAGCAGAAACTTTGGAGCCAGAAATTGGCAGCGGTCCAGTTGTGAATCCGACATTGATTGTGTGCCACATCGGAAGTCGCTCTCCAACTAAATCAGGCATATCCATGTTTTCATCAGGTGCATCAATGTCCCAGGCTGGAGTAGACCATACGGAACCCATTGGCTCTTCGCTCTTTTTTAGCAGAACCACACTTCCACGTGCTATTTCAAGGACTCCTTTTTCTGTATGATTCGTGCTGATTTGTACATCTATTACTTGTATTCGTCTACCAGAGCGCACTATATTGCTTTGAACGACTAGTTGCGCCATTGGCGCTAATCGTAATAAATCAATAGTCATGCGCGTAATCTGCATATCCTGAAAACCATCTCGATTTGAATAATTTGCTTCGACTTCGTGTGCAATTAACCCAGCAATTACACGTCCGTGTAATGAATTCGGATCCCATGGGCCACGAGCATTAAGGGTAGGATGATAAACAGAAGGATTATTTTCATCTTTTTTAAAAAATGCTTGTGCAGCCGTATTTTTATTCATAGAGATAATTTCTTTCCATACTGTTAGTTGCAGAATATGGTGACTTTAGCCGAGGATCGAGTTTATTCGCTAGAAGTTGCATAATCACAAGATTGATTTATACTAATTATATTAGAACATATGTTCTAATATAATTAGTATGGAGGGGGAAATTGTCACTAGGATGTTTGTTTGTACCCTCTTTTGAATTAGCTGTTAATTTGTCACAGCATACAGATTTCATGGATGACATATTGCCTCCTATTGCCTTGTGCGATCCTGATACAGAAGAAATCATTGACGTAACTTTTTCGGCACGAAAATTTGGAGTCTTACCAGATCAAACATATGCTCAGGCATTTGGAACATACCCACAATTGAGAATCATTGAAATCAATGCGGTATTAACAAAGGCGGCATTTGAAGAATTTATATTAATTGCACAAGAAGTCTCACCAGTCGTGGAGAAGATTTCATCGGGCTTTTTATTAATGGACCTCAAGGGAATGGATACATATTTTGGTGATGTTGAATTGTTAGCAGATAAGATTTTTTCTCTATCTGATGTGTGGGCATCGAAATTTATACGGACTAGAACTAATCAAAATATTCGATCACTATTACAAGTACATTTAGGAATTGCAGATAAAAAATTCACAACTCAATTAGCCGCTTTCTATGGGAAGCCTGGGGTGTTGAATTATATTGAGGAGAGAACTGCTGTAAATTTTCTTGCCACATTACCAATAGAATTGCTTCCTTTGCCTTCTGATGCCATCGAACGTTTACGATTACTGCAAATAAACACAATTGGTCAATTTACAGCACTTTCACGTTCAACAATCGAGTCTCAGTTTGGTTCTGTTGGTACCCATGCTTGGTTGGCAGCAACAAATCGTGATGAAGAGTATTTGCGATCAAATATATCTGAAGATAAGAAATTATTTGATGAAATTCAATTATTAGATCCTATATCAGATCTGACAGTCTTAAAAGTATTTACTCAAAATCTATTGGCGCAACTACTTCAGAAATTAGGATTTAGAAATTTACTACTTGTTCGAGTAAAGATTGAATTTGAGACTGAGACAGGTAAATTATATTTTTTTGAGAAAACGTTGAGAACGCCCACTAGTTCACTCACTCAGATTTGGTTAGCGATCTCATCTCATATTGATCGTATTAGATACTCGGAACCAATTTCTTTATTGCGAATTGAATTTCTTGAATTCATTAATCAAACTGGTTACCAACTTTCATTATTTGAGATGACACGACAGCGACAGCAGCAATTGATTGATACCGCTGAACATTTAAAGACGCGTTATGGTCACCCAGCCTTATTCCAAATTAAGGAGGTTTCAAGGTGGCATCGATTACCAGAAAAACAATTCGCCCTCACGGATTATCTTACTTAGGGAGCGCCAATGTGGTTAGAGTGAAGGTTATTGAATCAGACGAATATTGCCTGTCTTTTTTCGCTCACACGGCTTGGCCAATTATGGTTTCAAATAAGCCAATTATTGAAATTATTGATCATTGGCACTTGATTGATAACTGGTGGAACGATCAAGAGTGCCAACGAAGTTATTTCAGGGTGGTTTTAGACTCTGGTGGTGTAATCACACTATTTCATGATTTGAAGACCAATAGTTGGTTTTCTCAATTATTTAGCAGGTTTTCCTGAGAAGCAGTGATTAGTTTTAAGTCATGCAACCTGAATATGCCGAACTTCATATGCATTCTAACTATTCGCTACTTGAGGGTGGATCTTCTGTCGATGAGTTACTGCGACAAGCAAAAAAAATGGGCTACCAAAGCATAGCTTTGACCGATCATAATTCTCTTTCGGGGGCGATGGAATTTGCACAAGGAGCAAAAAGAATAGGAATCCGACCAATTATCGGATTAGAGCTAGATGTAATTGGTGACCCTACAGATTTAATGAATGCAGAAATAAAGCATCACGTAACACTTTTAGCAGAGAACTCAATTGGTTATTCAAATCTTTGCAAGTTATCAAGTGCAGCATTTGGTTTGTATGAGCCGACAGCTTTATTAAGACAAGATAAGCGAATAGATCCATCAGTTTCTATTTCAACATTAATCAGTCATGCCGAAGGTGTAATTTTATTGACAGGGTGTCAACGAGGTTTACTTAATCAGAAATTAATGAAGGGTGAGGCTAAAGCTGCCGAGGAAATTTTGCGATGCTGGGTGGATTCTTTTGGATTACGGAATGTTTTTATTGAAATTCAGGATAACTTTGTATTAGGTGATTCTAATCGTGCTAGGCGGCTGCTTAAATTATCCAGTGACACTGGAATTCCCTCAGTTGCTACTGGGAATGTTCATTATCACGTTCCAAGTAGATATCGTTTACAGGATGTTTTGGTTGCTATCAATCATAAGATTAGTATTGATCAAGCTGAATCAGTACGTCGGCCAAACGCAGAATTTTATTTAAGAGATCCGGGTGAGCAAGTTATTCGTTTTTCGCAATATGGGAAACATCTGACCGAGAATTCTGTGTTGATTTCGGAGCGTTGTCAATTTGATCTAACTGAAGATCTTGGATATGAATTACCAACCTCAACATTACCGAGTGAATTATCAGCACATGAATATTTATCTGAAATGTGTTTTCAAAAACTTGAAGCTCGCTATCAAAATACTGAATTCCTAGCGACAGCATATGAGCGTTTAATTGAAGAATTGCGTTTAATTAATAAGCATGAATTATCAGGTTTTTTTCTCATATATGCAGATATTTTTGAGCTCGCAAAATCTGTGGCAGATGAAATTCAAGATTCAAATACTAAATACCGAAATCAACTTCCAATTGGTCGTGGACGAGGATCGTCCGTTGCCTCTGTAGTGTGTTATTTAATCGGCTTATCCCATATTGATCCTGTAAAGAGCGATCTGTTTTTAGGGCGCTTTTTAAATGACGAATTATATTCTTTGCCTGATATTGATCTTGATTTTCCACGTGATATCAGGGCAGCACTCATAGAACGAATATATAGTTATTGGGGAATTGAGTATGCAGCTTTGGTGGCGACATTTGCTCGTTATAAATTACGAAGTGCTATTCGCGATGTAGGCCAGGCACTTGGGTTGCCTAAAAATTTACTCCGACGTTTGATAAAGCAATCCACTCTGGTTTCGAGTATTGATGAGTTGGGTGAATTCATCAAATCATCAATTGAACTTTCACAAAAAGATGAGATTTCAAGATGGCAACTCCTATTGGATTTAGTAGAGCAGATAGTTGGTTTTCCTAGGCATATGTCTCAGCACCCTGGTGGAATGGTAATTTCATCTAAACCACTGACGAATTATGTTGCGTGTCAACCGACTGCTTGGCCAGATCGTTATATATGTCAGTGGGATAAAGATTCTATCGACGATGCTCGAATGATTAAGATTGATTTACTCGGGTTGGGAATGCTTTCAGTAGTAGAAGAAACTGTGGATTTGATAATGCAAGATAAGGATCCTGATATAGATTTATCTAGGATTAATTTTGAGGATAGTGCAGTCTATGATTCGATATGTGCCGGGGATACTGTTGGAGTATTTCAGATTGAATCCCGTGCACAAATCGCTATGCTTCCTCGTACGAAGCCTAGAAATTTAAATGATTTGGCGATACAAGTATCGATCGTACGGCCTGGACCGATCGTGGGTGGCGCTGTTAATCCTTATATACAAAGACGTGAAAAGAAATTACTGTCTTCAGATTATGAACCGCCTTATGCACATCCAGATTTACGCCCAGTTCTAGGTGAAACGTTGGGTGTTGTTATTTTTCAAGAGCAGGTTATCCAAGTGGCTCAAGTGTTAGCTGATTTCACGGCTGGTGAAGCTGATAATTTTCGCCGTGCCTTAGGAAAGAAATCTGGATCGGTCGAGATTAATGATTACCGCGAGAAATTTTTGAATGCTGCTTCCAAAAAAAACGTTTCATCACAATCTGCAATCGAGATATTTAATAACTTGTTAGGATTTGCTCAGTTTGGATTTCCTAAAAGCCATGGGACTGCTTTTGCGTTATTGGCTTATCAAACAGCGTGGCTTAAACAATATTATCCAGCTCAATTCATTTGTGCACTATTTAATAATCAACCTATGGGATTTTATCCACCACATGTTTTAACAAATGATGCCAAACGCCACGGTATTATGATAAACCGTCCAGATATCAATTCCAGCAGTATTGATTGCACAGTGGTATCTAGCATTGTGGATAACTCTGACACTATTGATATTGGGATTGGTTATGTGCGAGGAATCGGTGTGACTCTTGCAAGTCAAATAGTGACTGAGCGTGAACGAGCTGGTCCATACGAGACATTATTTCAATTTATTCAGCGTACGGGATTGCCAGTAGAGATTGTGCTTAATTTGATTCAAGTAGGTGCATTCGATTCTTTTGGGCTGAATCGGCGCCAATTAATCTGGCATATAGGATTATTTCAGGGAAAAGCCCTGTCAACGTATATCGATTCAAATGGGATATCTAACCATCAATTGCAATTGTCATTTCAAGAACCAACCACTGATATAAACTTTAAAGATTTCAGTCGATTTGAAAAAATGGTAGCGGATTATAGATTATTGAATCTTTCTCCAGATAGCCATCCGATGGAATTTTTTCGCAGTATGCAACCAAATCAATTTATATCTAGCTGTGATCTGACTTCTCAATCAGCATCTGCCGAAGTAGAGGTGATTGGTTTGTTGGTATGTCGTCAAAGACCATCTACTGCAAATGGAGTTGTATTTTTATTACTTGAGGATGAATTTGGTGTAATTAACGCCTTGTTACGGCCAGAAATAGTTGATAAATACAATCTAATTATTAATACTGCTGTGTTTCTTAGACTAAGAGGCGTACTGGGAAGTAATAATAGTAATGCTCCCACAATTATTGTTGATGAAGTAGCATCTATCCGATTTGATGCGACTGATAGAAGCACAGCACTAAATTTACGAACAAAATCATGGAATTAATCGCGGATGTTACTTGTTAGATTCGTTTTTTTGGCGGTCCGGCAAATAAGAAAAATAATGAACCGACAATCGGGAACATTGCTATGAAAGTGAAGCCGGTTTCGTATGAACCTGCTATATCAAACAACCAGCCGGCAATCATTGGTCCGCTAAAGGACCCGGCCATAATAAGTACGGACGACCAGCCCATAATCATTCCAAAATGTTTTCGACCGAAATATTCAGCCCGCATTGTTTGCATCAACGGACCTCTAATGCCCCAAGCAACACCATTCAGAACTGCAAAAAGAACCATCATCGGGTAGGAGGAATATTGAGCAAGAATTAGTAGCGCCGCACCATGCATAAGCATGGCAGTCGTAGTCAATTTTCTTTTTCCTATCCGTTCTCCTAAAGATCCGGCAATAGCTTGTCCTGGTATTTGACACGCCATCATACCTGCTGCTATCACCGCTGCTTGTACTTCAGAGAATCCTCTACCTTCCACGAGATGTAAGGGAAGATGGAGCATTAAAGTTGACACAACCATGACTGCAAATGCATGTCCCAATCCAATCATCCAAAATGAAGATGTTTTCATTGCATCTTGCCATGTGTAAACCGGTTCATCACGCGTTGAGCTATTTTTTTCTGAGGAATTTTCGTTAATTGATCGACCTTCAGGTTGGAGTCCGTCAATGGTGAGCCCGAAATCTTCGGGCGTCCGATACATCACAGATGTGAGAGGGAATGCCAGTACGAGGATAAGCAGGCCTGATCCAAATGAGAACTCTCGCCATCCAATCTCGGTGATCATCACTAAGACAATAGACCCACCTAGAAGGCCACCGATCGAGAACCCGAGTTGAGCTAAAGCTAAAGCCTTAGCTCGTTTTTGATCGAACCAACTCACGACAGCCACGGTTACTGACATGAAGCCTCCGAGGCTTGATCCGATGGCGATTACCGTAAAGATTATGTAGAAATGCCAAAGTTCAGTGATTTGGCTAAACCCAATAAATCCTAATCCGAATGAGACCAAACCCCATCTTAAAATGGAGCGTGGTCCATATTTATCAATGAGCCAGCCTTGGGCGGGACCGAGCAGGCCGCTTTCAAATCTTGCAAGTGAGAACCCGCCGGAAAGTGCTGTTCTGCTCCAACCGAGATCTCGAGTGATTGCCAAAGCGTATGCACCGAGGGCATGATGCATAAGTGATGCTCCAAGGAGTTGAATAATCAACCCAGCACCTACTATGTACCAGCCGTAATAAAGTTTGTTTTGTGACTCCTGTGGCTTTGGCGCACTAAATAACTTCACAAAACACCTTTAACGATTACTCTTTATTTGCGGGCATATTCTCGACACTTTATTGCTCTGCTTAAATTATCATTCGCCTCTAGAAGCATTCGCCTTAACAGTTGATTGTCTGACGGTGTTTTCTCCAGTAAGCGATTACACTTTTCCAGCAAATCGTAATCAACTAGGTATCCTGGAAATAAAGACCCGAAATACGATTGCGCGAAATGATTTTCTTCCGTCTCGAACACCTGAGTGACTTCACTAAAAAACCGTTCCACATAAGGTGTAAGTAGGTCGACTTGCTTCCACCATAAAAAGCCAGACATTGCGGCAGCTGTCTGATGTAGAGACCCATAACCAGAGCCACTGGTGAATTTATCCCAGGCTTGGTCTTTGGTTTCCTTGTTAGGTACTGACGTGTTTGCTCGAAGGGCAGCCCGCTCGCCTCGATCGGTTGGGTCATTAGCGAGCTCTTCAGCCACAAGCGATTGTGCGTTTTCAAAGCCTGCTGCGATCGCACTCGTAATAACTCCCCAACGCATATCTTGATCTGGAGTAAATTCCTTTATCGATGCCTTACCGTTGATAATATCTAAGCTTTCCGAGATGTCATCGTCTGCTATCGCAAATCCAAACATGGCTCGTCCCCATAAGATTCTTTCATCAGAATTTTGAGCTACAGCCAACTGCGACTTAGCTAACGTAAATAAATTACGAGCTTCCGAAAGCTTCACCTCTTCCGGGACGTAGCGTGATACTGCGGCACCAAGTTGCTCAATGATGACTTGAATGAGTTCTAAATCGTTCTCGATTTTGACCTTTTCGGTTGCAATCCGTATGTAATCAAGTGAACTTAATTCCTGGTTTCTGACCATTTCCCAGAGCGATTGCCAGATCTGCATTCTGAGCAGAGGGTCTGTGATTTTTTCTAAGTGTTGCTTAACAAACTCTAGAGACTCTGGATCTAAGATAACTTGTACATAGCCGTGATCTCCAAAATTCGGAAAAAGAAAATCAGCGGTGTTATTTGAAATATTAATTTGATTTGATTGATCTGTGACTACGATCTTGTGTGTCGTGCTGGTGAACACTGAGTCAACTAAGTCTCCAGCTAGCAGTTCAAGCGTATGGCTTCGAATAGTGGGGAATTCATCTGGAGCTGATTGAGAGACGAGCATCATATTATGGTCATCTTTGCTTCCAGTTCGATGAATCTGAATGCTATTGTGCTGTGCGGTTTCTAACCATGAATCGGCCCAACCCCTCAAGTCTTGATCGACCCCTTCACCGAGACTTTCAAGCCAGTCATCGAGTGTAGTGTTGGAGAATGCATGTTCAGCCATATAACGTCGCATACCAGACTTAAAGGCGGGCATTCCTATGGTTTTTACCAGCTGTTTAATGACTGCCGCGCCTTTTCCGTACGTAATACCATCGAAGTTTAGAAAAGTTTGATCGGTGTCAATGACCTCACCTGCAACAGGGTGCGTGGTGATCAACTGATCCTGCCGATATGCCCACGCTTTCATACGCGAGTTGAAAGATTGCCACGCATCAGTAAATCGTGTGTTCTCCGTGAGCGCTAAAAAACTCATGTAAGACGCAAATGACTCATTCAGCCACAGATCATTCCACCAGTTCATGGTTACTAAGTCACCAAACCACATATGTGCCATCTCATGAAGAATGACTTCAGCCCTTGTTAGTCTCTGGTTATAAGTAGGCGGGTCTCTAAATACCAAACGTTCTGAATGGGTGATAGCTCCCACGTTTTCCATAGCACCGTGATTAAATTCCGGAACAAAGATTTGATCGTACTTTCCGAAGGGATAAGCGAAGTCGAAGAAATCTTCGAAATATTCGAAACCCTGACAGGTGACTTCAAATAACTCGGCTTCGTCAACATGAGGCGCTAAAGACTTTCTCGCGTAAAACCGTAGTGGAATTATCTCTGAGTTTGATTTTTTCGAATTGTACTGACTTTCAAATTTCTGATAAGGCCCTCCTACCAAAGCAAATAAATAAGTCGAGAATAATTTTGTTTGTTCAAAATTATGTCTAGTACGACCTCCACCAATATCATTTATTGAGTCTGTTTTACTATTACCGATTAAAGTCCAGTCGGACGGGCATTCTACTGCAAGTTTGTACTGAGCTTTAATATTTGGCTGATCGAAGCACGGAAATAGCCTGTGGGCAGAGTAGGGCTCAAAGTTTGAATAAACGTACTCTTGATCATCTTCTGGATCGATGAATTGATGAAATCCATCACCCGTGTGGTCATATTCATTAATATATTCCAACCGAATCGTGTTTGCACCTGTAAGTAGTCCGTCACGAGTCCCGATCAGAAGTCGGTGTCCGTTCCAGCTGGGGTCCGCGATTACGCGCCCGTTGAGTATGAGTGTAGTGATTTTAAATCCCGTGAAATCCAGAAAGGTTTCAGGATTTGTTTCAATTGTGAATGTTGCCTCTAATGTTCCGGAGTAGGTGTCACTTGCAGCACCTGGTAGATTCAAATCGAGATGATATTCAACATTTGAGATGTTCTTGCTACGTGTCGCTGCATCTGACTCGGACAAGACGTCCTTTACGGTATTAGAGCTGTCTATCATTGAATTCTCCTCGGCGATTCAATTGTGGCACTGACATGAGCGTAGCGATGTACGCGGTTACGCGCTTTTGTGACATATTGGCGACGTAGAGCTACTCTGATTTATATATTTAGTGAGCGCATCGACAAGGGATTATTAGTTATGACAACAGCTCAAGAGCTTCGTGACAAGTTGGACGAGGCGCGCGCCCGCCTTAGGACAGTTATTCAAGAGAATTCTGAATCTTGGGAGATGGGCGAGGATGATAATTGGGGCGTACGTAAAATCGCGGAACATACGATTGACAATGAAAACTATTTTGCTAATGCGGTGGCATCAGCCATGGATGCCCGTGCAGTTGATCCAATTGCAGTCAATGCGGCTACTCCTGAACATGCGCTTGATCTTTTCGCGCAGGTTGAAAAAGACACCAATCGTGTATACGGATATATCGAAGACGGTGATATAAAAAAGCCCGCAGACATTCTTTTAGGTCAGGGATTTGAACCGACTATTGGTGGTGCAGTTGACTTCGCAATTTGGCACATTCTTGATCATATGAAACAAATCGAAGCACTGGCTCAAGTTGACTAGCATCGATCTTCACCAGGTATGCTCAGCCTCATAGGGTGTATATCGTGTTTTGAGCGTACGATCCCATTCCACTAATGCTTCAGGTTTTTGTACGTCCATAAGACCAGCTCTTGCGGCATCGGTCGCGGCGTAATAACCAAATGCTAACGTTGCTAACGTGTCTGGAGTTAGAGTTAAATCTTCAGTGCCCGCTTGAATCGGTACAACCTCCGCCTGCGATTCGTCGGTACGGAGCTTCCACGAACCACTGTTCCATGGGCAAAAATCATCAACTAACTTAAAGCTGATTTCACCCTGAACGTCGTATTTACGCTGTGATAACGCATCCTTTACAGTCACCAGCCTCGACATAATGCCGTCTCGGCGAGATGTATTCAGCATTCTTGGTTCAACTAACATGTTTGCCAGCGGATCATTAGAAGGCGCATTATTCCATCGAATGTTTTGAATATTATCTATTCCGGATAACAATTTCCATAGTGCTTGATAGGCTGCTGGCGTAATAGCAAAGAAATCTGAGACGTCGGCATACTGTGTTACCCCGTTATTGGCATGTGACCCGATTTCAGATCCTGGCCCCGACGTATAAATGACGTAGCCTAGTGGCTCTCCGTATTCCTCATATGTAAAGATTGATCTTTGTCGCTCAGGCGTTGTAGGCTCTAGCGGTCCTTGATCCCACATTGCCTTACCTCGGTGCACCAGCCCATTACGATCCTCACGGAATCTTCGATAGACGTCGACAAGTAGTCCGAATTCTTCTTCAAGGTTTACTTCACGGATATTGCCAGTGATTTCAACCGGATGGTGGAAGTTAATGAATCGCGGTTCGATCACGTAGGAATGACGATCATTTATAGTTCCGTACCCGTATCGCTGATAGACCGCCATCCATGCAGGATGAAGGGCGGCAATCGCTTGTTCACCTTGTTCATGCATCTGCTCAAAATGTCTTTTCTTTACGCTACGGAGATAACCTCTACGGCGGTGGGATGGATCGGTCGACACCATAGTTACTCCTGCGATCGGAACCGCGGGCCCATTGAATCGTATCTGCAGAGGCCATGCTCCGTAGGTTGTTACTAGTTTTTCGTCAACGAAAGCGCACATGGTCCAATCGGGGTTCATTCCTGCCAAACTGTCATTGGTCATACCCAGAGCACGTGACGCCTGCCGATAAAACTCTGGAAGTTCTTCCTCGGTGGCCGGGCGAAATTCAACATTAGTCATAAAATCTCCTTTAGGACGCTTCGAAATGTAGTAGTGGAGTTCCGTTTACATCGTGCCAGTTAGCAGACACATTCATTCCCACTTCAATTTCCTCATTATTTGTACCTTTGATGATTGAGGTTACTCGGGGGCCCTCATCTAGTTGCACAACGGTGAGGTTATATGGGACATCTTCTTGAAAAGCTGGGTGAAACAAGCGATGCATAATAACGAATGAATGTACAGCCCCTTTTCCATTTGAGGGGGCCCAACTTAGGTCTGTACTCAAGCATTCTGTACAAATTTCTCGCAGCGGCCACAGGTAAGCTTCACATACGTTGCAACGCTGCAGAAGGAGAACTGCGTCAGCCGCGGCATCAAAAAAAGGCTTTGAAGCTTCGTCGACGATAGGTGACGGTCGAGCAATTTGATCTTGAGTGGTCATGATTTAATTCCTCGTTCCTGCGTCAGCGTTCGGACTTAGTATCAGTGTGGAATGCCAATCAAGTATTCCGCCTTGTGTTGAGACTAAAACGTGATCACGTTTCTCCACTTGTCGCTCACCACCTTGGCCACGGGTTTGTATGACCGCTTCCGATACGGGAGTCATTCCCCACATATAATAACCAGATAATTGACCACCACCGGTGTTTGTCGGATGAGAGCCGCCAGGACCTAGTTTCCCATCTTCAACAAAAGCCCCACCTTCACCTTTTTCGCAAAAGCCATAATCCTCTAGTGTGACGAGAGTTGTGTAGGTGTAGCAATCATAGAGTTCGCGGATGTCGATATCATTTGGACCGACGCCAGCCATTGAATAAGCGGTATCTCGTGCAATACGGGCACCTGTGTTTACTTCATTCTCGTAACCAGCTTGTCGTGGGTTTCCAGGGTGACCTTGTCCCATACCAGCAATATAAACAGGTGGCTGTTGTAAATCTCGAGCTCGATCGGATGCCGTTACAATTACTGCCACCGCACCATTAGAAACTAAAGTGCAGTCAAGCAAGTGAAATGGTTCAACGATCCATCTCGAGCCGTGATAATCATCAAGCGTCATAGGTTTTCGTTGCATAGCCGCAGGATTCATAGTGGCCCAGGCGCGAGTTGACACCGCGACCGCACCCAATTGGTCCTGTGTGGTTCCATATAGTCCCATATGCCTTCTTGCCGCCAAGGCATACGACGTATTTGCACCCGAGAAGAATCCATAGGACGCGGGTAGGCTAGCCATTCCTGTCGTTCGATTACTCG